>JAGQRI010000136.1:0-8297 GCA_020425515.1 Planctomycetota bacterium | reverse complement strand
CCCTGGCCCGGGAATAGGAGTGCTGTTTTAGACATGGATGTTCACGGTCTACGCTTGGTTGTTGACGGTAGCACGCCCGCGAATGCAGGCGCTAACGAGGGGGACTTTTGACGGCGAACCGTAGACTGTCAACCGTCAAACCCTCTTACCACTTAACGAGATTGTAGCCCCAGGATAGTCCGCCGCCGAACGCCTCAAGCAGCACGTAATCGCCGCGCTTAATGCGCCCCGCCGCCAGCGCTTCGTCGAACGCGATGGGGATGCTGGCCGAGCTGGTGTTGCCGTAGCGGTCGATGTTGATCAGCACGCGATCCATGCCGATGCCGGCGCGCTTCATGGCGCTCTCGATGATGTTCACGTTCGCCTGGTGCGGGATCACCAGCGCGACGTCGTCCGAGCTGATACCCGCGCGCTTGCAGGCCTCGTCCGCCATTTCGTAGAACTTCTGCACGGCGAACTTGTAGACCGTGCGCCCCTTCAGCGCGATCGTGTGCTCGTTCTTCTCGACCGTCTCGTTTGAGGCCGGTCTGCGGCAGCCGCCCGCCGCCACGTTCAGCGCGTCGTAGTCGTAGCGCGCCCCGTTGCGTGAGCAGATCACCGTGCCGCGATTCTCGGTTTTCGTGATGACCGCCGCGCCGGCGCCGTCGGCGAACAGGATGCAACTGGAACGGTCGGTGAAGTTGGTGATCGACGAAAGCTTCTCGGCGCCGATCACCAGCACGTTCTTGTAAGCGTCCGTGTTCACCAGCGCGCCCGCGAGTTCCAGAGCATACACGAAACCGGCGCATGCAGTGCTGATATCCAGCGCCGGGATGTCCCCCATTCCCAGCCCCTGCTGCACCCAGCAAGCGGTGTTGGGGAAGGTGTTGTCCGGGCTGGCGGTGGCGACGATGATGTAGTCGATGTCGGTTGGCTCGAGCTCGGCCCGTTTCAACGCCTGCTTCGTGGCCTCGATGCCCATGTCGGACGTGTACTCGTCGTCGCGGGCGAAGCGGCGTTCATGGATGCCGGTGCGCTGGAAAATCCATTCGTCGCTGGTATCGACGAACTTCGACATGTCGTCGTTGGTGACGACCCTTTCGGGTACGTAGGCGCCGATGCTGAGGATGCCTGCTCGCTGCTCGCTCACTACACGTCCCTGTGGCTATTGCGTCGCGCCGGCCTTGGAAGCTTCCCGCTGCAGCGCCTCAATGATCTTGTCGTTCACGTGCTTTTCACAGCATTCCGCGGCCGTGCGGATGCCGCTGGCGATGGCGCGTTCGTCGCTGCGCCCGTGGGCGATCACGACCGTGCCGTTCACGCCAAGCAGCGCCGCGCCGCCGACTTCCTGCCAGTCCAGGTGGCGCGACATGGTGGCGAGCGTCGTCTTGAAACGCTCGTCGTCACCGAGCCCGGCCTTGGTGGCGTGCTGGGTGAAAATCTTGACCAGGATCTCGCACAGCCCCTCGGCCGTTTTCAGCACGACGTTGCCGACCATGCCGTCGCAGACGATGACTTCGCTGGCGCCCGCGAACACTTCGTGGCCCTCGATGTTGCCGCGGAAATCGAGCTCGGACTGTGACAGCAGCGAGTGGGCTTCCTTGATGACGGGGCTGCCCTTGCCTTCTTCGCTGCCGACACTGAGCAGGCTGACGTGGACCTTGTCGGATTCCTTCGCCAGCACGTTGCGATAAAAGATGTCGCCCATCGCCGCGTACTGCGCGATGTGCGAGGCCTTGGCCGCGACGTTGGCGCCGACGTCCATGATCGCGATCCGCCCGCGCATGGTGGGCAGCGTGGTCAGGATGCCCGCGCGCCGCACGCCCGGCAGGGTGCGCAGCATCAACGTGCCCGCGGCGACCAGCGCGCCGGTGTTGCCGGCACTGATGACCGCGTCGGCCTTGCCTTCGCGCACGAGCCCTACGGCCACGGGCAGCGAGGCATTCTTCTTGGATTTAAGCGCCTCGACGGGATGTTCTTCCATCCCGATCACTTCCGGCGTGTGGATGACGTGGATGTTGCTGAGCGGCTTTTCGCACTTGGCGAGCTCGGCGCTGATGGCCGCCTCGTCGCCGACGAGCAGAATCTGCCACTCGGGCTGCTCAGAGGCTACCCGCCAGGCGCCTTGAACGACGACTGCCGGTGCCTTGTCACCGCCCATGGCATCAATGGCGATCCGGGGCATACCCGTTTCCTCTCAAGCTGTTTGCCCTGGAATGGGCAGACCTTCCCCATCATTGGCGAAGGCCTGTGGCAGAACCGACTACAGGCGCTCTTCGACTTCGAAGACCCGCTTGTTCTTGCCGTAATAGCCGCTTTCTTCGCAAACGCGGTGCGAAAGCTTGGGCAGGCCGGTCTTGGCGCACTTGCTGATTTTCGGAAGCTTCAGTGCGTCATGCGAACGGCGCTTGTTACGGCGCGCCTTGGAGTGTTTTTTCTTCGGGACTGCCATCGGTATTTCTCCTGCCTGCCGCGCTGTGGCCTACGCCTTTTCCAGGACTTCGCGGATTCGATTCAAACCTGTCGTCAATGCTTGCGATAAACCTTCGGGGTTTTTCCCGCCTGCCTGCGCGATGTCGGGTTTTCCGCCACCGCCGCCGCCGACAAGGCGGGCCATTTCGCCAACGATCTTGCCGGCGTGAAGCCCCCGTCCGGTCAAATCTTTCGTAAAAGACAACAACAGCAGCGCACGACCTTCGCCGCGACCGCCGAGTAAAACTGCTGACGAGGCGTCATCCTGCCCCAAAGCATCCTTGATTGTCAACAGATCGCCCGCTTCGGCGCCGTCGAGTTCGCCGACGTAAACTGTGACACCACTTATAGTTTCGGCACCCTTGCGGATCGCATCCAGCTTGCCCGGCTCGACGCCGCCGCCCTTCTTGGCCTTGCCCTTGAGGTCTTTGACCTCTTTCAGCAGTGACTGGACCTTTTCAAGCACCTTGCCCGGCTGCGATTTCGTGACACCGTGCAACTCGGCCAGCAGTTTCGCTTCCTCGGCCGCAAGTTCGTAGGCGTCCTGCCCGGTGACGGCCTCGATCCGCCGCACGCCGGCGCTGCTGCTGCTTTCGCCGACAATGCGGAAGTAGCCGATATCGCCCGTCCGCGCCACGTGGGTGCCGCCGCAAAGCTCCTTGCTGAAGCCCTCGCGCCCCATGCTGAGCACGCGGACCTTGTCGCCGTACTTTTCGCCGAACAGGGCCATGGCGCCGGCTTTCTGGGCGTCTTCGGGGCTCATGACGTTTGTGCCGACCTCGGTGTTGGCCTGGATCTGCTCGTTGACCAGGCGCTCGACCTCCTGCTTTTCCTCGAAGGTCATGGCCTTGGGATGGCTGAAGTCGAAACGCAGGCGGTCCGGGCCGACTTCGCTGCCGCGCTGGACCACGTGGTCGCCCAGCACCTGGCGCAAGGCCGCGTGCATCAGGTGTGTCGCGCTGTGGTTGAAGCGGATTTTGTCGCGGCGGGTGGCGTCCACGCGCGCCGTGACTTCGTCCCCCACGCGCAGCTTGCCGTGCAGCAACTTGCCCTCGTGCAGGAAGTAGTCGTCCCGTTTCTGCGTGTCGGCCACCTCAAAGGTCGCCCCATCATGTTGCAGAGAACCACGGTCCCCCACCTGCCCGCCCGATTCGCCATAGAACGGCGTGCGGTCGAGTACGATGGTCGCGCTGTCACCGGCCTCGATGATGTCGAACAGTTCACCGTCGCGGGCCATCGCAATGACTTTCGCCGGAGCTTCCACGGTCTCGTAGCCAAGGAACTCCGTCGGCGAGTGCTTGCCTTTGACTTCCTGGAACCAGCCCTTCTCAAACACGGCCGCCTGCTTGTCGCCCTTGCTGGCTTCTCTGTGTTTCTTCTCGGCTTCGTCGTAGCCAACCTGGTCGAGCGACATGTCCCTGGCAGCGAGTTCGTCCTGCACGACTTCGCGTGGCAAACCTTGCGACTGGTACAAGTCGAAAGCAGGCTTGCCCGGCAGGACGCGCTCGCCTTTCTCTTCGACGTCGCGAATCAATCCTGCCAACAACTGCAACCCGCGCTCAAGAGTGGTCGCGAACTGCTGCTCTTCCTGTTCGATCGTGCTGATGATCTGGGACGTAGTGCGCTTGAGTTCCGGGTAGGCATCGCCGTACAGCGTTACCACCTTCCTAGCCAATATATGCAAGAACGCGTGATCGAATCCGAGCGCCGCACCGTCACGATAGGCCCGCCGGATGATGCGCCTTATGACGTACCCAGCGCCTTCATTGCTCGGAAGAATCCCGTCTGACATCGAAAAGACGACCGCTCGAATGTGATCAGCGATCCGTTTCTCTCTCACAAGTTCTTGTACTTCGTAGTCAAGTCGGGGTTCGACGCCTTTGTCTTTGGCTACGCTTCGATCAACTGATACGGCGAAGTAATGGGACCTCGCGTTTACACCAGTAGAATCCACTTTTCCCGTCGCAGCCCAAGAACGAATCTCCTCCCGCAAGGGAAAGAACAAGCTTGAGTCTAGGGTTGTCTTAGCGCCGTCCAGAACCATTACGAGGCGCTCGAAGCCGCCTCCGAAGTCGATGTTCTTGGATGGAAGCGGTGTTAACTTGCCCTTGCCCGGCGCGGGGCCGCTGCGCTCGTACTGGGTGAAGACGATGTTGCCAATTTCCATGAAGCGGTCGCCGTTGGATTCGACGTCGCCTTCGCCGTACTCGGGGCCGAGGTCGTAGAAGATTTCGCTGCACGGGCCGCAGACGCCGTTGGGGCCTTCACTCGGCGCGCCGGCCGGCCAGAAGTTGTCGTGCTCGCCGAGCCAGAAGATGCGCTTCTCGACTTCGTCCTTGCCCCAGACCTTACCGAGGATTTCGCGCCAGTAGTTCGCGGCCTCTTCGTCCTTGCCTTCGCCCTTTTCGTCGCCGCCGTAGACGCTGACGTACAGCTTCGACTTGTCGAGCCCGCAACCGCCCTTGTCCCAGGGCAGTGTGTAGAAGTCCCAGATCCAGCGGATGGCTTCCTTCTTGAAGAAGCCTTTGCTGCCGTTGGGGCCGTCGAGACCGTCGCCGAAACTGAAGTAGCCGAGCATTTCGAAGAAGGTGTGGTGGCGCGCCGTCTTGCCAACGTTTTCGAGGTCGGGCGTGCGCATGCATTTCTGCACGGTCGTGGCCGCGCGCGTGCCGTGAACGAGATTGCCGGTAAAGTCGTCCTTGAACTGGTGCATGCCGGCGCTGGTGAACAGCGTGCTTGTATCGGGCGGCTGCAATGAGCTGCTGGGCAATTTGAGGCTGCCCTCGACCTTGCCGCCCGCGTGTTCCTTCATGCGCGCGTCGAAGTAGTCGAGGAAGCGTTGGCGTAGTTCGTTCGGGTCTACCTTCATCGTCGTCTCTCGTGTTGCGGGCATCCTGCCTGCACTTGTCGCGGGCATCTTGCGCGCGACCTCCCGGGCGAGACGCCCGGCAGGCATGCAGCCGGGACGGCCACATCACTTCCCAGCAAAAAGCCCGGTCCGCGGACCGGGCTTTATAGGTGTTTGCGCCTCGTCCGCTACTCCTGGGTTGCCTCGGCCGGTGCTTCGTCGGTTGCCATGCCGAGGGATTCCCGCGTAGCTCGTTCCACCTGCCGGCGGATATCCTCATTCTCCGTCAGGAACGCCTTGGCGTTTTCCTTGCCCTGCCCGAGCTTAGTGTCACCAAACGCCCACCACGCGCCGCTGCGCTTCACGATGCCGGCCGTGGACGCGAGCTCAAGCAGGTCGCCGAGCTTGCTTACGCCCTCATTGAAAATGATCTCAAGCTTGCAGCGCTTGAACGGGGGCGCGAGCTTGTTCTTGACCACTTTCACGTTCACCTCGTGGCCAACCACGTCTTCGCCGACCTTGATCGGCTTGCCCTTGCGCACCTCGATGCGCTGGCTGGCCGCGAACTTTAACGCCTTGCCGCCGGTGGTTGTTTCAGGGTTGCCGAACACGACGCCGATCTTCATGCGAATCTGGTTGATGAAGATCAGGCTGGTCTTGGCGCGGCTGACAGCACTGGTGAGCTTGCGCATGGCCTGGCTCATGAGCCTGGCCTGGCTGCCCATCTGGTGGTCGCCCATGTCGCCTTCGAGTTCACTGCGCGGCACCAGCGCCGCCACGCTGTCCACCACGATGATGTCGAACGCGTTGCTGCGGATGAGGGTTTCGCAGATATCGAGGGCCTGCTCGCCGCTGTCGGGCTGGCTTACGTACAGGTTGTCGACGTCCACGCCGATGCGCTCGGCGTAACTGGGATCGAGCGCGTGCTCGGCATCGATGAACGCCGCGATGCCGCCCGTCTTCTGGGCCTCGGCGATGATCTGCAGGGTGATGGTGGTCTTGCCCGACGACTCCGGGCCGTAGATTTCCACCACGCGCCCGCGCGGGATACCGCGCCCGCCGAGCGCCAGGTCGAAGCTGAGCGCGCCTGTGCTGATGCCGGGAATTTCCACCCGCGCCTGGTCGCCCAGTTTCATCAAGGAACCCTTGCCGTGGTTCTTCTCGATCTGGGCCATGGCCATTTTCACGGCCTCGGCGCGTTTGTCCTCAGTGGCGGATTTGGCGGCCATTTGGCGCTCCTTGTGCTTTGAAGCGTGCAGCTTAGGGGCGTGCGCAGCGGGTCACAAGTGTGGGATTGATTTGGATAACTTCGCAGGCAATCCAAGCCCAGTGCGCCAGCGCTGGGGTCCGTGCCGGCGCCCCCCTCGATTCGACCTCAGCCCTTGCGGGCAGGGCTTGGATTACGGCTCGTACATCACGCCGTCGTGCCAGGGTTGGATTTCGTGGCCGGGTTTCTCGACGAAATAGTGCAACTTGACCCACTGCTGGATGGTCAGCTTCTCGCCGGGGTGGTCCTTGCTGTATTGGTCGTACATGTCGAGGAAGTCGTCCATCGCGGTCGAACTGCCGACGGGCATGTGCCCATAAAAAACGGCCAGTTGTTCCCTGGCCTTTTCGAGTGATTCGCCTTTGTAGTCGTGCAGCCAGATCGCGCTTATCAACCCCGTCCGGTCGCTGCCCTGGCGGCAGTGCACCAGCAAAGGTCGCTGCGATGTGTCCAGCGCCTCGAACACACGGCTGAGCTCGCTGCGATACGGCAGGCGCGTGGCGGCCATCTTGGCTACCACGAGCTTCGCGTCGGTCTCGGCCACGGCGGCCGATTCTTCTTCGTAGCTTTCGGCGTTGCTGTCCTCGGTGCCGACGAGGCGGATGACCGTCGCGATTCCGTTGCGCTCAATCACCCGTTTCATGGCCGGGCCGTCGAGCTGGTCGCTGCGGTAGAAGTCGTCGCTGACCTTGTGGAAGTTGTCGCCGCCGAAGCGCACCAGCAGGAACGCGACCACGATGCCCACGGCCCCCGCCCCCAGCACGACCGCGCCGATGATCAGGCGGATGCGGCTCTGGCGCCCGTGCACAAAACCCCAACTGTCGATCTGGTGGTCGAGCTTGCCGGGCGAGCCGATCTTGTTGATGCCGTGCGGATCCTTCGATGCGACCATCAGCTGCGTTCCTCCAGCCAGTTGACGTAGTGCCCGATGCCGGTGTCGAGATTGTACTTCGGCTCGTAACCCAGCTCATTCCTGCTGCGCGATAAATCGGCCTGGGTGAACGGCTGGAAGAACGGGAACGGGTTGTCGATGTATTCCGCTTCCAGGTTCAGCTTGAGCGCTTTGTTCAGCCCGGCGATGACGTCGTTGAAGCTGCGCGCCTCACCGCTGCCTGTGTTGAACACTCCGGATTTGGCCGCGTTCATCGCCAGCAGGGTGCACTCGACGGCG
Organism: Planctomycetota bacterium; assembly: GCA_020425515.1. Classification (GTDB taxonomy): domain Bacteria; phylum Planctomycetota; class UBA8742; order UBA2392; family UBA2392; genus JACKID01. Next base: position 560 of record JAGQRI010000136.1, on the reverse strand, counting down.
TCGTCCACATGGACGAAATCGCGCTGCTGTTCGCCGTGCTTGAAGACGCGCGGTCGCTTGCCTTCCTTCATCTGCAGGTAGAGCTGATAGATCATGCTGGCCATCGCGCCCTTGTGCTGCTCGTGCGGGCCGTAGACGTTGAAGTAACGGACGGCGTTGATCTTCCAACTGACGTAGTCGGGGTCGCGGCGGTACTTGTCGGCCAGGTTTTCGAGCTGCACCTTGCTGAAGCCGTACACGTTGGCCGGCTTGCGCGGGTCGGTCTCGGTGTTGACCTTGCCGTCGATGCCGTAGGTCGCGGCGCTGCTGGCATAGGTGATGGGCGTCTGGCGCTCGCGGGCGAAGTCGAGCAGGCGGCGGAAGCTTTCGATGTTGTCCCAGCACATCTGGCGCTGGTCCATGACGCGGGTGTCGGTGATGCTCGCGAGGTGAAAGATCGCGTCGAAATCGGCGGCCTGCAGGTACTGCTTCAGGTCGAGCGTGGCCAGGTCGGCCGCGATCAACTCGCCGCGGAAACCTTCGAGGTTCTTGAAGCTGGCGCTGCGGAAATCGTCGATCAC
>JAGQRI010000135.1 GCA_020425515.1 Planctomycetota bacterium | reverse complement strand
GCCCCAGCCGCCGATGCTCATCGGCTTGCCGACCATGCTGCCCTCGACGCCGTCGCGGCTGACGCCTTCCGGCAGCTCGACCGGCTGCATGACTTTCATCGGCGTGCCGTCGCCGACGATTCTTGACTCGTCAACGGCGACGAAGGCCGTGTACTGGCTCATCAGGTGGAACTCCAGCGCGATGTCGGTGATCTGCTGCTCCAGCGCTTTGTCGCCGGGCTTGCTCAGCATCTCGTTGGTCAGGTCGTCGATGCGCTTGCGGGCCCAGATCGCGCCCAGCGCCTTGTTGCGTTCTTCCTTCTCAGGCAGTTTCACCTGCACCGGGATGGTCACCTGGCGCGCGCCGACGCGACCGTTGATGTAGATCGTGCCCTCGGCCGGGCCGGTGTAGCGCCCGCAAAGCTGGATCGGCTGGCCGGCGAACAGGTCGTGCACCTTGTTGGGGTAGACGTCCTCAACGGGCAGCCCGTTCCAGTCGATGTCGATGTCGCACAGCACCGGGCTGTCGATCATGTCGTAGAAGGTCGCCGCCGCGCGGTCGCCCATCTTGGCATCACGCGGGAAGCAGTAGTGCACCTTGCCGCGCCCGTACTCGCCGATGCCGTCGATCAGGTGTCGATTGACGCTGCTGCCGATGCCGAACGCGAAGAAGCGCGCTTCCGTGTGCTCTTTCGCCAGCCGGTGGATGTCGGCCTCGTTGCCGATGTAGCCGTCGGTGAAGAAGGTGTACATCTGCAGGTAGGCCGGGTTGTGCTCGGCGTTCAGGGCGCGCTCCATGCCGGCGACCATCTCGGTGCCGCCGCCCGCCTGCTGCTGTTTCAGGAACGCCTTGGCCTTGCTGATGTTCTCGGGCGTGTTGGCGGCGGGCTTGTCGAACACCTGGCCGTTGCTGCCGGCGAAGTAGACGATGTTGAAGATGTCGTCCGGGCGCAGCGTATCGAGGCTCTTGCTGACGACTTCCTTTGACGCGTCAAGAGGGATGCCGTTCATGCTGCCGCTGACGTCCATGATGAAGGTGACCTCGCGCGGGGTGACGTCGGCGTCGGCCGGGTTGAGCTGCGGCTGCAGCATCAGGGTGAAGAAGCCGCCGTCGTCGTCACGGTGCGTGAGCACGCCGCCGACGGGCTTGGTGTTGTCCATGCCCCAGCGGAAGACGAAGTCGCGGTTGAGGATGTTGTCCTCGTCGGTCAGCTTCACGACGATGCGGCTGTCGCTGACGGCCTCGATGCTGACCTTGTGGGCGATGCTTTCCAGGTGCTCCATGTCGATGCCCATGGCGGCGTCGATGTCGAGCGTGAGGCTGATGTCGTGCCCGCTGCGCATCTTTTCCGGCAGCAGGGGCGGGGTGATCTTGCTGGCGTCGGGGACCTTGTCGGTGTCCGGGCTGGTGCCCTGCCCGCCCACCTTGGATTCGCCTTCCGGCTCACCCGCGCCGCCGCTCTTCTTCGGCGTGCCGGGGATGTAGCGCGGGCCGACGACCATCGGGAAGTAGTATTCGTAGCGCCCGTCCTGATAGCCGAGGCTCTGGAAGTAGGTCACCTCGATGTCCACCGCGCCGCCGACTTCGATGTTCGCGACGCTCTGCGTGAAGATGTTCGGGCGTTCCTGCGTCATCAGCCCGGCCGTGTAGCCGCGCGCCTTCGCCTCGGCGTAGATGCGCTCGGCCTCGGCGCGGGGGCGGATCAGCCCGCGGATGCGGCGCTCGCCGATCACCATCAGGAAGTCGTTGATTGCAGCGTCGCCGGGGAGCGGGAAGGTGTAGACGGCCTCGATTACGTCGGTGAACGGGTTGCTGAAACTTTGCGTGACGCTGGTCGAGGCGATGTAGCCGCTGACCTCGGCCTTCACGTCGGTGTGCTTGAGCGGAAACTGGCCGACGTATTCGTTGCCCTGCTTCGCGAACAACGAGCCTTGGCTGGCGGTCAACGTCGGGTCGATGCCGGCGGATTTCACGGGCGCCGGGCCGTCGTAGTCGTCCTCGGCGTCGGCGGGCTCGCGCGAAAGTTTTTCCATCGTCTTGCGCGCGGCCGGTCGTCCGCTGCCGCCGGTGTAGCCCTGCTGGGCGCGATTCGAACCTCTGCGCCCATGGAAGTTGCTGCGATCCGCACGTAGTCCGTCGGCCATCTCGGCGCGTTCGGATTCAACCAGCATGACTTCGTCGCCGGGCTGGATCGCCGCCGGGCCTTCCCACGGGGAAAGGCTGGGATCGAGCGTGCGGGTTTCGTGCGGTGTGGTTTCGTCGGTTTTGGCGATCTTGTCGCCGTCGCCCTTGTCCGGTTTCGGGCCGGGCTCGGACGGGTTGGTGCAGGCGGCCAGCGTCAGCATCAGGCAGGCGGCCGCGAAGAGTGTCGGTCGAAGAAGTCTGCGCATTGCGTTCTCCATGGCGGAACAGATTGGTCCGCGCTTGGGACGCTTACGGGTGCGAGCAGGTTCCGGGTTTTTCTGAACGCGACGCGTAAGCGAGTGCTATGACCTCATCACTGGCCGTGTTCAGAGAAGGACATTCGAACGCCTGTCAACGGCATATGCCTGTCAATGCCGGAATAGCGCTCGCTTACGCTTCGCGTTCAGACGCAAACAGCCCGGTCTTTCGACCGGGCTGTTCTGGTTGGCTGTGATGCTTACTTGTCGGCGCCGTCCATATCGTCTTCGCCGTCTTCGTTGTTGGACAGCAGCTCCTTCACCTTGGCCGCGAGCTCTTCACCGCGCAGCTTGTCGCCGGCGACCTTGCCTTCCTGGTCGATCAGCACGGGGCGGGGAATGCTGTGGATGCCGTAGTGCATGGCAAGCCCGGTGCTCCAGCCGCCGCCGTCATAGATCTGGCGCCAGGGCATGGCTTCCACGTTTTCCTTGCCGGCGATGGTGGTCTTGAGCTTGTCGAGGCCGCTCTCGCCGTCGAGGCTGATGCCGATGACTTCAAAGCCCTTCTCGTGCATTTCGTTGTAGAGCTTGATGACGTTCGGCATCTCGTGCATGCAGGGGCCGCACCAGGTGGCCCAGAAGTCGATCAGCACGACCTTGCCCTTGTAGTCAGCGAGGCTGATGGGCTTGCCGTCGAGGGCGTTGACGGTCATGACCTTGGCCCAGTCCGGGAAGGCCTCGCCCATCTTGATCTCTTCGACAGTGCTGTTCGCGAAGATGGTGCGCATGAAGCGGCGCTTCACCCACTCGTCTTCCGACTTGGCGAAGGTTTCGTCGCCCTTCAGCTTCTCGATCAGCTTGTCCTTGGCTTCCTTGTTTTCGGACTTGTCGTAGTGGCGCAGCCAGATGTCGGCCAGTTCAAGGCGGCGGCTGGCGTCGTCGTGGGCCTCTTCCTCAAGCTTCTTGAGGTCTTTCTGGGCGGCTTCGCTCTGGTCCTTGATGCCGAGGCGCGCGAACAGCTTCGCGTCGTTCCAGTCCTTGACGTCGTCGGCGTCCTTGTGGTCGGCGAGGTAGCTGTCGGCGATGCGCACGAAGGCAGGCTGGCCGTAGCCGTACTGCCCGCGGCGACCGGCCCAGTTGTAGATGGTGTCGCGGTCGGTGGCGTCCTTGTTGGCGTCCAGGTAGTCCGCGCAACGGGGGAAAGCGCCGGCGAAGAACGCGTCGATTTCTTCGGGCGAGGGGTTGCGGGGATTCTTGAAGTCCTTGGTGAGCTCAGCGAGGCTCATCATGACTTCCTTGGCTGAGCTGTATTCCGACTCAGCTTTCGGTTCTTCCTTGGCCGGCTTATCGCCGCTGTCCTGCGCCTGCGTGATCCACGTGGGCGCGTATGCGAGCGTCGCACCAATCAGGGCAGCGCCGGCAAGCCATACTCGAGCCTTCATACTCGTCTCCTAAACACTGAAAAATTCACACCGGGTACTTTGTACGTATCTGTAGGACAAACGCCCCCACCAATTACGTTGTTTTTATTGTGGGACGTAAACCAGTACGTCATCAAGGCTTAGCACGTAGCGCGCCGGGAGGTCAGGATCAATTGCCGGCGAAATGAGCAAGGCGCCGCAGGCGTGCCCCGGCAGCCAACCCGGCTCGCTGCGGTAGCGCCCGGCGCGCAGGTCGGAAAGCGGCAGGTCGATCACCACCCAGCCCTTGCCGTCCGCGTCAACCAGCGCGTCCACTTCGCGGTAGCCTTCCTCGACCTCGATCCGCAGGCTGACGCGGATGCGCGGGGCGTCTGTTTTCACGCGCATTCGCAGGCGGGCGCCCTCTTCGGCGGTGAAGCAGGGCACGCCGGGCGGCTCGCCGATGCCCGGCTCACCGGGGACCATCCGCAGGGCATGCCCGTCGCCGAGCGCCCCGGGGCTGACCCGCTCGCCCAGCCCGGGGTTGGCGGATTCACCGTCCCAGGCCAGCAGCACCCGGTGCGGACCCAGCAGCTCGCCGTCGAGGCGCCGCGTCTCCGTTGGGGTCAGCGGGCGCTGTTTGTCGTCCTCCAGTGCGATGTGGCGCGGGGCGGTTGCGCCGGCGTTGTCGAGCTCAATGCGTCCGCCGCCCAGCAACAGGTCGCCGCCGAAGCGCGTCGGCTGCACCACGAAGCCCGCGTGGTCGGCGCTCCAGTGGCTGGTGTAGGCGCGGAAGCGCCCCGCGTCGGCGCGCACCACCATGCGCCCGGTGTAGAAGGCAACGACGTCACCCTCCCAGCCGAACTCGAGGCGTCCCTCACCGCGGATGCTGAGTCCCTCGCGCCGAAACTCGAAGCGCCCGTCCAGCACGGCCACGCGCTCGAGGCCTTCCAGCGCGTCCCCGACGGCGAGGTCTGCCCAGTCGGCGCCCGGCTTGCGCCCGCGAACGCGCCCCGTGGCGAGCACGATGCCGGTGACGGGCGCGGGGTCGACGTGAGGCTCGGGTTGCGGCTCGGGCTCGGGTTGCGGCTCCGGTTCGGGCTCGGGTTCGTTGGCCGGTGGCGCGTTCTCCGGTGGCGGCTCGTTGGCCGGCGCCGGCTCGTTCGCGGGCTTATTGAAGGGAGAGTTTTCCAGCGCGACGGCGGGCGCGTTTTTCTTCTGCTGGGCGCGGACGTACGACATCATCGCCAGCGCGCCGGCCAGCCCGCCGAACACCGCAAAGAACGCGGCCAGCATCAGGACGTTGCGCTTCGGGACACGGCGGGCGGGCTCGCGCACCTGGACGTCGCGAATCGGGCCGTGCACGCCGCTGTAGCGGGCGTCGGCCTCGGCGACGCGGACCACGAATGCGGCGCGGTCGGGATGCTCGGCGACGGCGTCTTTCCAGCGCGCGTAAACATCGGGGTCAAGCCGCCCGGCCACGGCATCCGGGGCCAGCCGGCGGAAGGTCTGCTCGTCCATCGCAGCATTGTAATTGATTGCCGCAGCCTTGTGCCCTGCGATTTGAACCACAGAGACACAGGGCACACAGAGAACTGCAAAAGCGGCTTAACCACGAAGGGCCACTAAGGACCACGAAGTTTGACGGGCTCGTGCTTCGCACTTGCCGTTGAAGTTAAGTCAGGATGGACAGGATTAAATAAGGACACGGGTTGGTAGTGGCCCGCTCCAGCACAAACCCGTGTCCACTTACATCCTGTAAATCCTGACTCTTGTGTAGTTGCAGTTCTTCGTGGTTCTTCCCGCTTCGCTACGATTGCTTCGCAATCCCCTTCGTGGTTCCAAAAGCAGTTGCAGTTCGCAGTCGGTGAATCACGTCGTAACAGCGTGTTGCGCGTGGCGCTGCTTGCGCTTAGATTCCCGCGCCTTATGGCTAAGTCACTCCTGATCCTGATCGAAGGCACCGACGAACTTTTGCCCGTGGCGAAGGGCATCGGCGCGCGCAAGATCGACGGCTCGATCTACCACTGGCACGCCGCCGCCAAAGGCGACATGCCGGAAACCTACATCAGTTGCACCGGCGTAGGCACCCGGCGCAGTTACGAGTGCACCAAAAAGCGCATCGCCGAGTGCGACGCCGGGCTGATCGTCAGCGCGGGAACCTTCGGCGCGATCGTCGACGGCATTCAACAGACTGAGTGGATGTGCAACGCGCAGACCCGCATGCTCGGCGACGTCTCCGAGAAGCGCGTATTAAAGGAAGACATTAACCACGACGAGCAACACGCCGGACACGTCAAGCGCCTGCGCGAAGGCTGTGAGGCTGTCGGCGTGAAGTGGCTCGAAGGCCGGCTGATCTGCGTCGGCGACGTGCCGCTGTTCAGCGAGGAAGAGAAGGCCGAGCTGGCGAAGGCGAACGAGGCCGTCGGCGTGGACATGGAGACGTTCGGCATCGCGCAGGCCGCGAACGAGGCCGGCATCCCCTGGGTAACGGCGCGCGTGTGCGTGGATACGCCGAGCATCCCGCTGCCGGACTTCGGCGCGCTGAACCACAAGACGGGGCGTCCGTATTACGGGCGGCTGTTCAAGTGGATCTTCCTGCACCCGATCAAATGCGTGCCCACGCTGTACGGGCTGTGGAAGCTGGTCAACGTCTACGGCAACCAGTTGGCAGCGATCATCCGCAAGGGCTACCTCAAGCCGTAAACGGTTCGAACCGCCAGGAACTGCAACTGCGGATTAACCACGAAGAACCACGAAGAACCACGAAGTTTGACGGGCTCGTGCTTCGCACTTGCCGTTGAAGTGAAGTCAGGATGAACAGGATTTTAAAGGACACGGGTTGATGGTGGAACGTGCCATCACCAACCCGTGTCCACTTACATCCTGTAAATCCTGACTCTTATGCAGTTGCAGTTCTTCGTGGTCCTTCGTGGCCCTTCGTGGTTCCAAAAGCAGTTGCAGTTCTTCGCGTCCGTCGCGCTCTTCGCGTCGTCGCGCTGACGCAGTTTTCGAAGGCGGCATTGGATTGTCCGCTGCGCCGTGCCTTAGAATGAGGCAATGGAGCCGCCCGCTGCACAACCCTCCGAAGGCAAAGGCTGGCCGTGGTTCGTGCTGATCGCGACCTGGCTGGTTGTGCTGCCGTCGGCTATGTGGTGGCTGCTGGCGCACTGGCTGCTCAACATCCCGTTCCACCCGCACTGGAACGTCCCGTTCACGGTTGGGCTGATCAGCCTGTGCCTGTTCGCGTGGGTGTGGGCACTGCGCAAATGGATCGGGTCCCCGGCCGTGAGGGGAACAGTGCGCTGGCCAAGCAGCAGTCGCCGGCTGATGTTCTTCGGCGCACTGGCCAGCCTGCTCAGCAGCGTAGTGCTGGCGTCGGCCGGGCTGACGGCGGCGTACGCATGGTTCTTCGACGGCGATTCCACCGGCAACACGCGAATTGAGGCCGACTTTAGTATTCGCTATCTGAGAGACGACTTGGCCCTCCATGCGGTACGGCACGGCGATCTCTCGGACGTCCGCTCAGGCCCCGTGGTCGATTCGGGACTTGAACTGGAGCTCAACCCGTTCGATCCGAAGCGCGATCGCTGGAAACCGGAGAACTACTACATCGAAATCCATGGTGAGGCCCCCGACTACAAGGGCACGATCATCTACGCGCACGGACACTACTGGCCCGATGACGAATCATCGCCCTGGGTGAAGGACTATGGATTCGTCATCAACGACCTCCAAAAGGTTGATTGTGAACCGTTCGAGCGCTGGTCGGAGTAGGCAGGCTACCCTTGTCGAACCCAATCGGGTGAAGGGCGCGGAGCGCTGGCATAAAGATGGCGCGATTGTGTCGGCGCATCCGCGCCTGCGCGTTGCTGTCAAACTGTTCCCCCACCGGCGGAGCCGGTGGGGGCTAATCCTGTATCGGCGCTCCGCGCCTTCGCCACTGGTACGGCGGGCAGGCCGCGCCTCACTGCCCCGGAGCGTCGTATTCAATGCCGTTCTTCGTGGTCCTTGGTGGCCCTTCGTGGTTCCAAAGGCAGTTGCAGTTCGTCGTGTGGCGCGGTTCCCCATTCAACGCAACACCCGGCGTTTTCGCGCCGGGTGCTGGTTGCCGGAAGCCCGCTCAAAGGCTTACGGTCACTGGAGTCTTTCGCTTGTCTTTCGTGCTTCGTTCCCGCCTTCGGCGGGACCCCGGCCTTTCGGCCGGGGTTCCTGTTCTAGCGAGCGATGTATGTCCCTCCTGCCAATGCCGCCCATCTCAGGAAAGCTTCGCTTCCCTTCGATCACGCTCGCTCTTCCTGTTGGTTGCGGCGCAATCGTGATGTGATGCGGGACTAGCGGGCGATGTATGTCCCTCCTGCGAGGGCCGCGAGCTGCTGCATGAAGGTCTGGGCCGCGCCGTAGCCGCCGATGCAGATGGCCACGAACTCGGTGTCGTTGAACTTGCTCCACCAGCCCGGGAAGTCCGCCAGGATCTGGCTCGCGCTGCCGCTCGTGTTGGGCGAGCCGTCGGTCAGCAGGAACATCTTGTCCAGGTCCGCGGGGTAGGTCTCGCAGCTCTTCTTCAGGCAGGCGTAGGTCGGGGTGCCGCCGCCCGGGTTCAGGCTGGGGCCGTTGACCCACTCCGTCGCCGCGGCCTTGTTGATGTCGGTGCCGGGCAGCAGGTTGCCCCACATGAACTTGCTGTAGGACTGGTTGACCGAAAACTGCGTACCGTAGGCGACGCAGTCAAACTCGTCGTCCTCGGTCAGGGCGCCGATGACGCCGGTGGTCTCGGCGCGGACGGTCGCGATGCGGCTGCCGTACATGCTGCCGGACGCGTCCAGCAGGAAGGCGAACTTGCCGTCCACGGGCTCGCCGAAATAGGTCGGCGGGTTGACGGGCTTCGGCGGCTCGGGCGGCGTCGGCGTGGGCGGAAGATCTTCGCCTTCGGGCGGAACAACCGGCGGCGGGGGAGGCGGCGGCGGCGGAAGAATCTCGCCCGGGTTGGTCGTGCCGCTGCTCGTCGGCAGCTTGATCCGCACCTTGCCCAGCGGGCGGTCGTGCGAGTCGGCCTTGTTGACGTCGGGGCTGGAAAGCTGGGAAACGCCCGTGCCCTGGGCGCTCAGCCCCCCGGCGGCGACCGTGAATGCCATCACGGCCAGGCAATGCAGTACCTTGCGCATCTTGTCCTCCTCATGGATGCGGTGTTTGAGGCCGGCCCGTTCGTCTCTCCTCAGAAAACTCCCGGGCCGGGTTTGGATTACGCGTGGCATATGCAGGCGCTGTGCCAAAAAACCGGCGGCTGAATCGTCCCGCGCGGGTAACGGCGCGAAGCCCTTGCGGTTGGCGGGCTCGCGCCGATTGCTACCATATCGACTCAGGAAAGACGCCGTTTTCTGCCGATACGGGCAGGGCGTCGGGCACCGGGCGGGAACGCCGTTTGTGTCCAGGTAACAGCAACAGGAAGGGCGCTTTGCCGCCGGTCGATCTCAAAACCATCTTCAACGTCGATGATGAAACCGTGCTGGACGCGCAGGACATCCTGCGCCCGTTCGATGAGCTGGTGCCGATCATCATCGAGGGCAACCAGGTGAAGCTGCCGAACAACAACAGCCTCTGGCGCGGCATGCAGTTCTGGGGGCTGATGACCGGCGAGATCGCGATCGACTTCGGGCTGTTCTGCATCGCCGGCACGTGCAAGAACTGCAAAAGCCGCATCCGCCGCCCCGGCGAAGACCGCAAGCTGAACGTGCTCGCGTGCCAGACCATGGCCGAGCCCGGGCTCGAAATCGTCCGCCTGCCCCAGGGCTTCAAGTTCGTAAAGAAGCTGTACTAGCCAACTGCAACTGCGGATTAACCACGAAGGACCACTAAGGACCGCGAAGAACTGCAACTGCTTCTAGGTCAGGATAGACAGGATGTGAGTGGACACGGGTTGACGATGGCACGGGCCATCACCAACCCGTGTCCTTTTGAAATCCTGTCCATCCTGATGATTTTGCAGAAGCAAGTGCGAAGCACGAGC
>JAGQRI010000134.1 GCA_020425515.1 Planctomycetota bacterium | reverse complement strand
ATGGGGATCGTCGCCATGGGCGCGGCGGCGGGACTCATCAATCGCGATCTCGACAAACACGTCGAGCAGATGAAGAAGATGCGCGACCGCCTGCAGGCCGGGCTGCTGGCGAAATGCGAGGACGTCATCATCAACGGCGACCAGATGGACCGCCTGCCCAACACGCTCAACGCCGGCTTCAAATACATCGACGGTGAGGCGCTGCTGATGATGATGGACGCCGAGAACATCACCGTCAGCGCGGGCAGCGCCTGCAAGTCCGGCAGCATGGAACCGAGCCACGTGCTGTTGGCCATGAACGTGCCGCTGAGCGCGATCCACGGCAGCGTGCGTTTCTGCGTCAGCCGCTACACGGAAGCAGACGAAGTCGATAAGGCCGTCGAGAAAGTCAGCGCTATCGTCAAACGCCTGCGCGAAATGAGCCCCTTCGGCCACGAGGAACAGCGCGGGAACACCCTCAGCCCGGAAGAACTCGCGAAACACAAGGCGTACTTCGCCACGACGTAGAGATCAGAGGCCGGAGGTCAGAGGCCAGGGAACTGCCAGAAGCCGACTCCCGGTTCGTGACCCTGACCTCCGACCTCTGTACTCTGGCCCCTGATCGCCATGACAGACCAGCCCACAGTCGAACAGATCCGTGCCGACCTCGCAGCCGGGGAGGGCCCCCACGCCGTGCGCCTGGCGCGCAAGCTGGCCGAAAGCTGCGACGTGGACACGATGCTCGAGCTGTCATCGGCCTTCGCCGAGCATGCGGTCTACGCCCCGCTGGTGGACATCTGGCGGCGCCGCATCGACAAGCACCCGCTGCACGAACGCGAGCACGCCGCATTTGCCAACGCCCTGAACGGACTCGCCGAGGAACACCTGGCGGAGCGCCGCGAAACCGAAGCTATGGAACTGCTGTCCGAGGCGATCGACGTCGCGCCGAGGCTGGACTACATCCGCCGCAACATCGCCTCGATGCTGGTGCACAAGGGTGACTACGACCAGGCCTTCATCGAGTTGGACACGCTGCTCACGAAATCGCCGAACGACCCGCAGGCCAACCTGCTGCTGGGCATCGCGCGCTACCAGTCAGGCGACCCGGCGCTGGCGGTCGACCCGTTACGGCTGGCGTTCCGCGCCGGCTTTCCCGATGCGGGCATGTGGTTGCTGAAGTCGCTATGCCTCGAAGGCAGGCACGAAGACGCCGGCAAGGCCCTGGAGCGGTTGATCGAGGATCATGCAGACCGCGCCGCCACCCTGCTCGAGCTCGAATTGAACGAGCCGGGCAGCCCCATCCAGTCGCTCAGGGACCACCCGGCCGTCGTCAAACTGCTTGGATAGCTACTCGTAGGTCTTGTCGAACGGCGCCTTTTTGCCGATCAATTCTCCGGGGTCGTTCCATTCCTCTTCGCTGATGTCGTAGCGCTCCTTCACGTCTTCATAGGTCAGGTACTCGACCTCGCCGTCGGACCACGCGACCAGCGTGCCGTAGCTGAGCGAGTCGTAGTTGTGCCAGTTGCGGCTGTTGAAGCAGAACAGCACCTTGCGCTCGCGGGCTTGCAGCAACTGCTGGAACTCGCCCATTCGGGGCGCGGTGATGCTGCACGAAGATGCATCCAGCTTGAATTCCTTGCCGAGGTTGGCGCGGTCCGCCATGGCGTCGCCGCCGCCCAGGCTGATCACGTTGTCGAGGTCTTCGCCGCCAAGGGCGCCCGTCTGGAACAGCACCTCGAAGAACTCGCGCCCGGCCTTGTCTTTGTTGTCGTTGCTGCTGAAGCGCTTCTTGAAGCCGGGGTCCGTGACGGCGCTTTGCAGCGCGCTGTGAAGCTTGCCCATGTTGACGCGGTCGAGGTCCGCGTGGGCCTTGGTGAAGTGGCGCGTGACGGCGACCGCCAGGACGGTGACCAGCAGCCCGAGGATACCGATAACAACCATCAGCTCGACGAGGGTAAACCCCGCGCGGTGACGAGATAGCATGATGACTCCAGGAAAAGGGAAGCGCGCCTCAGGAAGAGGTTCCGACACCCCAAACATCGCCCGCAATCCGGCGCGAGTCAAATTAAAATCATCGCAAACTATTTATGAATATAGACTTACGGCGACAATAGCGAACCGTTCCGCCGCGTTGCCGCGCGAAATGGCGAACAGACCCGCATTGCGGGCCGGAACTCGTCGATCAAATCAGGGTGGCGTCATCGCGGACTGTTGCGGCAGCCGCGGCGGGTGGGTCGTATCGGCGGGAAGGCTACTTAGGTCGGGCTCCATGAATAGATCCCCTTGCGGGACGCGCGCCTCGCAGGAGATATCCGACACCCATATTGTCGCCCGCAACCGCCATGGAAGCAAACACGAGGCTCATCCCGGTTCGCGAAGCCGCGATGGCTTGGCGATGCTCTATCAAATGCGAACAGCTCCGGGTGATCCCGGAGCTGTTCTCGAGGTGCATCACGGTTGCCTATTCGAAGGTGTTATCGAACGGCTTCTTTTCACCGATGATTTCAGAGGCGTTGCTATCCCAGGTTTCGCCGTCGATGTTGTACGGGTCGGCGGCCGCGTCTTCCTTCATCATGTACTCGGCCGTATCGCCGTCAGACCACTGGACGATGACCCCGGCGTCGGGGTAGTTGCCCCAGTTGCGGCTGTTGAAGGTCAGGAAGATGGTACGGTTCGTACCCTTCATGCTCATGACCGTCAGCACCTTGCTGGCGACAGGGGCGGTGTACGAGCAGCTGTTCGGCGGCATCTCACCACCGGAGTCGATCCACTCCTTGTCAGCCTTGGCATCAGTCTTCGAGTTCAGGCTGACGATCTTGCTGACCAGGCTGTCCTCAAACAGCTTCTTCTTGAATGCCATCTCGTAGAACTTCTCGCCCTTCGTGTCCTTGACGTCCGGGGTACGAAGCTTCTTCTTTTTGGCGTCGTCGGCGGCGAGGTTCTGGAAGCCGGCCATAAGGTCACCAACCTGCTTGACCTCGAGCTTGTTCTTGGCTTCCGTCAGCTTCGGAATCACGGCTACGGCCAGAATGCCGACCAGCAGACCGAGAATGCCGATCACAACCATCAGCTCAACCAACGTAAATCCGCGACGTGTATACCTTTTCAATGCAGTTCCCCTTGCATGGGTTAAAAACGAAACGAGCCCTATTGTGGAGGGTATCCGACGAATCCCAGTATCCAGCGGGTTTAGCGGCGCGTCAAGCATGCGGCGACAGCCGGGACTGTCAGTTACACCTTCCAGCCAGCGTAAGATGCGCGGCGGCATAATCTTACACGTTAACGTTTGGGCGGACTAAAATCGTCCTCAAGACCTTTCAATGAGTCCGGAACGTTTGCATCCGCCTCTTCCTGCTGCGCCTTTTTCAGCGCGGCCTTGCGGTCGCCGTCGTCGATGCTGCCGTCCACTTTCAGCGCCGGCATGGTTACCGGGCGTTCGAGCTCGGGGTGGCCGCACTTCGGGCACGGGATCGGCATGCC
>JAGQRI010000133.1:17182-17692 GCA_020425515.1 Planctomycetota bacterium | reverse complement strand
ATCGCCGACAACGTCGGTGACAACGTCGGTGATGTGGCCGGCATGGGCTCGGACATTTTCGAATCGTACTGCGGTGCGATGATTGCCAGTGTCGCGATCGCCTCGACCATGGCGCTCGATGCGGTCACCGCCCTGGGTGGGCGCGACATGCTCATGAGCCTGCCGCTGCATCTCGCCTCGGTCGGTCTGCTGTGTTCGATCGGCGGTATCGTGCTGGTGCGGCAGTCTTCCGACAAGGCACCGGAGAAGGCGCTGCGAAGCGGCACGCTCGGCGCATCCGCCTTGTTCATCGTCGTCGCTTACCTGTTGATCGCGGCGCTTGGCGGCTCGGCCGCGATCTGGGGAGCCGTGGTCGCGGGGGCGCTCGGCGGCGTCGTGATCGGCCTGGTCACCGAGTACTACACGGGCGGCATGCCGATCCAGCGCATTGCGACGTCGGGTCAGACGGGCACCGCGACCGTGATGATCACGGGGCTCGCGGTCGGCATGCAGTCGGTCGTGGTACCGATC
>JAGQRI010000133.1:0-17123 GCA_020425515.1 Planctomycetota bacterium | reverse complement strand
ATCGCCGCGGTGGGCATGCTCGCCACGGTTGGTATCACCATGGCCATCGATGCCTACGGGCCCGTTGCCGACAACGCCGGCGGCATCGCCGAAATGGCCGGACTCGGCCCCGAGACGCGTCAGATCACCGATTCGCTCGACGAGCTCGGCAACACCACGGCGGCGATCGGCAAGGGCTTCGCGATCGGTGCCGCGGCATTGGCCGCGCTGGCGATCATCACGGCGTACGTCGAAACCATCAGCACGCGCATTCCCGATTTCAGCCTGCAGTTGAATGAACCGTCGGTGCTGATCGGCATGTTCATCGGAGGTCTGCTGCCGTTCCTCATCGCGTCGATCACGATGACCGCGGTCGGTGACGCGGCATTCGACATGATCCACGAGATCCGGCGGCAGTTCCGCGACATACCGGGATTGCTGGAGGGGACGGGTACGCCGGATACGGCGCGTTGTGTCGACATCGCGACCACCGCGGCGCTGCGCAAGATGGTTCTGCCCGGCGTGATCGCGGTCGCGGCCCCCGTCGTCGTCGGGGTCGGTATCGGCGCCGAGGCCCTGGGCGGGATGCTCGGCGGTGCCCTGGTGTCGTGCGTGTTGCTGGCACTGACCATGGCCAATGCCGGTGGTGCCTGGGACAACGCCAAGAAGTGGGTCGAAAAGGGCGGGCTCGCCGAAAAGTTCATTGAGGAAGGCGTCTACAACCCGGCCGTCGAAGACAAGGCGCTGCAGGCCGTCGACGCCGACCAGGGTGGCCCGGACGGCAGCAAGAAGAAGTCCGGCTCGAAGAAGAGCAGCGCTTCCAGCAAGAAATCCGCGAGCAAGAAGAGTTCGGCAACCAAGAAGAAATCAGCGGACAAGAAGAAATCGGCCAGTTCGAAGTCCAAGAAGACTTCAACCCGCGCCAAGAAGTCCGACGAAGCCGAAGAGAAGCCGGCAACCGATGCCGATGCGGACGCAACCGCCGAAGAAGAGGACAACGCCCCGGTCGAGCCGGTCGCAGCAGAAGAAAAGAAGGAAGAACCCGCGCCGGAAGAAGCCAAGGAAGAAACCGCGGCCGAGGAGCCGAAGGCTGAAGAAGCTGCACCGGCGGAAGAACCGAAGGCGGAAGAAACCAAGCCGGTGGCGGCTTCCAGCGCGCCCGACCCGAAGAAGTACAAGAAGTACGTCAAGGGCTCGCCCGAGCACAAGGCGACCGTCGTGGGCGACACGGTCGGCGACCCGTTCAAGGACACCTCGGGCCCGTCGCTGAACATCCTGGTCAAGTTGATGTCGATGGTGGCTGTGGCGACCGTCGCGCTCGTAATGGTCATCAACGACGGCAACGGAATCCTGCCCTGGATTTTCGAAGCCATCTTCACCAGCAAGTAAAAACTGCTCGTTTCCCGAACCGGGCGCCCACGGGCGTCCGGTTTGCTTTTGCGGCCGACGTTTGCACACCTATGCTGTGGCTATGGTTCGATTGCTGTTGATGCTCAGCCTGCTTTGCGCGCCGCTGTGCGCGGTCGCCCCTGTCGGCGACGCGAAGCTCGCACTCGAGTCACTGAAACTGAAGATCAAACTGCTACCCGACGAACAGGCCGTCACCGCCGGCGTCACCTCCACGGCCGTCATCCACAACGTCGGGGACGACGCCGACATAGAACTGCGGCTTCCGGCAGAGTTGATCCGGAAGGCCGACCGGAAGACATTCCAACTCGTAATCGACGACAAGCCAGTCCAGCCGTCATCACAAGACAAGCAGTATCTCAACTGGCAATTGCACCTGGAGACAGACCAGACCAGCACCCTGAGCTGGACCATTAACCGCGGTACGACCTCTTTGCCGCAGGCGCACCCGTTGGGACGCCGCCGCCTGGTCGTCCCGCTTCAACACATGCGCGGCTTCAGCTCGTTGCCGGATACGCTGGGCGTCGAGATCGACCACGAGGGAATGGCAGCGGAACTTTTCGGCCAGCAGGAAGGCGCCGCGATCAGCCTGACCGAGCCGATCGGGAAACACATCGAGGACTTCAGCTACGAGTGGCTCGCGTCAACGCTGGCGGACAAGCGTACCGCCCTGGTCAAGTTGCGCGATGCCTTCCGGGAAGAACAACGGACGTTCGAGAACCGCTCCTACACAGACACGCTGATCGCGCTCACAGAAGTCTTCCGGATCGCGGGCGACCACCAGGCTGTTGCCGATACGTCCGAAACGCTGGCCAAACTGGAAGCCGCGGCCGGGAAAGCGATCACCGGCTGCGGCCCGTGGGCTTCGTGGCGCAAATACATCCCGTGGCAGCTGCGTCGACTACGGGCATTGCAGGCTCTCGGGCAGGATGCGAAGGACTGCGCAACGCAATGCGTGACGGCAGTCGACCCTGTCTGGGTTGCCTACGGAGAAGCGAAAACGCACCCACGCCCGTTCGATCACTTCGACGCCACGAAGTTCGGCAACTTCTGGGACTACGACTGGATCGCCACGCGCGACCTGTTCGCGACCGCGCTCGAACTATCCGGCGACAAAGACCGTGCCGAGCAAGTCCGCAAAGACACGCCGCCGGACTGATTGATTTTCGGAAGCGAGAATCGGATTGGTGCTGCGCCACAGGCGCTCTTGCGGGATAATGACAGGGTGTGACTGGGAAGCCCATGAACGCGGTACGCACAATCCTGATACTGATCCTGGCGCTCGCGCCGGCCGGCGCACTGTTGGCGGCGGACGCCGAGGCCGACTACCAGGCGCTGCTGGATGACTACAAGCAGAAACGCTACGAGGACGCCCTGGCGAAGGCGGAAAAGTTCGTGGTGGATCACCCTGACTACAAGTACACCGGGCCCGCCTACTACATGGGCGGCAGCGCGGGGTTGCAGGCCGCAGAGTACGACCGCGCTGAGACCATGTATCGAGGGCTGCTTGAGAAACACCCGGACGAGCGGCACGTTAGCGAAGCGCGCAATCAGCTCGTGACGGTTCTGAATAACGCTCGCAAACTCGAAGCTTGCATCGAGCAATGCCTGGCGAATCAGAAAGCGGAACCCGATTCCGAGCACGTTCAGCGCTGGAAATACCTGACCGCGCAAAGCCGCTACCGCCTGTGGCAGTTCGAGCAAGCGGAGAAAGAGTTGAAGGCGTTCCGGAAGGAGTATCCGGATTCGAGCTACGACGACTCGATCGACTACTTCCTCGCACGCATCAACCCCGAGCTGAAGCTGAACGAAAGCGGCATCGTGCAGGGCTACGACGGCAAGTTCGTTGATGACGTGCGCTTCAAGAAAGCACTGGCGGACCTGCCCGGCTTCGTGAAGGAAGCCTGGAAGGTGCTGGAGGAGTCCCTCGGTGTGAAGCTGAAGGGCGCGCAGGTTGTGTTCGAGTTCCGCGACAAGGGATTTGATCGCGGCAGCAATCGCGCCATCACCGAAACGATCAGCGTCGACTACAAGCCGTACACGCGCATGGTGTTCTACACCGAGTACATCGTCGTCAGCGAACCGGAATTCCGCAGCCGCGTCGTTCACGAACTCAAGCATGCGGCCTTCCGCGACCTGCTCGGCCAGGGCTACCTGAACCTGCCCAGTTGGGTGCGTGAGGGTCTGGCGGTGTACGGCGCCGGGCAGTTCGAGGATCGCCTGCCCGCCATCCTGGGCGCCGCGACATTTTCCGGGCGCGAACCGCGCAAGCTGCTGGACGGCATCGACGACGCGGACCACGACGTGAACGATTACCTCGAGGACGCAGCCGCGTTCTACTGGCTCGAAAGCAAAAAGAAGGGCGCCGTGCACGAGTTCTGCCGCCGCCTGCTCGATGGCGAAGACTACGAGAAACTGTTCAGCGAACTCTCCGGCGAGCCGATGCGCAAGGCGCTGGACGACGCCGCCGAGTACGCGCGCAAGCTCGTTGACGAACGGCTGGGCGAAGCCGAAGCCGAGTTTCTTGCCATCCGCAACGACGACTACCGCAAGCCCCGCGGCGATGAGGCGGTGAAGTGGCTGAACGAAAAATGTATCCCGAAATACCAGGCGTGGCTGAAGGCAAACCCGGACCACCCACTCGCGGCGAACTGCCGCTACCGGCTCGGGAAGGCGCTCGTGTACGCGAAGCGGTATGAGGAAGCGCGCAAGACCCTGCGTCAGATCATCGAGCTTGACCAGTTGCGCAGCTCGATCTGCGACGACGCGCAGTACTGGATCGGCGTGAGCTACCTGCGTGAGGAAGACGAAGAATCAGCCGCGCGCGAATTCGGCGTGCTGTTGCGCGACTACTCGTGGTGCGGCTACGTCAAGGATTTGAAGGACAAGTACAAGCCCGCCGGGCCCGTCACCGAAGACGAGCCCGCCAAGTAGGCAATGATCGACCCGACGATCGAACCGAGGTTCTGGGATTTCATTCTGTTCGGCGTGTTCGTCGCGCTGATGCCCACGTGGACCGCCTTCGTAACCCTCCCGCGCATCCGCAAGCTGCCCGAGGCCGAGATCAACCGCATTCGCCCGCGGCTCTACATCGAGTCGATCGCCCTGCAATGGGTGATGGCCGCGATTGCACTGCACCCGTTGTTCCTGCGAGGGACGTCCACCGCCGACCTCGGGCTCGCGGTTGAACTCCAGATGCTGCCGCGTTTCGCAGGCGGCGCCGTGCTGGTGATCGTTGGGTTGCTGGCGCTGTATTGGCAGCGGCGCCGTATCATGCAGGCGCCGGACGGACGTGAGCTGGTCCGCGAGGCCGTGAAGAAGTTTTCCTGGCTGTTGCCGCGCACGCAGTTCGAGCGCGTACTCTGGATCGTCGTGTCCTTGCACGCCGGCGTGTGTGAAGAACTGTTCTTCCGCGGCTACGTATTCGGCGTGCTGAACCACATCGGCCCGTGGTGGGCGGCGGGGATAGTCGGCTCGCTGATGTTCGGCATGGGCCACTCCTACCAGGGCGTGCGCGGTGTCGCGAGCACTGCTGTAATCGGCATGCTCGCCATCGGGCTGTACCTGCTTACGGGCAGTCTGTGGGTGGGCATGTTCGCGCACGCGGTGTATGACATGCAAGGCGGCGAGTTCGGCCGCTGGGCGCTTTACGGTAAAGACAATCCCGCCCCGAGCCATGCCTGAAGAGCCATCACTGATCGAGCAACAGATCCGCGCCGCACCGTCGACGCCAGGCTGCTACATATTCAAGGACAAGCGCGGCAAGGTGCTGTACGTCGGCAAGGCCGTGGACATCCACAGCCGCGTGCGAGCCTACCTGCGCCCGGACGCCGACGGGCGCGCGCACATCCCGTTCCTGATGCGGAAAGCGGAGACGGTCGAGTTCATCGTCGTCAACAACGAGAAGGAAGCGCTGGTCCTCGAGAACAACCTGATCAAGCGCTTCCGCCCCCGCTACAACATCATGCTCGCGAGCGACGACAAGACGTTCGTAAGCGTGCGCATCGACATGCGGCACGACTACCCGCGCGCCACGATCGTGCACAAGTTCAAGCACGACGGCGCGACCTATGTCGGCCCGTACTCCAGCGCGAGCAAGCTGTACAAGACGCTCGAAGTGCTCAAGCGCGAGTTCCCGCTGCGCCTGTGCAGCGACCACGTGATGGCCAACCGCTCACGCCCGTGCGTCTATCACGAAATCGGCGTGTGCAGCGCGCCGTGCATGAAGGGCAAGATCAGCAAGGAAGACTATGCCGAAATCCTGAAGGGCTTCGTGCGCGTGCTGAAGGGCCAGGACAACAGCGTGCTGCAGAAGCTCGAACAACGAATGAACAAGGCCGCCGAAGAACTCGACTTCGAGCGCGCCGCCGGGTTGCGTGACACAATGCTGGCCGTGCAGGAAACCACGACACGCCAGCGCGCGCAGGTCGGCCACGTGAAGGCAGTCCACCGCGACGTCCATGGACTGTTCCGCGAAGCGAACCGCCTGACGATCTCCACGCTGATGTACCGTGACGGGAAGCTGGAAGAGTCGGCCTCGCGCGATTTCAAAAGCCTGCTGCCGGACGACGAAATCCTGAGCCAGTTCATCAAGCAGTACTACGAGCGCGCGAGCTTCGTACCCGACGAAATCGTCGTGCCGATCGAACTGGAAGGCATGGAAGCACTGGCTTCGTGGATTTCCGACCGCGCCGAGCGCCGGGTGAGAGTCATCCTGCCCCGGAAAGGCGAGCGCAGGAAGCTGGCCGAGATGGCCAACGTCAACGCGCGCCACGCGCAGAAGGTCCGCAACGAAACCGAGCAGCGCAACAAGGAGCTGTTGTCGGAGTTGCAGGAGGCGGTCGGGCTGGAACGCACCCCCGTGCGCATGGAATGCTTCGACATCTCCCACGGCGGCGGCAAGGAAACCGTGGCGTCGGGCGTCTGCTTCATCGAAGGCGAACCCGCGAAAAGCCAGTACCGCAAGTACAAGATCAAGTCCCACGACCGCAACGACGACTTCGCCAGCATGGAAGAAGTACTGCGCCGCCGGCTGAAACGCGGTATGGATGACGGCAGCCTGCCGGACCTGATCGTGATCGACGGCGGCCTTGGCCAGCTCAACCGCGTGCAGCAGGTGTTTGACGACATGAACGTGGTCGGCATCGACCTGATATCGCTGGCCAAGTCGCGCGACAAGAAACGCCCCGGCTGGGAAACCGGCTGGAAAGAAGACGCGAAACATACCGACGAGCGCGTGTTCGTGCCGGGGCGCAGCGAGCCGATCACACTGGACCAGCGCCACCCCGCCCTGTTCATGCTGATGCGCATCCGGGATGAAGCACACCGGTTCGCGATCACCTTCCATCGCCAGCAGAAACGCAAGGCGACCATCAAGAGCAGCCTGGACAGCATCCCCGGCGTCGGGCCCAAAAAGAAGAAGGCCCTGATCCGCAAGTTCGGCTCACCGCGTGGCGTGAAGCTGGCCAGCATGGAGGACCTGCAGCAGGCCGAGGGCATAAACGCGAAGCTGGCACAGGTGATCTTCAGCCACTTCGAGCAGGATCGCGCGGAGCTGTTGCAGAAACAGGCAGCCAAGGACGCCGACAAGCAGGCAAAGGCTGACAGGAGCTGACGGGATTGCTCCCGCCGCCCCGATTCTGCACTATCGCGCCGTGACCCCGATCCTCGTCATCTGCATCCTGTGCGTGTTCGCCTATTTCGCGAAGGGCGTGACCGGCGCCGCGAGCGCCATCGTATTCAACGCCGGTCTGCTGACCGCGCTCGCGTTCGGACTGGCAGGCGGGCTGACGCTGCTGGACGGATTGTACTGGATCGCCATCGCCGACGTCTTCGCCAGTGGCGCGCTGGGGGTGCTGCTGTGGAAGCACGTCAAGCTCGAGAAATTAACAATGCTGCTGCTGGCCGGCATGGTGCCGGTCACTGTCGTGTTCGTGTTGCTGCTGCCGACGCTGGACCTGCGCTGGCTTTCGCTGGTGTTGGCGCTGGCCGTGATCGGCGGAGGCATCTACCTGGCCGCACGGCGCGACCTGCCGCCGGCTTCCACCAAGGCACTTAACCTTTGGGCGCTTCCGACCGGAGCGCTGGCCGGCGTGCTCGGCGGGCTGTTCGGCATGGGCGGGCCGGTGGTGTTCATTCTGCTTAGCCGCGCAGGCGACGACCCCACCGAGTTCCGCGGGCGCACCATCCTGATCACGAACGTTTCCGGCATCGTGCGCCTGTTGGCACTCGCCGCCACGGGCGTCTATGCCACGCGGCACCTGACCTGGTTCGGTATCGCGCTCCCGGTCATCGTGGTTGCGCTGCTGGCCGGCATGCTGGCGCACAAGCGAATCAAGCCGAAGCCGTTCCGAATTGCGCTCGGCGCGCTCGTCACGCTGGCGGGCATCGGCGGGCTGTTGCGGTTCGCGCTCAGCTAATCCAGTGCCGGCACGGCGTCAGGTTCCAACTCCGGTGCTTCCACGGCTTGCCCATTTCCGCCACCATCTGCGGCGGGTCCGTCCTGGACATCCATCTGCTCCTCCGCCAGTTCGTCGGCACTGCCGAACGCACGCTTGA
Source organism: Planctomycetota bacterium (assembly GCA_020425515.1). Lineage (GTDB taxonomy): Bacteria > Planctomycetota > UBA8742 > UBA2392 > UBA2392 > JACKID01. Next base: position 9,179 of record JAGQRI010000133.1, on the reverse strand, counting down.
AGAACGCGGTCCAGCGGTCCGACCAGCCGGTCGTCACCAGGTACGCTGCCGGTACCAGCACCAGCGTCAGCACCGTGGCGATCATCAGGCCGAAGATGACGGCGGTTGCCAGCGGCGCCCACCAGGCCGAACTCTCGCCACCCACCACAAACTTGAACTCGTGGAAGTCGAAGCTGAACTGCATCGCCATCGGCAGCAGCCCGAGGCCCGTGGTAATGGCCGTAAGCAGTACCGGGCGCAGACGGGTTTTGCCCGCCTCAACGATCGCGTCGTAGAGGTCGAGCCCGTGGTCGTATCTTAGCTGGTTGATGTAGTCGATCATCACGATGGCGTTGTTCACCACCACACCGGCCAGCGCCACGACGGCGACACCGGTCATGATGATCCCGAACGGCTGCGCCAGCACGATCAGGCTGATCATCACGCCCATCAGCGACAGGATTACGCTGCTGAGGATAATGCCCGCCTGCAGGATGCGATTGAACTGCAGCACCAGGATGAACATGATCACCAGGCAGGCAATGAAGAACGCCCTGAACAGGAAGTCCGCCGCCTCCTGCTGGTCTTCGTTCTCACCTGTGAACGTCGCCTGGAAACCGGCCGGCATGGACGCCTTCTCGGCGTCGATGCGCTGCTCGATTTCCTTCAGCAACTCCTGCGCCTGGTAGCCCTCGGCCACATCGGCCGAGACGGTCAGCACGCGCTCGCCGTCCTTGTGGCGGATCGTGCCGGCGCCGCCCACGTATTCCCAGGTGCACAGCGTCGATAGCGGAATCGCGTTGCCGTAGGCATCGCTGACCCGAATCGAATCGAGCACGGCCGGGTCGTTGCGGCGTCCCTCCGGCAGGCGGACGATGATGTCGCGCTCTTCGCGACCGTCATCGTAGCCGCCGATACGCTGGCCGTTGATCAGCATCTTGACGAAGTTGCCGATCCACTGCGTGTTCAATCCCATCAAGGCGGCGCGCTGGCGGTCAACATGCACGCGAAGCTCGGGCTTGCCGGTGCGCAGGTCGTCGCGCAGGTCGATGACGCCGGGGACGCCCTCGACAATACTCCGCACTTTCCGCATCGCTTCAGGCAGGCGAGCTACGTCGTCCACGCGCACCTCGACGTTGATCGGCGGGCCCGTCGGCGGGCCCATGTTCTGACGCTTGATCTCGAACTCGGCACCGGGCAGGTCCTTGATCAACGGGCGCAGTTCATCGAGGTACTGGCCCGGGCTTCCCGTACGGTCTTCCTGGTCCTTGAAACTGATCGTGACGCGGGCCAGGTGGGTGGCATCCGCCCCGCCCTCCATGGGGTTGCCGACGCCGGTACCGCCGACGGTTGTCTCGATGCCCTTGATATCCGGATTCTCCGGGATGCGCGACTCGACGACCCTCGCTAACGCGTCCGTCTTTTCAAGGCTCGTGCCCTCCGGCGCGGTGATGTTCACGTACGCCAGCTTGGGCTCGACTTCCGGGAACAGCTCGACGCCGTGCCCCAGCGACCCGTACAGCGCAATCACCGCAATCAGCAGGAAGAACGCACCCACCAGCGACGTCTTCGGGAAGCGCAGTCCCAGGCGCAGCAGGTGCTCGTAGCCGGTAATGATCTTCGTGCCGAAGCCTTCGACCTTCTTGTTCAGCGCCTTGTCAGAGGGTTTGTGGAAGCGCATGAACGCCGCGGCAACCGTCGGGTTGATCACCAGTGCGACGAACAGGCTGCACAGCAGCGTCACGATTACCGTCACGGGCAGGAAGCTCATGAACTCGCCCATGATCCCCGGCCAGAAGACCATCGGGAAGAACGCACCGACGGTCGTGGCGGTCGAGGCAATCACCGGCCACGCGACCTCCGCGGTGGCTTCCTTCGCCGCTTGTATGGGCGTCTTACCCAGGCCTATATGCCGGAAGATGTTCTCGATAATCACGATGGCGTTATCGACGAGCATGCCCTGCGCGAGGATCAGGCTGAACAGCACCACCATGTTCAGCGTCACGCCCATCAATTGCAGGATGAAGAAACTCATCGCCATGCTGAGCGGGATCGCCAGAGCGACAAACAGCGCGTTGCGCAACCCGAGCGCAAAGAAGATCACCAGCAGCACCAGCACGAGACCTGAGAGGATGTTGTTCTCCAGGTCGCTGATCATGTTGCGGATGTTGTCTGATTCGTCGGTAAGGATCGCGTAGTCGACGCCGGACGGGAAACTCCCCTTCGCTTCTTTCAGCCCGTACTTCACCGCCTCGGTAATCGGCAGGATGTCCGCACCGGCACGCTTTTCGATGGTGAGCTGCACCGCCGGTTTGCCGTCGCGGCGGGCATAGCTGATCGGGTCCTTGTACGCCATGTGCGCGCTCGCAACGTCGCGCAGGTAGACGGGCTTGTCGTCAACAGTGTGGATCAGCAGGTTCTCGACGTCTTCCGAATTCTGGAACTCGCCGGGGATTCGAATCACCGGCTTGACGCTGCCGGTATCCACGCCGCCCGCCGAGATGTCGACGTTTTCGCCGCGCAGCTTTTCGATCAGTTCGTTGACGGGCAGGTGGTAAGCCTCGAGTTTCTCGGGGTCGACGTCGATCACGATCTCCGGCTCGAGCCCGCCGTTGATCCCGACGTTCAGCACACCGGGCAGGGCTTCGATGCGGTCTTCGAGTTCCTCGGCGATCCGCTCCAGCACGGCCACATCAGCGCCGTACAGGGTGACGATCATGATCGGGAACTCGGAAAAACTGAGTTCCGAAATCGTCTCGTCCTCGACGTCCGACGGAAACTCCACCTTGGCGATGTCGTACTTTTCGCGCACTTTCTGCAACGCGTCTTCGACCTTCACGTCCGGGTCGAACTTGCAGGTGGTGATGCTGGCACCTTCCACGGAAACGCTGGTGAGCTCGTCCAATCCCTTAAGGTTCTTGAGTTCGCGTTCGAGCGGGACGGTGACGGAGCTTTCGACGTCTTCAGGGCTGGCTTCCGGCCACGGGACCGCAACGGTCACAAGCGGCACCTTGATGTCGGGGCTGCTTTCGCGCGGCAACGTCAGGTAGCTGAACGTCCCCAGCAAGGCAATGCCCGCGATCAAAACGAACACGGCCACGCGATGCTTGACCGAGAAGTTGGTGATAATCATGACTGCTTCTCCCCGTCGCCCGCCACGACGTAGGGATCTTTCTCGGACCAGTTGACTTCGTCGCCGTCACCCAGCATCTGCGCCCCGAAGGTCACGACACGCATGCCGGGCTTCAGCTTGTCGCCGCGGATTTCAACCCACTGTGCCGTCAGCTGGCCGAGCTCGATGTTGCTGAGCTCGCGCACCTGGTTGCCGCCGCTGGCGGGCAGCACGAACAACGACTTGCTTTCCCCACTCAGGCGCAGCGCTGTCAACGGCACCACCAGCGCATCCGGCTTGCTGTAGATGGTCACTTCGGTCGTTCCGAAAATGCCCGCCGGCAGCTTCAGGTCTTCATTGGGGATTTCCAGTTCGACGCTGAAACTGTGCGTTGTCGGGTGCGCCACGGAATCGATGCGCGTGATCTTTGCGTCACGGACGATCGAGTGCCCGGCCTCGTCCTTCAGCGAGGAAATCTCGACCTTCATCGTTTCGCCGATGCTGAGCGCCTGGCGGTGTGCCTCGGGAATCTCCAACTCGGCTACGAGACGATTCATCACGGCGATCTTGCCCAGCAGCTCGCCGGGATTGACGTATTCGCCCTGCTTGCGCATGCGCTCGGTCAGCACGCCCTGGTCGGGGTTGCAGACGTAGGTGTCCTCGATCATCGCGATGATCCGGTTCACCGCCGCGTGCGCGAGAATCACCTGCATCGCGGCATCATCCTTCTGGCTGCCGGTGGACTGCTTGTATTCCATGGTCCGCTTCAGGTCGCGGACGGCCTTGCCCAAGGCCTCGCGCGCTTCGACGTATTGCTGATCCAGCATGCGCCGGTCGATAGTCGCGAATGGCTTGAGCTGCGCCAGATCGTCCATCACCGTGAACTGAACCATGGCGTCGAGGTCGGCCGAGAATTTGTCCAGGTCTTCCTGGTTCAGGTAGCCGCCTTTGGCCCCGCGCAGTTTGATCGTTTCATCCAGCGCAACGATCCGCTCTTTCAGTGCATTGGCGAACCCATCCGCTTCCTCAGCGCGCCGCTCGGGCAAGCTGGACGCGGGCACCAGTTCGTTTTCGTTGTACGGCAGCGAAACGAGCGTGCCGGCCGCCGCCGCGCGCAGCTCAATGGTGTCCTTCGGCTGGATCACAACGGGCAGCTTGATCTTTACGTCAAGCTGTTGCGGCTGCACCAGGCGGACGACCACGTTGCGCGCCGGGTTGGCATTCTCCGGTCCTTCGGGGGGCTTGGGTCCGCATGCGGCAAGCAACAACGGCAACGCAATCAGGCTGAAGCTTCGGGCTCTCATTTCTCGTCTTTCTCATCAAAGGCCTGCGCGCCGTGAAGCACGAGTGTGGCCATTTCGTCCGCCAGCGAGTTCGCGCAGCCCGTGAATTCCGGGCATTGCACGACCCGCATCAGTTCCTGCATCAACAGGGCCCAATAGGCCTTGATAGTCACTTCGGCGACACGCCCGCTGAGCCCGCGCTCGACCAACAGCGCAACCCACTCGCGCATGACGCACTGGTCGTACTCTTCGGCGTGCTTGATCAGTTCTTTCAGGCTGCTACGCCCGAACCAGATCGAGAATGCAAACGCGAGCGTGTTTCGATACCGCAGGGCAAGGGTCAGCATTTCGCGTGTGTAGGTTTCGAGCACGTCACGGACGCCATTCGTTTGCTCGAACACGCTCAAGCGCATCTCGTTGGCGTCGGACATGAATTGCTCGATCAGCGCCCTGGCCACGCCTTCTTTGCTGCCGAAGTGGTAGTACAGCGACGGCTTGGTTACGCCGGCGGCCTGCACGATCTCGCGAACGCTGACGGCGTCGTATCCGCGCGCGGCGAACAGGGTCACGGCCTCGCGCAGGATGGCGCTGCGGGTGTCGGCTTCGGTTGCCGGGGTGCTGCCCATGGCGGCCTTATATACCGGACGGTAAGTAAATCTACTCGGTTAACTAACCGACCGTTTGAAAGCATCCCGGTTTTTGGAAATTCCCGCTACTTGCGTGCTTATGCCGCCAGGGCTATAGTTGTAGCCCCGACTTTGAGCGGGATTTTGTTTTCTATTGGTACAGGCCGCCCCAAACGCGGCATCAGAGTGAGACAGTTTACGTATGGTGAAGATCAAGGCCCGTAGTTCGGAATCCGTCGATCAGCTTCTGCGCCGCTTCAAGAAAGCTTGCGAGAAGGAAGGGCTGACGCGCGCCATGAAGCGCCAGAGCTACTACGAGAAGCCCAGCGTCACCCGCAACCGCAAGAAGCGCCAGGCGCTCAAGCGCAAGCTGCAGGCCACCTACCTGTCGCAGCTCTAGTCGTGACAGCGGTTGAGATTTCCAACCTCAGCAAGACGTTTCGTGACTTCTTCGGCCGTCGGCGCGTCCAAGCGCTCGACGGCCTTTCTCTATCCCTCAAGGCCGGGGAAGTGTTCGGGCTGCTCGGCCCCAATGGCAGCGGTAAATCCACCACCTTCAAGATCGCTGTCGGGCTGCTGCGCCCGAGCAGCGGCAGCGTCACCATCCAGGGCGCCAGGCCGGGCACGTTGGCGGCTAGGCGCGCCACGGGCTTCCTGCCTGAAGACAGCACGCTGCTTCCGTTCCTGACCGCGATCGAAACGCTCAAACTGCACGGCGCACTGGCCGGTCTCAGCCGCGCCGACGCGGCCAGGAAGGCCGGCGAACTGCTGGAGCGGCTGGACCTGACCCATGCCGCCAAGCGCCGGGTGAAGGGATTTTCCAAGGGCATGCAGCGGCGCCTCGGCATCGCCAGCGTGCTGATTGCCGACCCGGACGTGTTCATCCTCGATGAGCCGACCAGTGGGCTGGACCCGCTGGGCGCCGTGCAGGTGAAGGAACTGATCGGCGAGTTGCGCAAACAGGGCAAGGCGATCCTGATTTCCAGCCACCTGCTGGGCGAACTCGAAAACGTCTGCGATCGCGTCGCCTTCCTGAACAAGGGCAAGCTGCTGAACGAAGGCACGCTCGAAGACTTGCTGCGCGAGCGCGAGGTGCATGAGCTGCGCGTCAGCCCGCCCGACCCGGAAGCGATCAAGGCGCTCGAAGCGCTGGCCCGGGAAAAGGGTCTCGACGTAATTCGCTCCGGCTCGCCCATGCGCACGCTGGAGGCCTTCTACATCAGCGTCCTCGGGAAACAGAAAGACGACAAGGAAGGGAAATGATCGGGCGCACGCTGGCAATCGCAAAGGCGGCGCTGATTGAGGCCCTGCGTACCAGGCTGGCGCTCGTTCTGGCGCTGTTGCTGCTGCTGGCTGTCCCGTTGCTGGCGATGTTGTTCGGCAGCGACGCCGATACGCGCTCGTGGCTGTCCCGCAGCATCACCACCGAAGGGCTGCGCGTAGTGCTGCCGCTGGCTGCGATTGTCGGCGGCGGCTTTCTGCTGAAGCCGACCGTCAAGCGCGGCTGGACCGTCCTGCCTGCGCGGCGCGGCGAGTACTTTCTAGGTGCGGCGCTGGCAGGGTGCGTAGTCGTGTTGATCGCGGCCTGCCTGTTCACGGGCGGAGGCTACATCGCGAACCTGGCGATGGGGAAATACCTGACCGTCACCAGCTCGCCGGAGTCGATCCAGAAACGGCGCCTGCACGAGGGCGAGTTCCAGTACGCCGCCGGGCGCAGCGGCCAGTACACCTGGGCGAACCCGAACTCCAGCGAAGAATTGATGGTCGAGTTGCCGAAAGCAACCGGCAAATTCATCGAGGGCACGGTGGAGTACCAGCTTGTCTGGACGGGCGAGGCCGCACCCCGTGACCGCTCGCCCGTGGCGGTCTGGCTCGAGGATGGCGACACCCGCACGCGGCTTGAGACACGGACTGAATCACGCTACCGGCTGCACTTTTCGGGCGAGTCCGGCGGCGGGCGACTGGTGATCCAACCGACCGACCCGGTGCTGATCGTCGGCACTACGCCGGACCGGATCCGTTTCGACACGGCCGCGGTCAATCCGCTCGGCAGCGTGCTTTCGTTGCTGGGGTTGTCCGTCGCGGCTGCCTTGCTGTGCCTGCTTCTGGTGCTGCTTGTGCGGTCGCTGTCCACCTCCCCCACCGCGGTGCTGGCCGGACTGCTGCTGATGGCCACGCTGACGCTGCTGCCCAGTCTGGCGCCCGCCACGAAGATGGCGCAGGACCGCCGAGCCGCCGTGGAGGGACAGCGCAGCGCCGACAGTTGGTTGAAGTCATTCGAGGGCAAGCTCGACGACCTGCCGCAACTGTACCCGGAAAGCTACTTCGATGAGTTCCTGGCCGCACGGGTTGTGCCGGCAGACGTCTGGGGCGACGCCGGATGGCGCCTGCTAATGGCGCTGGCCTTGCTGCCGGCGGGCGCGGTGCTGTTCCGGTTGCGCCAGATCGCGAAGTAATCAGTTCAACAGAGCTTCGAGCTTCTCGCGGCGGTCGGGGTCCGTAATCACGATGACCGAGTCGCCGGCGTACAGCACCGTGCTGCCGCCCGGGTTGTACTCGACGCGCTCGTTGCTGCGCATTACGCCGATCACCGCGAGCCCCAGATTTTTGAAGATGCCAAGGTCGCCGAGCAGCTTGCCGTCCGCCTTGCCGCCGGGTTTCAGTGTCACGTTCTCGAAGCGCACCGTGTGTTCGTGGTCGCGCACCATGGTGTCCAGGAAGTCCACGACCACCGGGCGCAACATTTCGCTAGCCATGCGCAGCCCGCCGATGTGATTCGGGCTGATCACGGCATTGGCGCCGACGCGGTAGAATTTCGCGTCGTTCTCGAACACGGTCGCGCGCGCCACGAGCCGCATGGTTGAATTCATCTGGCGGGCCGAGACCGTCAGCAGAATGTTGTCGCGGTCTTCCGGCAGAACGGCGAACAACCCGACAGCTGTATCCAGGTGCGCCTTCGACAGTACTTCGTCGTCGAGTGCGTCGCCTTCCATGAACAGGATGTCGGGGTAGTGCTCGTGGGCGTGCTCCAGGTTCTCGTGGCTGATGTCGATCAACAGCACCTTGCGCTTGAGTTTGACCAGCTCGTCGACGACGTGGATGCCGGTCGTGCCGCCGCCGCAGACGACGTAGTGGTCAGACAGTTTTGCGAGTTCGCGGTCCATGCGCCTGCGCTTGAAGAACTGAAGTACTGCGCCCTCAACGAACACGCTGATGATAGCGCCGGTCGCGTACAGGGCCACGATGTAGGCCGTCAGCGTGTAGACCGTAAGAAAAATCTTCAGCACCGACTGCCCGTGCGGCGTCAACGCTTCCATATCCACGGCCACCTCGAAGCCGACCGTCGTAAGCGTAATCGCCGTCATGTACAGGCAGTCGAGAAGGCTCCAGTGCTCGCCGGCGGCGCCCTCGGGCAGAAAGTGCCGCCCGATTCCGTACAGCACGATCCCACCGCTCAGCCAGGTGAATGAATAGAGTCCGATCGCGACCAGCAATCGATGCCGCGCGCTGAACCGGATGAACCGGGAAAAGAAATGTTGCAGGAATGCCAGCATTGCCCTGCGTGCAATTTAGCTCTTTGGGGGTGTGGCGGTAATCCGCTTTTTGCGGCATCAATGGACGACCCAGCGCCAGAGCACGAAGCCACAACCCAGCAGAAACAGCGTCGTGAAGATCAGTTTGTTGTTCTTGGCCAGCCAGGCCGGCAGGTAGATGTCGAAGTTCGGCTCGCGCGATTCAGTGTAACGGGCGGCTATGTTGGTCAGCGGGCAGCGTCCCCGGTTCGCCAGCAGGACCGCTCCCTCGAAAACAACCAACCCGATCCCGACCAACGCCCAGCCAAAACAGCCGAACCAGCCAAGTACCGGCAGCGCCAGAATCACGCCTACGAAGAACACCCAAACAACCGTATGGACGGCTCGAACCAGGTTCAGCATGCCGACAGTCCAGGTAAGACGAAGCCTGATTCTGTCACCAGAGCTTAGCTCTCGCCAAGGCTTCGGCGGACACCACTGAAAACAGCGCCTTGCGGCGCTGTTTTCAGTGGCGGAGGAGGGGGGATTCGAACCCCCGGTACGCAGAACGCACAACAGATTTCGAATCTGCCGCGTTAAACCACTCGGCCACCCCTCCAGGACTCTCGCGTCAGCGCCCACGCAGCCGGCGGAAGAACGCCTTCAG
>JAGQRI010000132.1 GCA_020425515.1 Planctomycetota bacterium | reverse complement strand
GAGCGCCACCGCCACCGCTACGAGTTCAACAACGACTACCGCGGGCAACTGCAAGAGCGCGGGCTGGTGATTTCAGGCGTGAACCCGGACCTGGACCTGGTCGAGATCGTCGAGCTGAAGGACCACCCGTTCTTCGTGGGCGTGCAGTTCCACCCCGAGTTCCAGAGCAAACCGCTAAAGGCCCATCCACTCTTTACCGCGTTCGTAAAAGCCGCCGTAGACCGCAGCCGCAACCAGTAAAGGGGACTGTCCCCGCGGTTGGGGACTGTCCCCGTAGTCAAGCGTGCTGTGCCCGCACCAATGCAGCTGTAGTTTCCAACCTAGTCATCTAGCCCGCGAGTCCATCCAGAATCACCGTAGGCCGAGCCGTTTGCGACAGACTTCCGGATGCGCTCCAACTCAACTTCGCCCTCGGGAACCAGTAGAAGATCCAGCCAGTTCGCCGGCCTGGGCCTCGGCCACGGGTGCAGCAAAGGAAGTCCCTGCTGGCCCAGGAATTCGGTGCTCAATCCTGCGCTCGACCACGGCCACATTGGAGCCCTAGGCGCCAGCCCGGCGCGGACCGGGTTGCGTTCGATGTACTTGAGAACCGTCCAGAGGTGCTCATCATCCTGGATCGCGAACGACTTGAAGCGACCTTGCCAAACGTGCCCACTGCCGGGATACGACTTGCGGTACTGCGCAACGTGCTTGGTCGTGAGCCACTGCATGAAACGGCTCAAGTCACCATCTTCGCGCGGCCAGAGACAGAGGTGAAAGTGATTGGGCATCAGGCAGAATGCCAGAGTGCGCATGTTTGTACGCTGGCCGGCTTGCCCTACGAGTTGGAGGAAAGAGGCGTATTCGTTGTCGGTATGGAAGACAGTTTGCCGCTCGTTGCCTCGATTCATCACGTGGTAGCAGTACCCACCTCGTGCTGATCTTGCGGCTCTTGGCATATCGTGAGTCTACCGGGACTCGAAGGCGGGGGACAGTCCCCAACTGCGGGGACTGTCCCCATGCGCGCTCAGGGCTGCAGCTTCTTCACCAGCGTTTTGGGGGCGACGGCGCGGTAGCTCTCATTGATCCAGTCCTTGAGCATCTTCACGTCGATCTTCTCACCCTTCTCGAAGCGGGCGCTGATCCAGCCGGCCTTGCCCAGCCCGTAGCCAGTCATTTCGCACTGGTCCATCTCGATGGCGTCGTCGCCCGAGTCCGGCAGCTTGACCGTGAGGCTGAGGCTCTTGTTCCCGTCGTTGTCGCAGAACACAAAGATCTTCTTGCGCACCTTCACGACGCTGTGCTCCCACGGGAAGTCTTCCCAGGCCTCGGGGTAGCCCAGCGCGAACTTGCGCAGGTCGGCGCCGATTTTGCTGATGCTGGCCATAAGCTCTCCGCAGGTTGCTGTTCAAACTATACTGCCCGCGGCGACACACTACAGGAGATTGCGATGCCCGACGGCACGATCGACCCGACGGAGAACTACCTGCTGCTTGAGGCGAACGGCGACGCGGTCGAGCTGCCCGGCGGCGCGGAGTTCTGGCAGCAGCTCATGTCCGGCAAGCCCGAAGACGAGGGCATCCAGCGGCTCATGACCAGCGAACACGGACGCCTGCTTTCGGTCATCGAGCGCGACGCCGACTGGGTGAACTGGGAGATGCACCCGGCCGGCGACGAAATCCTGATGGTGCTGAAAGGCGAGATGACGCTGGTGTTCGAGGAAGGCAGCGGCGAGCGCCTCGTGAAGCTGACAGCGGGCAGGCTGGCCGTGGTGCCGAAGGGCGTATGGCACACGGCGCGGCTGAACGGCCCGATGACGCTGCTGGCGCTCACCGACGGGATCGGCACGGAACACCGACCGGCGTAGGGGCTACTTCACCGTGAAGGTTCGCTCGCCGGGTTTGCCGTCGCGCTCGTACTCGACCTTGAACTCGCGCGTGCCGGCGTCGTAGCCCTTGCGCACCACGCGGCGCACGTCGCTCATGGTTTTCACGTCCTGCCCGTTCACGCGCTTGATGATCTCACCGCCACGCGCGCCGTACTTGCGGGCCGGGCTGTCCGCGGGCAATGACGGCAGAACTTCCAGCCCGTACTTGCCGGCCTTGGCGTACTTCGCCAGCTCGTTGATTGCTTCGTCGCTGTAGTCGTTCTTGTCGACTTCATCCAGCGGCTTGACCATCACCCGCATGACCTGGTCGCCGTCCTTCAACGCTTCCTCGGTACGCTTCGGGTCGGCGTCCCGGATGCGCAGCGCGCCGCCCTGGTCCGGGAACCCGGCGTTCACGCTCATGGTGCTCGGTTCGGTCTGTACGGGCAACAGGACGTCGAAGCGCTTATCCGGCTTCTCGCTGCTGGGGGCGTTTAACAGCACCCCGTGCTCGTCGATCTTCAGCACCTTGATGTCCAGTGCGAACTTGCGCAGCTCAAGCGAGTGCGCCTTCGCGTACTCAGTCTTCAGGTTGATGCCTTCGAACCACTGCAGGCGCGTGCTGCCCGAAACCAGCATGGCGACGTCCGGGTACTCCGGCGAGTTGCACAGCATCAGGCGCATGACCTTGAACTTCACGTTCAGTTCGCGTTCCAGCTCGGCCTTCAGTTCGGCGTCGGTTTTCGGCGGCTTTGGCTGCTCCACCTCGACCGGCGGTTTGGGCTGCGGCGGTTTGGGGCGTTCCAGCGGCGACAGCAGCACGCTGCCGTCCTCAAATCCCGGCTGGTCCTTGTCGTCTCGCCACTGAATGTGCGGCTTGTCGGTCGTGATGCCGGCGGCCACGGCCAGATGCGACTCGCGGTCGCCGGCGGCGTCGTTGAACGCGTGCCAGACGAGCGCGGCTGCGCCGGCCAGCAGTACGGCGTTGCCGATCCAGAGCAGGTTGACGAAGCGGGCTGGTTTCATCGCGGCCTCCGCATTTGGAACGCGGAGGCTGCGGTGCACGACGGCGATTAAATGAAAAGGCCCCGCGATGCGGGGCCGTGAGCGTTACTTGTCGTTGTTTTTCTTCTTGGGCACCTTGAAGCGTTTCGTGCCGGGCACGCCGTCGCGCTCGTAGGTTACGACGAATTCCTCCACGCCGTTGTTGTACTCGGTGCGGACGATGCGGCGCACGTCGCTCATGCTGGCGACCGGCTTGCCGTTGATGGCCTTGATGATGTCGCCCTTGCGCCCGCCGCGTGCGATGACCGAGTTGTCGTCAGGGATGTCGTCGCTGATCTGAATGCCGAGCGGCTTGCGTTCGCGGTCGTGGACCACCTTGGCGTAACGGGCCAACTCGTCGACGTTGATGTCCTTGTAATCGTCGGTGCCCAGCGTCCAGGTGTCGGTCTTGGCGTCGTAGACCGATTCCTTCGGGCGTGTGTCCTCGGCCTGGATCTTCGGGTCGGGCGGCGGCGTGTCCGGCAGCTTGATCTTGCTTTCGCCGATCTTGCCGGTCTTGCCGAGTTTGTTGATGTCCGGCAGCTCGACGGGCTGCGGCAACAGTTTCACCTCGTAGTGGCGGTCCTTGTACTTCGGGTTGCGCGAGGCGCCCTTCATCAGCACGTGGTCCCACTCGATCTTGATGACTTCAAGGTCGTACTTGGCGAGCTTCTGGACGTTCACGTCGGAATTGCGTTCCTTGTCGTATTCCTCGGGGAACTTCAGCCCCGCCTGGAACAGCAGCGTCGCGTTCTTGGCTTCCTTCGAAATCACGACGGCCTTGGCGACGCTGGGCGGCCCGTACCACAGGCGCAGCAGTGTGAACTGCGAGTTGACCCACTTTTCGAGTTCGGTTTTGAGCTCTTCGTCGGTGGGTTCCGGGTCGACCTTTTCGTTGAAGTTCAGCGTAAAGGTGCCCTGTGCGATCTCGTCCTTGCCGGTGCCGTTGGAGGCCTTCACGGTGACGGTCGAGCCCTGCGGCGTGGCCTTGCTGAAGCGCAGTTGCGTCGTGCGCCCCTTCTTGGCGCTGAGCGATACGCCGACGGGCGTCGCGCCTTCGATCGACCAGACGAAGTTGGACGGATCGGCGGCGCCGCCCTTGGCGGTCAGTGTCGCCGGCTTCTCCAGCGTTCCGCCCGAGGGCGACATCGTGACGGCGTCAGGGCGCTCGTACGGCGTAAGCAGCACGTCGCGGTAGAACGTGTGGTCGGCGGTGGTGGCCGAATCCACGGTGTTCTGCCAGGCGATCTTCTTTTCCTTGGTCTGGGGGTGCGAGGCCTGGGCATACTTGGCGTCGCGGTCTGCCTCGATGTCCTGCCAGTACGAGTAGCCGACAAATGCGCCACCGGCCAACACAAGCAGGTTGGCCAGCCAGATCAGGAGTGCCAGCTGTGGTCCCTTCATGGGTACCTTTTTACCTTCCGAGCCGCCCCGGGGGACGGAAATTCTAGCGGCTTACCTCGACCGTCGGCTTCACCGGCTTGGTCTTGGCCGTGTCGCCGGCGTCCTGCATCAGCAGCCACGCGCCCAGCGCAGCTACCGCAAGCAGCCCGGCCAATGAGGCCAGCATTACGCCGTTGGTCTTGCCTTTCCGATTGCTCATCATGTGCTCCCGAAGCAGCTAGTCTTGAAACGACTTGCGTCGGGGCGCGTTGCGGAAAAGTTAGAGCTCTTTCAGCCTGTGATAAATGGCCCAAAGCAGCTCTTTCAAACCCTGCCCGGTGACGCCGCTGATCAGGCTGACCGGCTGCGCGATCAGCTCGCTGAGGGTCTTGGCGCGCTCTTCCGTGCCGGGGATGTCAGCCTTGTTCGCGACCACTATGCGCGGCTTGGCGGCGAGGACGGGGCTGTGCGATTCGAGCTCGTGCAGGATCACGTCGTGGTCTTCTTTCAACTGCTCGGGCTCCTTTTCGCTGACGTCGATCAGGTGCAGCAGCAGGCGGGTGCGCTCGACGTGGCGCAGGAACTGGTGGCCGAGCCCTTTGCCCTCGGCGGCGCCCTCGATCAGCCCGGGGATGTCGGCCATCACGAAGCGGGCGTCGTCGCTCAGCTCGACGATGCCGAGGTAGGGCGACAGTGTCGTGAACGGGTAGGCCGCGATCTTGGGGCGCGCGTGGGTGCAGTGCGCCAGCAGCGTGCTCTTGCCAGCGTTGGGCAGCCCGACCAGCCCGACGTCGGCGATCAGTTTGACCTCGAGCCTCAGCTTGCGCTCGGCGCCCGGCTCGCCGTCGGTGTGTTCGCGCGGTGTCTGGTTGGTTGAGCTGGCGAAGTGCTTGTTGCCCAGCCCGCCCTTGCCGCCTTTGGCCGCGACGAAGGTCTGCCCGGCCTCAGTCAGGTCTGCCACCTGTACGATCTGCTGCTGGGGCGCCGGCTCAACGTAGTCTTCGCCACTGGCGCCTTCAACGCTGAAGGCTTCGGGCGGGGCGTTGGCGAGGTCGAGTTCGGGCTCTTCGACCGGTTCGCTTTCGCTGCGCAGCTCGTAGATGATCGTCCCGACGGGCACTTCGATGACGTTGTCTTCGCCGTTCTTGCCGTGCTGGTTCTTGCCGCGCCCGGGCTCGCCGGCCCTGGCCTTGATCTCGCGCACGTGCTGCAGGTTGCCGAGCCCGTTGAGGTGGTGGCTGGCCTTGAAGATGACGCTGCCGCCGCGCCCGCCGTCGCCGCCGTCGGGGCCGCCCTTGGGCACGCCCGATTCGCGCCGGAAGCTGACACAGCCGTCGCCGCCGCGCCCGCCCTTTACCGAAAGCTCATGTTCATCGACAAACATCGCGGCAGGTTATATGACCCGTGGCGCTGCGCCATACGAAGGAGAGCGATTGTCCGACGCGCCCACCAAGCTGTTGATCCTCGGCACCGGGGCCCTGGCCAAGGCCGCCATGGAACTGGTTGCCGCCAATGAGTCGCTGAAAGTCAGCGCCATCATCGATACCGGCGACGGCAGCATGGTCGGTGAGGAGTTCCTGGGCATCCGCGTGCAGGGCGACCTGTCCGACCTGCCGCGCTACAAGATCCAGGGCGCGAAGGCGGTCTTCCCGGCCTGCGACGACCCCGCCGAGAAAACCAAAGCGCTCGAGGCAGCGGCCAAGGTGAAGTACCAGGTGATCGCCCTGCGGCATCCGAGTGCGATCGTGGCCGACAGCGCGAAACTGGGCGAGGGCGGCTTCATCGGCGCCGGGGTGATCATCGGCGCGGAGGCGAAAATCGGGCGCGGCTGCAGCATCGGCGCGGGCGCGATCATCGAGGCCGGCGCAACCGTGGGCGAGGGCTGCAGCATCGCGGCCGGCGCCGTCATCGGCCCGAACGCCAACGTCGCGGCGGGCACAGCCGTAGGTCTGGGCGAGGTGGTGGCATAAGGATGGTCGAGCGCGAAGCGTAAGCGAGCGGCCGCTGGCCCAATGCGGGTTGTCGCTCGCTTACGCTTCGCGCTCTACTGTCGCCAGCTTGGCAATGCGAAGCCCTTGCGTTCGGGGCTGGCGTAGAACCAGCCGGTCTGGGACTTGCCCTCAAGCTGCGCGATGTGGCTCACCTTTTCGCTTACGTACTTCTGGAACTCGGTGTAGGTCACCACGCGGTCGCGGTTGATGTCGGCCTCGCCGCCGAGGGCTTCAAGCGAATAGCTGCTGAACAGCCCGTGGTTCAGGTCGTCGATTTCCAGCGCCTGCATGTGGTTTTCGGTCAACTTCGCGTCCGTCGCGCTCAGCACGATGCACTTGGTGCCGGCGTCTTCGCAGCGCTTGATCACTGCGCTCAGCAGGCTGTCCTGCGGGTCTTTCTCGGTCAGCTTTGTCATTGCGTCGGCGCTGACGGCGCAGCGTTTGTCGCCGGGCGCGGTGAAGCTGCAGTCCAGTATCAGCGTCAGCGTACGCGGGTGGTTTTTCAGCAGCGCGTCCAGCGTTTCCTCGAGCGTCACCATTTCGAGGTTCTTGCCGCCGGCCGGCTGGGCCAGCACCAGTGACGGCTTCAGGTCGGCGTCGAGCGTGCCGACGCCGCTGAA
>JAGQRI010000131.1 GCA_020425515.1 Planctomycetota bacterium | reverse complement strand
TTTCCTTGTCAACGTACGCCAGCAGCCCGCAGGCGCTTTCGCAGTTGAAGCAGGTGGTCGGTACGATGCTGTACTTGCGCTTCTTCAGCACAGGCCAGGCGGCGGGGTCGAGTTCTTCCCAGTCGTCCCATTTCTCAACGGGCGGATAACTGCTGAGCGGGAACGGGTTGGTGTTCACGCCCGGCTGCATGCGCTCGGGCGTGCCTTCGTCGCCCAGCTTCGGAATCAGGTGCAGCGCCGTGGCGACTTTTTCAATCAGGCTGATCTTTGCTTTGCCCATGGGTATCTCCGTAGCGCAGGCTTCCAGCCTGCACAGGTCGCGGGCCTCCGGCCCGCGACAGCCGTGGGTGGGACACCCACGGCCGGTGCAGGCGAGACGCCTGCGCTACGTATTCGGCCTCTTTTGCGGGATGAACACCCACAGGTACTCGGTGATCGCCAGGCCGATCAGTAGCGCCAGCGCCGCGGAAAACGGCGCGTTTACCAGCAACAGGAACAGCGGCAGCAACCCGCCGATCCCGATCACGCCGAACCAGAACAACTGTCCGGCGCGTCCCTTCTGCATGTCGTGGGCCGTGGCTGCGCTGTCTTCATTGGGGTGCTTGCCCCAGATCTCGAAGGCCACGACCGCGATGTTGATCAGCGCGAAAGCGAACAACGCCCAGCGCACGTCGCGTCCGAGCAGGGCCAGTACGGCGAACCCCGCCAGCGGCGCGTGGTTCACCATGTGGATCGGCAGGGCCGGGCTCTGCCAGAAGTCGCGCCCTTTGCACTGGCCGAACAGGAACGCCGTGTAGCCTGCGCATGCCAGCGCCGCGAAACCCAGCGGCCAGGCCAGCAGCTTGAACAGCGCCGGTGAGTGAATGAACAACCCGTTCGCCACCCAGAGCGTCGTCAGCCCGCCGGTGACCGTGATGATATAGCCGCCGCGCACCAGCCAACTCGACCAGTGCGGGCGCAGCAGCACGTAGACAAAACGCAGCGGCTGGTCGAGGTCCTTAATAAGGAGAAGACCGGTGATGCCGAGGAAAACCAGCGAGGCAATCGGCAGCCCAACGGTGAACAAGTTGCCGGTCGGTATCAGCGCCGCGCTGCGCACACCCAGCATCGGCAGGATGAACGCCAGCGCGCTCACCAGTGCCAAGCCGCCTGCCAATGCCTTGGTCACGACGTAGGCCGCGACCTCCCAGCCCCACTGGATGCCCTTGTCCGGCTGGTCGTAGGCGCGCCGCACCTTGCCGGCGCCGGTGGCTTTCTGCATGTCGCGCAGCAGCCCGTCCAGGACAGGCTCGGGCGAGTCGCCGGTCGCCTGTCGCGTCGCCTGGGCGCGCCGCACGATGCCGAGCAGATCGGTCTTCGCGCCATCCTTCCCGACGTTGTGCCCGACGCCGCGCTTCTGGTCGGCCCACATGTAGGATTCGGGCACCTGCGTCGCGGCCGGGTTGAGGCTCGCGCTGTCGCCGTCGATGTAGAAGACGCTGGGGATGGTGCCCTTCTCGGGCTTGCGCTGCCCGACGTGTTCGCGGCTGGTGAGCTGCGCGACGTCGGATTTCGGGTCGTCAAGGTCGCCGAAGTGGATGGCTTGTTCAGGGCAGATGTTCACGCAACTCGGGTTCAGCCCCTGGTCGATTCGATGCGCGCAGAAGTTGCACTTGGCGGCCGTGTGCGTGTTCGGGTCGATATACAGCGCGTCGTAGGGACAGGCCTGCGTACACGACTTGCAGCCGATACAGCGCCGGTTGTCGAAGTCGACGATGCCGTCCTTGCGCGAAAACAGCGCGCTGGTCGGGCAGATGCTGACGCAGGGCGCGTCTACACAGTGGTTGCAGCGGGTGACCTGGAACATGCGGCTGACGTTGGGGAACTCGCCGCGTTCGATGTACTTGACCCAGGTGCGGTTAACGCCGATCGGCACCAGGTGTTCTGACTTGCATGCCACGGTACAGGCGTGGCAGCCGATACAGACGCGATTGTCGATGACGAAGCCGTAGCGCATGACTGCCCCTGAACCGCACCCGCCGGAATCATAACGGCGGAAACCAACCGGGCCACCGTAAAGGTGTGCCGACAAGTCGCCCGACCTGGAACAGAAGCTGACTGCCAGTGATAACGACCGGCAGGCCGATTCGATTCCATTCCCGGTTCATAAACAGACTATGCGATTTTGCCGTCGCACTTAGGATGTGACTTCTATGCGGGCGAAACTCCTGATCCTGCTGCTGGCGCTGCTGGCGGCCCCTGCCTTGCTGGCGCAGACGGGCTATCCCGTCTGGTGCGAAGTCCACGTCGACCTGGGCAAGGACGGACGCTCCAGTGTCGAGTACACGGTCAAGTACCAGCAGTCGGGCGGAGAGTTTCACGGTTTCTTCTTCCATGGCCCGCAGATCGACTCCCTTCACCCGGTGTGGGATGACGCGTTCGGGCTCGCGACGCTGAGCAACGGGCGCACGCTCAAGATCAAGCGAAGCGTGAGAGGCGGCAAGAAGACCATCGAGTTCGCCAACGGGGCCGGTATCAGCACCGGCTGGGCGATCTTCAAGTACCGCTTCGCGACTGACTTCGCCGCCAATGGGCACCTCGCCGACACCACCGACGCCGACGGCAACAAGCTGGCCGTGTTTCACTGGGCGCCCAGTACCTGGGACCACTCGCTCGAACACTACACGGTATACGTGCGCTACCCGGTGCAGGTTTCCGGCGACCCGCGCTCGGAAGCATTCCTCGAGTCCGTCCACTTCCGCACCGAGAAGTGGATGAACGATGCATACAGGATCGACTACCTCAACGACAAAGGCCGCTTCCAGGTCCTGCTTCACGACGAACTTGTCGCGAAGGATCATACGATGATGATCCAGCAGTACGTGGATGCATCGGTGTTCGACGGCCCGTTCGGCGCTTACGACCCCAGCCGCCTGAATGAAGGGGGCGGATACTATCCACCCGGTTACGACCCCGACCCGCCGCTGGACGATTCCTCGGCCCGCGTACTTTTCCTGGTGGTCGCGCTGCTGCTGTTCGGGCTGTTTGCCTCGATCACCTATTTCAAGCACCGCGAAACCCGCAAGGCGCGCGACTCGCTGGACGACGTGAAATGGAGCGCCGTCGAGTGGATCCCGCCCAAGATCCAGCTTTCGACGTTCCGCAAGCCCGGCAAGGTGTGCGACACGCTGACGCCCGTCGAGGTCGCGTTCTTCCTAGAGCTGCCCTACAAGCGCATCCTGAGCGTGATGCTGCAACGCCTGGACGCGGCCGGCTTCCTGAAGGTCGTGAATGCCGACCCGCTGAAAGTGAAAGTGCTCCCCCGCACGCTCAACGACATCGAGACTCTGGAAGAGTACGAGTACGAGATGGTCAAGGCCGCCCGCGACGACGGCAAGTTTTCCGAAGCCGAGCTCGAGTACCTGCTCGACCTGGTGGTGAAGAACGTCCAGAAGAAGGCCTGGGACTGCGATATCGAGGCGACCAAGAAGTACTGGCAGGAGCAGATCAAGCCGGTCTGGGACAAGAAGGCAAAGGAAGGTTTCGAGGACGAAGACAAGGACGCCTCGAAACCCTACACCCGCCGCAACTTCGGCTGGTATCACTGGTACTACTGGAACAACGGCTACCGCGACTACGACCGCAGCTTCCTGCCCGACCGCTTCGAGCGCTCGATCGACGTCAAGGTCGACCACATCAGCTACGAAGATTTCCTGACCGACCCGGGCGCGATCGACGTCTGCCACAGCGCCTGCCACTCAGCCTGCCACAGCGCGTGCCACTCGGCCTGTCACAGCGCATGTCATTCAGCCTGTCACTCGGCCTGCCATTCGGCGTGCCACAGCGGAGGGTCTTTCTGATGGCGTTTCTCGAGATGTTGTTCGGCCGCAAGGAAGCCGTCGAGCAGAAAGAAGTAATCGACCTGAGCTGGATCAACGAGTGGATCCGCAACGTGCAGGACTACATCGAGGTGCGTGAAGAGGACAACGTCTTCATCCAGCGCCCCAATAAAGCCTTCAAGCTGAACCCGTCCGGCATCCGCATGATCCGCCGCCTGCGTGACGGCGAAACCATCGAACAGATTCTCGCGCCCCACGGCGGCAACCCGGCCGTCTGGCGCGACACAGAACGCTTCTTCCTCGATATCCGCACCATGCTGGACGAAGGGCTGAACGACACCTACGAGTCGCCGGCGGTGGACAAGATTCCGTTCACAATGGACTTTTCGCCGTACCCGGTGCTGAGCGAAGTGGCCATCACCTACCGCTGCAACGCGACCTGCACGTTCTGCTACGCCGGCTGCAACTGCACGGTCAACCCGGTCGGCAACGACCGCGAAATGACTCTCGACGAAGTGAAGAAGGTGCTGCACAAGATCAAGAACGAGGCCAAGGTCCCCAGCGTCAGCTTCACCGGCGGCGAGGCGACCCTGCGCCCTGAACTGCCGGATATGATCGCTTACGCGCGCTCGCTGGGCATGCGCGTCAACCTGATCAGCAACGGTCTGCGCAGCACGCCCGAGTACACGAAGACGCTGGCCGAGGCCGGTCTGCACTCGGTCCAGATCAGTATCGAGGGCACCACGCAGGAAGTGCACGAAAGCATCACGCGCATCCCCACGCACTTCAAACGCGCCGTTGAGGGCGTGCACAACTACAAGGCCGCGGGCGTGCGCGTGAACACGAACACGACCATCACCAAGACCAACCTGCACGACGTGGTGAAGTTCCCCGAGTTCGTGGC
>JAGQRI010000130.1 GCA_020425515.1 Planctomycetota bacterium | reverse complement strand
CACGACATCGGGAAGAACATCGTGGGCGTCGTGCTCGGTTGCAACGGCTACAACGTCGTCGACCTCGGCGTGATGGTGCCGGCCGACAAGATTCTCAAAACAGCCAAGGAAGAAGGCGCGGACATCATCGGGCTGAGCGGGCTGATCACCCCAAGCCTCGACGAGATGGTCCACGTCGCGCGCGAAATGCAGCGCGTCGGCATGAAGCTGCCGTTGTTGATCGGCGGCGCGACAACCAGCCGCCTGCACACCGCGGTGAAGGTCGACCCGCAGTATGACGGCCCGGTCGCCCACGTGCTGGATGCGTCGCGCAGCGTGGGCGTGGTCAGCAACCTGCTCAGCCGTGACAACCGCGAGGGCTTCCTGCAGGAGACGGCCGAGGACTTCGAGCGTATTCGCCGCCGGCACCAGGGCGGCGCTGAAGCCCACAAGCTGTTGCCACTTGCCGAAGCGCGGGCCAATGCCGCGAAGCTCGAGTACGCACCGGTTGCGCCGAAGCGGCCGGGGCTGCATGTCTTCGACGACTACCCGCTGGGTGAGTTGACCGAGCGCATCGACTGGACGCCGTTCTTCCAGGCGTGGGAGTTGGCCGGTCGCTACCCGAAGATCTTCAACGACAAGAACGTCGGCGAACACGCGCGCACGCTGTTCAACGATGCGCAACGCCTGCTTGAGCAGATCATCGACGGCAAACTGCTTAAGGCGAATGGCGTGATCGGTTTGTGGCCCGCCAACCGCATCGGCGACGACATCGAGATCTACACCGACGACTCACGCGAAGAAGTGATCACTACATTCCGCACGCTGCGCCAGCAGATCAAGCGCGGCGGCGACAAGCCGGACCTGGCGCTGGCTGACTTTGTCGCGCCGGGGGGCACGCCCGACTGGGTCGGCGGCTTCTGCGTCACGGCCGGGATCGGCGTGGATGAGCTGGTCGCGAAGTACCAGAAGGATCACGACGACTACAACGCGATCATGGTGAAGGTGCTCGCGGACCGCCTGGCGGAAGCCTTCGCCGAGCGCATGCACGAACGCGTGCGCCGCGAGTTCTGGGGCTACGCGCCAAACGAATCACTCAGCAACGATGAGCTGATCGCGGAGAAGTACAGCGGCATCCGCCCGGCGCCCGGCTACCCGGCCTGCCCTGACCACACCGAAAAGGGAACGCTGTTTGAGTTACTGAAAGCGACCGACAACACCGGCGTCGTTTTGACGGAACACTACGCCATGCACCCGACCGCGGCCGTAAGCGGGCTCTACTTCAGCCACCCGGAGTCGCAGTACTTCGGTCTCGGCAAGATCGGGCTCGACCAGGTCGAAGACTACGCCGCGCGCAAAGGCATGACCGTCGAGCAAGCCGAGCGCTGGCTGGCACCGGTCCTCGGGTACGAACCCGCAGCGGCAGCGGCTCCTTCCGGCAGCTAGGCAAATAGAAAGAGGGACCGGCGGTGCGAGGCCGGTCCCTTTTCACTTCCGGGTGCATGATCGCTCCCCGGACCCCGAATTTGTGCCCGTGCCGCCCCGCCGACACAGCGGGGCAACAGAAAGCTAGCGCTTCCGCACGGGCGCTGCGCTTGATCGACGCCAGACAAACGCAGCAGTCAGAATCAGCAGGATCACCAAGGCCGCGCCACTCTCGCCGCTGCCGTAGGCCGCGCAGCCGCCGCCCGAGGCCTTGCCGCGGCGCAGTGTCAGCTCAAAGTTCGGCGGCGTCGTGCCGGTCACGCCCTGCACAGTGATGGTGTAGGTCGCGTTGCCCGGGCTGTCGTTCGCGATCGTCACCGTGAAGGAGAAGTTGCCGGAGGCGCCGGTCGTCACGCTGAGCGCAAACGGCGCGCTCGCCCCGGCCGCCAGCCCCGCGGGCAGTTGCTGGGTCACGGCAACCGTGCAGTTGTTCTGGTTGCCGATGGCGACGCGCGGGTTGCCGGTAAAGCTCAACGGCGCGGTGCCGTTGTTGGTGGCGCTGTAGAAGAAGCTGGTGGTTCCGCCGCTCTGGATGAAGCCGACGTTGTCGCTGGCGCCGTTGGCCAGCCCGGCGCCGGAGCGATCCAGCGTGATGCCGGGCGCCGCCCCGCCGGACCCGCCGCCCGATCCGCCACCGCTGCCGCCTCCCGAGCCACCACCACTGCCTCCGCCCGAGCCACCACCCGACCCACCGCTGCTGACCGCGTCACCCGTGACCGTGATCGTGTACGGGTTGCTGGATGGGTCGTTGCTGCTGATGCTGACCGTGAAGCTGAAGGCGCTCCCGGCAGTAGTCGGGGTGATGTCCACCGCGAAAGTCATGCTCCAGCCGCCGCCCAACAGGCTGGCGGCGGGCGGCTGGCCGCTGACGGTTGCCGTGCAGTTGTTGAGACTGCCGATCACGACCAGCGGATTGCCGGTCAGGTTCAGCGTCGCGGTGCCGTTGTTGAAGATGTACCAACTCACGGTGCTCGTGCTGCCCGCATTGATCTGCCCGACGTTATCGCTGCCACCGCTCGGGATCGTCGTGTAGGCCGGTCGTTGCAGGTCAAATTTCGGCGCGGGCGCCGCCCCGTTGCCGGAGACCGTGAACGTGTAGACCGGCACGATCGGGTCGTTGGTCGGCATGGCGACGTCGAAGCTGAAAGGCTGCCCGCCGTTGCCCGGTGTAACGGTGGCGATGAATGTGAAACCGCCGTTGCCAGGGTCCATCGTGACGCCGTTGGCGGGTGTGAACAGGCTGACAGCGCAGTTCTGCTCGTTACTGCTGGAAATGGTCGGCACCGGGTTGGAGTTCGTGAAGCGCAGGAAGTGTGTCGCCTCGGGAAGGTTGAAGATGTTGAAGAACAGGTTGGCGCTGCTGCCCGCGGTCAGGTTGCCGACGTTGAACGTCGTGCCGGGGTTGATATCCGCGTTCGTGCTGTAGTCGCGGATCTGTGCCTTGGCGCCGGTGCTGGTGCCGTACGCAACCAGGTGGTCCTCCACTTCACCGTGTTCGCCGTAGGCGCCCGGGTCGCCGCCGCCGTTCTCGGCCATCGGGCCGCTGGTGTGGTCGGCCGTGTCCCACAGGCGGATGCGGACCTTGCAGGTCGAACCCGCGGCATTCGCCGGGATGCTTACCTGGTAGCTGTTGAAGCTGGTGCTGCTGCCGCCGTAGGGGGGCTGCACGCGCTGGGCGAACGGGCCGTTGGGTGCGCTGCCGCTGTGCCCGGCCCAGATCACGCGATCACCGGCGTCGTCCCAGTCGCCGTCGTCGTTGAAATCCATCCAGACGGCCAGGTCGTCGTTATTGGTGGTGGCGACAACCGGGATGTTCAGCGTGGCCGTGCCGCCCTTGTTCATGTTCAGGAATTCGCAGCCGTCGTCGCCGTCGTCGCCGGTCCAGCCGCCCGCGACCGGGGGCACGCCGCTGTCGTCACTGACGCCGTTGCCGATGCAGTCGATTCGCACGCCGCCGCCGTTCTGGAAATACAGCGCCGTGGGGTAGGGCGCCGGGGCGTCGCTGTAGTCCTGCGCGCCGAGCGCGCCGGCCAGCGCGACCGCGCAAATGATCACCAGTTTCCGCATCACAATCCTCCTGTTCGGGGTCCGTTGCGCCGGGCGGTGCTCCGTCCCGGCGCGCATTCAAGGTAGCCGGAACCGGCAGGGAGGCTTAGCCTTGTCACGAAAACAGTGTATTCTTTCGAATACTGAAAAATGCATATGTCACGTAACCATGACAGCAGCGAATTCCGTGAACGGCTGGCGTTCCTCGCCGAACGCTGGTCGCAGGCCGAAATCGCCCGCAAAACCGGCACCCAGCGCAACAACGTCAGCCGCTACATGCACGGGGGCAAGATGCCCCTCGACTTCGCGGCGGCGCTGGTGCGCAAACTGGGCGTCAACCCGGCCTGGCTGATCGTCGGCGAGGGCACGCCGTTCCTGAGCGACGTCAACACGACCACCCGGCAACTCGCGGGCGACCTGCTCGAGCTGGTATCGGCCATGGGCTCGGTGGCGAACCTGCAGCTCGGCTCATTGACCGGCAAGCACCACCTGCGCGTGCTGCGCGAGCTGAACGACGCGCTGGCCCGCTTCGAGAAACTGCGCGCGGGCATCAATGAGCGCACCGGGCCGCTGTTTTCGCAACTGCTGGATGACTACTGGGCGGCATTGGAAAAGTGGCAGCTCGACAAAGCCGCCGACCTGCGCAAGGCCGCCGAGCAGGTTGCCCGTCTGTGCGACGACGAAAAGCTGCAGGAGCGCTTCGAGCGCACGCTCAGTTTCCATGCCTTCCTGCTGCGCGACGAGGAGGAATCGATCCTGTACCAGTCGCGCGTCTTCCAGCGACGCCTGGCGGGTGCAGGCATCGATGAGGCGGGGCTGCGCGAGGTTTACAACCTGGCCAATACCATCCAGTCCGTCGCCCGTCTGGATGAAGCGATCTCGCTATGCGACGCCGCCGTCGCGCTGGCAGGGCCAACCGGGCGGGAGTGGGGCATCACGAAACTGATTCGTGCGATGTCAGGCTACATCTGGATGGAACGCGGCGACGTGCATGAAGGGTTGCGCCGGGTGGTGGACGCGAACCCGCAATCGAACCCGACCTGGCAGGGCTTGCAGCACAGCATGCTGATCCGGGGGCTGTTGCTGTCGGGCGCCATCGACTTCGACCGCGCCATTGAGATGAAAGGCGAAGGCCCGGCCCACGCGCAGGGTATGCTGGTGTACGCGCTGTGGCTCGAAGACGCCGAGTTGTTCGAGAAGGCGTGCGAGCTGTACCTCGGCGATGACGGGCGAGACGAATTCAACCTGTATATGCGTGCTGCACGGGAAGTGCTCGTCCACGGGCGCAAGGCGCCGGCCCGCAAGTTCCTGCAATCGTATCCGCCGCCCGGTCGCAAGCCGCTTAATGAACAGTTCGACCAGGCGGTATTCGGCACGGCCCTCGCGCGATACTGCGCGGCGCCGGATGCCAGGAAGCGTCACCGCGCCGCGTGCAAGCTGATCAACAACGCCGACGAGCGCCT
Organism: Planctomycetota bacterium; assembly: GCA_020425515.1. Taxonomy (GTDB): domain Bacteria; phylum Planctomycetota; class UBA8742; order UBA2392; family UBA2392; genus JACKID01. Next base: position 10,708 of record JAGQRI010000130.1, on the reverse strand, counting down.
GTGCATGTCGTCGCTGGCGCGGGCGATGCACTACCGAAACGTACTAATCCTCGGGCCCGCCAGTGAGCGCGCTACCGCACGAGACTTCTTCCGGGGACACTTCGAGCGCGGCTACGGCTGCTTCCGCGAAATCGCAAGCGAAGCAGGGTGACAGCGTGGCCGAGCGCGGCTATGTTTGCGGCTCGCTCACACAACAACTCCGGAGAACAACAATGAAGCGAGTGATCGCGGCAGTGATCGTCGGCGCTGTGGTCGGCGTGACAGGTCTCGGTATCGCCCTGATGCGAACCACCGAAACCACGGTCGTGGCGCAGGACAAACCCGAAAAGATCAACAACCTCGACGAGCACCTGCAGGGTGACGCCAACTACGTAAAAGGCAGCCTGACTGAGCGCCTGCAGATCGTCGCCCAGCTCTATGCCGACAAGAAGTGTGACTACGGCCAGGCGCGCGGCATCCAGATGCGCGACCTGCTGGCCCACGCCCGCACGCACGAGATGGACCCGGCCTCGAAGCTCGTCGCGTTCGTACAGTGGCTGGGCAAGGAGCGCGCCGACTACAAGGGCGACATGTACAAGGCCTGCTCACGCACCGGCGCTATCGACGCGCTCATGGAAACCTACGGGGCGCAGCGCCTCTACCGGGACGAGGCGTTTTTGAAAGGCAACAACCAGGCGAAGCTGGCGCGCATCAAGGAGTTGTGGGAGGCGCGCGAACTGGACCAGAGCCAGGCCTACGACCTGACGCGCATGTACATCTACCGCCACCTGGCGCCGGCGGGTGACGACATCGACAAGCAGATCGAGCTGTTCGGCCAGCTCGTCAAGGCCGACTGCCTGGACTGGGCGGGCGCCGCGGGCGTCCACGAAGCACTGCTGACCCGCGCGCTCGAAGAAAAGAAAGACCTCGACACCGTGGAAAAGAAGCTGGCCTGGATCAACGAGCACACGGACTCGAAGAGCGGAGAGATCAGCTGGATGGTGGTCAACAACCGCCGAAGCGCACTTTTCATGCACGCCATGGATGCCGAAATGGCGAAGCTCGACTACGAAAAGCGCGCCGAAAAAATCCAGGAGTGGAAGGAAAAGAAGCTGCTGGATACATCATCGGCACGCGACCTGACAGCGGCCTACTGCGCCATGAAGTAGCGCGACAGACGGAAGGGGCGGGCGCGAGCGCTCGCCCCTTCTTTGCTTCTGTACACTGGCACCCCGTCGGCTCTAAACTTTTCGCATGCCGGAACGCCTGCCTGAGCCCGCCATCGCCTGGTACCGCCTGCAGACGCGCGAGATCGCCGTGCTGGCGGTGTTCGGCGTCGTCTTCGTGGTGCTGGCTGCCTGGGCGATGCTGCACGACTCCGGCTTCAAACAACCGGAAGTCGAAAGCCACCAATTGCCGGCCGCGCGCGTTGCGGTGAACACCGCCAGCGAAGCCGAACTGACGGCCCTGCCCGGCATCGGCGAAAAGAAGGCGAAACGGATTGCGGAAGCCCGCAAACAGCACCCGATCGGCAACCTGGACGAACTGGCGAAGGCGGCGGGCGGGATCCCGCAGAAGGACCTCGAGCGCATGAAGGACTACGTGACGTTCGAGTGAGCCAGCTCGAAGATCCGACCGCGCGTGACCGTGAACTTGGCCCGCCCGGTCAGCTTCATGCCGATGAAGGGCGAATTCTTGCTGTGGCTTGCCAGCGCGGACTCGGTCACTTCCCACTCGTGTTTCGGGTCGAAGACGCACAGGTCGCCGTCGAGGCCTTCGGCGATCGCGCCTTTGCGATCGTGCAGGCGCAGCACGCGCGCCGGGTTGATGGTCAGCTTCGCCAGCGCCGCCGACAGCCCCAGATCGCCGGTATCGACGAGGTACGTGATCGCCGCGGCCAGCGTCGTTTCCAGCCCGACCGCTCCAAACGGCGCGCGCCCGAACTCCAGCTCCTTTTCCTGTGGCGGTACCGGGCGGTGGCCGGAGGAGATGCAGGTGATGATGTTTTCCTTCAGCCCGCGCTTGAGCCAGGCGATGTCATCCTCGCTGCGGAACGGCGGGTAGACCTTGAACCGCGTGTCGTAGGCGCGACGCACAACTTCATCGGTGAACGCGAGCTGGTGCGCGCACACGCCGGACGTGACCGGCACGTTCAGCTTCTGCGCCCGCTTCACGGCCCGCACCGCGTTGCGCGTGCTCAGCAGCGGCGCGTGATAGTGGCAGCCGGTTTCACGCGCGAACATACAGGCGCGCGCGATCGCCAGTTCTTCGGCGACGGCAGGCATCCCCGGCAGCCCGGCGAGTGTCGCCTCGTAGCCCGAGTTCATGGCGCCGCTGGCGAGCCGCGGGTCCTGAGCGTACTCGATCACGGCGCGGTCGAACATCGCCGCGTAGCGCATGCCGCGCAGGATGCCGGCGGGCTCGTCGCTGGCGCGTTGCTCGTCACCGAAGGCCACGGCGCCGGCCTCGATCAACTGGCCGATCTCGGTCAATTCCCGGCCCTCGCGGTTCACGGTCAGGGCGCAGATCGGGTGGACCTCGGCGAAGCCCGCTTTTTCCGACTGGCGCTTCACGAACAGCGCGGCTGCCACATTGTCCAACGCAGGCTCCGTATCCGGCAGGCAGGCGACGGTGGTGAAGCCGCCGCGCACCGCGACCTCGGCGCCGTGAGCGATGCTCTCTTCGCTGTCGTGGCCTGGCTCGCCCATGTGCGCGCGCATGTCGACCAGCCCGGGGGCGACGACCTGATTTGACGCGTCAAGAGTCTCGACGTCGATCACGTCCGAGAACTGCTTGTGCACGTCGCGCTCGCTGAACTTGCCGATGCCCGCGAACTTGCCTCCCACGATCAGCACGTCGGCCACGGCGTCGTGCCCGCTTGCGGGGTCGATTACCCGACCGCCCTTGACCAGGATTGCCTTGCTCATTCGTACGCCCTCAGAAAAGCGTCAATGCGATGGCGGATCATGCTCCCGCGCGTGGAGTCTTCCCAGATGTTGAGGTGCCCGACGCCTTCGAGCGTCAGGTGCTCCTTCGGCCCCGGCAACGCGGCAAACAGTGTCTCGCCCTGCTCGAACGGAATGATCTCGTCGCCCGTGCCCTGGTAGTGGAAAACCGGCAGGGTCAGCTTCGGCGCGCGGGCGAGGTTGTCGTACATCTCGTAGATCAGCCACTCCGGTTTGCCGAGCGCCGGCATCGCCACCTGCGCCATGTCGTGGATGTTCGTGAACGGCGCCTCCAGCACCAACGCGCGCGGCGGGGCGCCGTCGGCCACGAGGTCGTACGCCAGCTTGATGGCGGGCGCGCCGCCGAGCGAACGCCCCCACAAAACGATCTCGGTCGGCTTCCAGCCCAGCTCGTGTACGGCGTACCGGTACGCACCGCGCGCGTCGGCATACAGCCCCGCCTCGCCGGGTCGTCCTTCACTGTTGGCGTAGCCGCGGTAATCGAACAGCAGGAACTGCGCATCCAGCGCCTCGGCGTGGTCTGAGTACAGCCCGGCAATACTGCCCACGTAGTCGCCGTTGCCCGTGCAGGCGATGATGCGGCGGCGGGCATCTTTCGCACCCAGCACCCACCCGTACAGCTTCACGCCGTCGTCCGCCTCGAAGTGAACCTCTGTTACGTCCGGGCGCTCCGCGGCCAGCTTCGGCGCGATCGACTTGTCCATCTCGATGGGCGGGTAGACGCTGATCGCGTTCAGCATGCGGATGCCGATCAGCATCATGATCACCAGCAGCACCGGCGTAAACGTCAGGCGCAGCGCCCAGGGAACACGGTCGCGCTTCGGCGTTTCGCTTTCGGCCGGCTCATCCGCCATGGCTCTCCTTGGCCGACTGCACCAGCACCAGCACAGCCATTCGCACAGCCAGCCCGTTGCGCACCTGGCGAAGGATCACGCTGTTTTCACCGTCGGCAACCTCCTGGCTGATCTCGATTCCGCGGTTGATCGGCCCCGGGTGCATGATGACGACGTCCGGCTTCATGCGCGCGAGGCGCCCGGCGTCGATGCCGTATAGGTGGTGATACTCGCGCACGCTGGGGAACAGGCCTTTGTGCTGGCGCTCCATCTGGATGCGCAGGATGTTGAAGACGTCGTAATGGTCGAGCACCTCGTCGAGGTTGTGGTGGATGTTAACGCCCAGGTCCTTGAACGCGCCGGGGATCAGCGTCTTGGGGCCGATCAAACCCACTTCCGCGCCGAGCTTGCGCAACCCCCAGATGTTACTGCGCGCCACGCGGCTGTGGGTGATGTCGCCGACCAGGGCGATCTTCTTGCCGGCCAAGTCGCCGAACTTCTCGCGCATCGTGAAGATGTCGAGCAGTCCCTGCGTCGGGTGCTCGTGCGTGCCGTCGCCGGCGTTGACCACGCAGGCGTCCAGGCTGCGCGCGAGCAAGGCCGGCGCGCCCGCTTGCTGGTGGCGAATGATCACGATATCGACGCCCATGGCCTCGAGGTTGCGCCCGGTATCCACCAGCGTTTCGCCCTTCACGGTGCTGCTGGATTCCTTGACGATGTCCACCAGGTCCGCGCTGAGGCGTTGGGCCGCGAGGCTGAAGCTGGCCTTGGTGCGCGTGCTGGGCTCGAAGAACAGGTTCAGCACCACTTTGCCGCGCAACGCGGGCGCCTTCTTAATGCTGCGCGTGCTGATTTCCTTGAAGCCGTTGGCGGTGTCGAGGATGTGCTCGATCTCTTCGCGGCTGAGTTCTTCCAGCCCCAGCAGGTCCTTGCGCGTCCAGACGCCCGTGTCAGGCATGCGCGCCTCCGGATACAAAAACAGCGACGCCGTCAGCGTCGCTGGTAACTTCCTGGCTGCCCGTTCGCTTCACCTTATCCTCCGGTGCTGGTTCGTTTTATAGTTCCCGCGCCGCCGCGTGCAAACCCCCGTGTTGCTAGACTGCCGCCATGGATGCAGAAATCCTGAAACGCAACCTCGACGGCATCCGCCGCCGCATTGCCGCGGCGGCAGCCCGGGCGGATCGCGATCCGGCCGACGTCACCCTGATCGCCGTCACCAAGAGCGTCGATGCGGAAACCACCCAGGCGCTGATCGACCTTGGCGTCACAGATATCGCCGAGAACCGCCAGCAGTCCGCGGCCGAAAAGCTGCCGCAGCTCTCACGCCTCGATCGCGTCACCAAACACTTCATCGGTCCGCTGCAGCGCAACAAGGTGAAGCGGGTGCTGGAGCTGTTCGATGTCATCCACAGTGTGGATTCGGTCAAAGTTGCGCGGGAAATCAGCAAACGCGCCGAGGAGCCGCAGCGCACGGCCGGCATTTTTGTGCAGGTAAACGTAGCGGGTGAAGCGCAGAAAGGCGGGTTCGAGCCGGACGAACTGGGTGATTCGCTGAAGGAAATACTCACTCTGCCGCGCGTGCACCTGTGGGGGCTGATGTGCATGGCGCCCTACGACGACGACCCTGAGGCCGCGCGCCCCCATTTCAGGCGGCTTGCGGCGCTGTCCCGCGAAATGATTGAAGGCTCAAGGATGACTCAGGGCGCGGCGCGATTATCCATGGGCATGAGCGGCGATTTCGAAGTCGCCATTGAAGAGGGCGCGACCCACGTCCGCGTCGGATCTGCGCTGTTTGAGGGATTGTAAAGAGTGCGATCCAGCGTTAACACCGGCGCGCCGGTAATTGACGCAACTCCCGGCCCGCCTAGAATTTCAGCTCACGAGAGACGCCATGCAGATAGAGATGTTCACAGGCAAGCTTCACCAGGCTGCGGTCACGCAATGCGACCTCACCTACCAGGGGAGCATTACGATCGACGCCGACCTGCTGGAGGCGTCGGGAATCTTGCCGTACCAGAAGGTGGACATCTACAACATCAACAACGGCGCCCGTTTCAGCACCTACACGATCCCCGGGCGCAGCGGCAGCAAGGTGATCGGGCTCAACGGAGCCGCGGCACGCCTGGCCCAGATCGGCGACCGCGTGATCATCGTGGCCTTCGGCTACTTCGAGCGTGAAGAGCTGAAGGACCACCAGCCCAAGGTCATCCTCCTCAACGAAAAGAACGAAATCGTCGGGGAAGGCCACTAGGGCGAACTTCCAAGCCAACCACGAAAACACAAAGGCACGAAAAGACTGCTTTGGTTTTGTGCTTTGGTGTTTTCGTGGCTAAAGCAGTTGCAGTTTGAGGTGGGCAAAAAATGGCAAGACACGACGGACGCGGGAACGATCAGCTTCGTGAAATCCGCTTTACGCGGGGCTTCACGAACAATGCGCAAGGCAGCGTACTGGTAGAGTTCGGCCAGACGCGTGTGCTTTGCACCGCCATGTATGAAGACTCGGTCCCGCACTGGAAGCGCGCCTCAAACATGGGCAAGCCCGAGGGCGAACGATCCGGCTGGCTGACGGCTGAGTACTCGATGCTTCCCAGCAGCACCAACACACGCAAATCGCGCGACCGCAGCGGCAAGGTGGACGGGCGCAGCGTCGAGATCCAGCGCTTGATCGGGCGCAGCCTGCGCGCAGTGATCGACCTGAAGCAGGTCGGCGAGCGCACCATCTGGCTCGACTGCGACGTGATCCAGGCCGACGGTGGCACGCGCACAGCCAGCATCACCGGCGCCTATGTGGCGCTGTGGGACTGCCTGCTGAAGATGAAGGAAGACGGCAAGCTGAACTACTGGCCGCTGATCGACAGCGTCGCGGCCGTGAGTGTAGGTATCGTCGAAGGGCGTCCGGTGCTCGACCTCGACTACAAGGAAGACTTCGCCGCCGAGACCGACATGAACGTCGTCATGACCGGCAAGGGCAACTTCATCGAACTGCAGGGCACGGCCGAGGAACGGGCCTTCCCGCGTGAGCAGTTGAACGAACTGATCGACTTGGCCGCCAACGGCATCAACCAACTCACTGAAAAACAGACGGATCTGCTGAAGTAGCGCCTACCCTTGGCCCTTCACCGAAGTGTCGCCCGTTTTCCGGATGTACTTAAGGCCGGCCTTGTAATGCATGCGGATGTCAGGCCGCAGGAAACCCGCCCATTCCGGCTTGATTTCGCCGCGCACGTGCGAAAGCAGCGCGTGCGCGTACCCCCACATCGGGAAGTCGAGATAGCCCTTGCGGCTTGTGCTCCAGCCATGCATGCCGAGTTTCTCGTATTGGCGCTCGCGCAAAGAAGAGTTCGCGCTGAAGATGCCCATACCGAAGAACGCTGTATGCAGGTCCGTAAGCGGCTCATGGTCACTGGTCTCGCGCGGGTCGAGGTATCGCCGGCCTATCAGGATCACGTGCCCCAGTTCATGCGCCACGGTCCCGACAAACGCTTCCGGTTCGGCGAGCAGCTCCTCGCTGACGGCGACGGTCCGGTAGCCTTCTTCCTTGTAGTAACCCGCCGCACCCTCCTCTTTCCATTCATACGGCATGCCGGCCGGGAACTTCATGCGCTGCGGGTCGAATAGTTCGAATTCGGCCTCGCCGTCCTCGACATCCATGAAATCGCAGACCAGATCGAACATCCGTTGCCCGGCTTCAAGGCTGCCGTCCAGCGGGAACGGAAAGTTGTCGTCTGTCGGCGTGATCACGTCCATCGCCTGAACACGGTCGCGCCCGAACTTGTCGAGCAGCCAGTTGAAGCGGGCCTCCATCCACCCCTTCATCTCTTCGTCCAGCGGACACTCTGCTTTTCCGAATCCGAACATTCCTGGCTGCCTGCTGGGCTACTCCGACGGCACGTAGTCGATGCCGTCGTAACGCTGACGTATACGGTCAAGCCGCGCTTCATCGCCGGTGTTCGAGAGGATTCTTTCCAGCGCGACGTAGGACGGCTCGTAGTTGACGCACGCGCTTAATGACGCGCTGAAGGCTTCCACCGCATGCTCGATATCGCCGCCCTCGAGCAGCGCCAGACCGTGATTGTAGTGCACCCCGGCCTGGCTCGGCTGCTTTTCGAGGATGCGGAAGTAAAGTTCGCTGGCGGCCGGGTAGTTGTGCTTGTGCACGGCCGCGTTGGCTGAATCCAGCTCGCGAAACGCACCGCTCAGCTTCGACCCGCCGAAGTACGAACGCATCAGCTGAACAATCGACGGCACGAGCCCGACCACGAACAGGAAATTGAACGCCAGCATCTTCCAGGCCTCGCGCCGCATGCAGACATTGCACATCCGCCGCGTCTCGTACTGGAACCCCCAGACTACCAGCAGGAAATAGATGTAGAGCGTGGTGAACGTCTTCGGTTGCGCGTACAGCCCGCACTGGTCGCAGGTGTGATAGGTGGCCTCATCGCGCGGGGCATCCGACGACTGGGTAACCAGGATGTCGCAGTAGGGGCACCATATCTGCGGCGACTGCTCGCGCCCGCTGAGGTCAATGACTGAACTGCAGTGCGGGCAGTGCCAGTCGCGGTATTGGTCGGCCTTGCCGTCTTCCTGCAACTGGCTGTAGCGGCGCTTCGCCTTCTGGTGCGAGCAGTAGCTGTTGATGCGACGGACGACGTTCTTCACGCCGCCGCGGGTCACACGGAAGGCTACGTGGCCCTTCGCGCGGTTCGGAGTTTGCCACGCCACGACGACGTTGTGCTGGTGCCCGTCGGCCGCAATGATGTCTATGGTTGAGACGCGTTCGACATCAAGAAGGAGCATCTCCGGAGTCAGCACCGCTGTCTTCGAGAACAGGCCTTCCGGCTGCCCTTGGTCATTGACGTATTTGTACTTGAACTTGAACTCTTCCATGCCCGCCCCTTGTCGCGCGAATGATACACGCGTCGGGACGCAGCAGGAATATCAGTCCTGATTCTTGAGCCACTTGATGGCCTGCTTTGTGAAGACCTTGGTGTCTTCGCGAAGGTGCTTCAGCCACGCCGGCTTCGCTTCACCGTGGGCCAGGGCCAGCTTGGCGAAGGCGTAGCCGTACATCGGCCAGGTCATGAATCCGCGCGCCTGGGCAGACTGCCCGCAGTTGGCGACGCCTCAGCGAGGAACCTGGGGCACGGCCGCGTTAGCGTTGAAGATGCCCAGGCCCATCACGATGCACGCGAGGTCCATCAGCAGCGGCAGGTCGTCGCGGGACATATCCAGTCCCGCGTCCATCAGGCGCAGCAGGGCGAGCTTGCGAGACAGGATCGCGACGGCGACGGCCGGGCTCTGCAACTCGGAGATTTCCAGCGGTAGCACGTACTTGTCGTCCTTCTTGACCAGCGCGGGCGGCATCTCCTCCTGTGGCTCGATCAGTTCCAGCGACACTCGCTCCGGCTCCACCTCGGCGTACTCGACGACGCGGGCGAACAGGTTTTCGACGGCCTCGCGGTTGGGGCCCCATTCATCGGGGAACCACTCGTCGGTCGGCTCGATGATCGCGTGCTCGGCCAGGTCGCCCATGTTCAGCTTCTCGACCAGCCATGGCCATTGCTCGTCGATCCACTCGCGGATCGCGTCGTCGATGTGCAGCTTGGCCTTGGTGAACAGCATGGTCGTCCTTGATCAATCGGCGCGCCATGGTACATGCGCTGGCGGGAGATCAAACATGGACAACGTTTTCATTCACCTGGGCACCTGCAATACGTGCAAGAAGATCTGGCAACAACTGGGCGCGAAGGCGCAAAAGAAGCTGACGCAACGCGAATTGAAGTCGGCGCCGCTGAAGCCCGGTGAGGTGGATGCGTTGAAGAAACTGGCGGGCAGCTACGAGGCCTTGTTCAGCCGGCGCAGCCAGCAGATCAAGAAACTCGGGCTGGATGTCAAATCGTTCGGCGAGAAGGACTTCCGCAAGTACATCCTCGAGCACTATTCGTTCCTGAAGCGCCCGGTAGTCGTGGTCGACGGCAACATCTTCATCGGCAACGCCAAGGCCGCCGTCGATGGCGCAAAGGCGGCGCTGTAGGGGCGGGCCCACGTACCCGCCCTCGCCTCTGCGGGCCGCCACACGGGGCGGCCCCTACCGGTTGGCTTCCGCGGCTTGGGCCTGCCACCACTGAATCGTCTGGCGCAGCCCGTCTTCGAACTTCGTTTCCGCATGCCAGCCGAAGGCTTCCTGCGCCCTCGACGTGTCGAGGCAACGGCGCGGCTGGCCATTGGGCATGCCGGTATCCCAGACGATCTCGGCCTTGCTGCCGGTCAGGTCGCGGATCAGCTCGGCCAGTTCCTTCATGGTGATCTCGCGCCCGGAACCGAGGTTGACCGGCGCTGCGCCCTCGTACTTCTGTGTCGCCGCGATAATCCCCCGCGCGCAGTCCGGCGCGTACAGGAACTCGCGCGAAGGCGAGCCGTCACCCCACAGCGTGACGGTGGGGACTGTCCCCGCAGTTGGGGACTGTCCCCGTTGTTGATCTCCATGTTGAGCGTCTGAAGACGGGGACAGTCCCGAACTTCCGGGACAGTCCCCAAACTTGCGGATCATGGCCGGGATCACGTGGCTGGTGTGCAGGTCGAAATTGTCGTAGGTGCCGTACAGGTTCACCGGCAGCAGGTAGATGCCCGGGAAGTCGTACTGCGCGCGGTAAGCCTGCAGCATCACCAGCAGCGCTTTCTTGGCAACGCCGTAGGGGGCGTTGGTTTCCTCCGGGAATCCGTTCCAGAGCTCGTCCTCACGGAACGGTACCGGCGTGAATTTCGGGTAGGCGCAGACGGTACCGAGCTGCACGAACTTGCGCAGCGCGGGCAGGCGCCTCGCCTCGTCGATCAGGTTGACGCCCATGACCAGATTGTCGTGGAAGAACAGCCCGGGGTTGTCGCGGTTAGCGCCGATGCCGCCGACGCGCGCCGCCAGGTGAATCACCA
>JAGQRI010000017.1:7085-13349 GCA_020425515.1 Planctomycetota bacterium | reverse complement strand
GCGATGTCGCGCTCTTCGCGGTTGCCGTCGCCGAAATCGACCGTCACCTTCTGGCGCAGGATATCGACGCCGCAGGCGTGGCATTCGCGCCCGTCGCAGGTGACCGGCTGGCCTTCCTGCGGGACGGTCTTCTTGAGCTCGTTGTAGAGGTCGTCCTCGTACTTCAGGCAGCACTTCAGGCGTCCGCACTGCCCGCTGATCTTGTTCGGGTCGAGGCTGATGCGCTGGGACTTCGCCATCTTCATGCTGACCGGCACGAAGTCGATGATGTAGCTGATGCAGCAAAGCTCCTGCCCGCAGACGCCCACGTCGCCGGTGAGGCGGGCGGCGTCGCGCGCGCCGACCTGGCGCAGCTCGATGCGCGGCTGTCCGGTCAACTCGCCGAGTTCCTTGACGAAATCGCGGAAGTCGACGCGGTCCTCGCTGCTGAAGTAGATCACCAGCTTGTCGCCCTCGAGCAGCGACTCGGACGACTCAAACCGCATCGGCAGCTTGTGCTTCTCGGCCAGTTCGCGGAACGTGCGGCGCAGCGGCTTGAAGTCGGCTTCCTTCGCGGCCCGGAAGGTCTGCGAATCCTCCATGGTGGTGCGGCGCAGCACCTCGCCGGCGACGGAGTCCTTGGGGCCCAGGTCCGGGTCGCCTGGCTCGGATTTCACCTGGCCCATCTCGACGCCGCGGCGGGTGCGCAGCACGACCATGTCGTTCGGCTTCAACGAAAGGTCGCGCGGCACGCGGAAGTACTCCAGCGTGCGAAGTGCCGAATATCTTGCCAGTACGAGTGCCATAAAGCTGTGTCAGGTACGTCGCGGCCCGGGAACAACACCTGAAACCTACGCTACTTATGCCTTTACGGCAAGCACCGGCGGGGGTGACGCGGAAACTAGCTGTGGGTATACTTTTCCCGCTCACTCACCGTTGTGAAACGGCCAACCATGCAAAGTTGCACCGCCTGCGGCACGGAGAACCCGAAAGAGGCCAAGTTCTGCATTAATTGCGGAGGGTCGATGGGTGAGCATTCCTCCGACCAGTCGTCACGCCCGGACGAAATCGGGCGCGTGCACGACGGCGACGACCTGGTATTCGAGGTCGAGGGCGTCAGCTACGATCCCGGCACGATTGTCGCCGACCGCTACAAGGTCGAGCGCGAACTCGGGCGCGGCGGCATGGGCACGGTGCTGCTGTGCCGCGACAAGTTTCAAGAGGAAGAGTTCTGCTGCCTGAAGGTCATCAACCCGCAGTTGATCGACAACGAGGAACTGGTCGAGCGCTTCAAGTCGGAAGGGCGCATCGCCCGCAAAATCCGCCACCCGGCCATCATCGCGACCCACGACATCTTCGAATGGAAGAGCCGCTGGCACATCAGCATGGAGTTCTTCCCCGGCATCGTGCTGCGCAAGGTGATCAACGACGCGGACTCCAGCGGGCAGGCCGTGCCGCTGAACGACGCCGTGGCGATTGTCGAGGCGCTGCTTGACGGGCTGCACGCCGCGCACGAAGTGACGGTCCACCGCGACCTGAAGCCGGAAAACGTGATGCTGAAGGGCCCGCCGGGCAGCCCGGACTTCCAGTTGAAGATCCTCGACTTCGGCATCGCCAAGAACTTCGAGGTCAGCAACGCCACCATGGCCGAGGTCGCGATGGGCACCACCGGCTACATGGCGCCCGAGCAGGCCCGCGACGCCGCCAACGTCGACCAGCGCGCGGACCTGTATGCGATCACCGTGATGTTCTACGAGCTGCTGACCGGGCTGCTGCCGGTCGGCAACTATGAGCCCGTAACCGCCCTGCGCAGTGACCTGCCGCCGTGGGTGGACGCGTTCGTCGACAAAGGGCTCAAGTCGCGCCCGGACGCCCGTTACGCCGACGCCATGGACATGCGCAAGGCGCTGGTGGCCGGCGGCGGCACCACCGACCAGATGGGCGGCGACCCGGGGCGCACCACGCAGATTCACACCAGCCCGCTGGTCGAGGACAAGACCGTCAAGGACCCTATCAAGGAGGGGCGCTGGGTGCGAATCAAGGCGATGGATTCGCGCCAGGGGCTGGTCCACGCGGTTTCCTACGCGCCGGACGGCACCGTGTTCGCGACCGCCGGCGAGGATTCGACCGTCAAGATCTGGGACGCCAAACGCATCAAGCTGATCGCCGAACTGAAGGGCCACAGCGCCTGGGTGAAGACGCTGCACTTCAGCCCCAACAGCAAGGTCCTCGCGACCGGCAGCGGCGACAAGTCGGTCCGCATCTGGGACACACGCACCTGGCGCGAAGCGGCCATGATCGCCGGGCACGACACCCCGGTGATCGGCGTGCGCTTTACGCCTGACGGCAACTTCCTGGCCAGCTCCGGCGCGGACCAGACCGCCGTACTGTGGGACACCAGCGATTTCGAGCCCGTCAGCGAAGTACACGGAGGCGGCATTGCGGCCCTGAGCTTCAGCCCGGACGGGTTGCTGATGGCGAGCGGCACGCTGAACCAGAGCGTCGTGGTCTGGGACATGATGACCGGCGACGTGCTGGTTGAGTTGAAAGGCCACCGCGGGACCATTACCAGTCTTTCATTCAGCCCGGACGGGCGTTACCTGCTGACCGGCAGCGACGACTCGACGATCCGGGTGTACGAGATTCCGGGGTTTGAGCGCACGCTCAAGATCCGCGACCATTCCAGCCTGGTCTGGTCGATCGCTTTCACCAGCGATTCGCGGGTGATGGCCAGCGCCGGGGAAGACCGCATCCTCGTGCTCAGAAGCGTCCCGGACTGGGAGGAAGTGGCAACCTTCGCCGACCACCCCAAGGGTGTCAGCGGCGTCGCGTTCTCCCCGGACGGGATGAACATGGTGACCTGCGGGCGTGAAGGCGGCGTCGCCGTCTACTCGTTGCGGGTTTAGGCTCTGGCTGACAATTCGTTCGTAGCGAGCGCGAGCGAAATCGGCGAGACCTAGAAGTGGCGCGGGTTTGGCCCGCAGGCGGGGCCGTGGTCCCGTCGAGGACCAAACCGGTGACACGACAACGGTGTCGTCGATTGCAGCCGCGCGCAGCAGAACGAATTGTCAGATAGAGCCGAATTCCGGAGATACCTCCATGCCCGACAAGCCCAACACCTGGGACATCGCACTGCGCCAGTTCCATGAAGTCGCCGCGCGGATTGACCTGTCAAGGGGGCTGCGCGACTACCTCAGCGTGCCCGAGGCCGTCCACGTGTTCAGCGTGCCCGTGCTGCGCGACAACGGCGAGACGCAGGTGTTTACCGGCATCCGCAGCCAGCACAGCTTTGCTCGCGGGCCGGCCAAGGGCGGCTTGCGCTTTCACCCGGGCGTCAGCATCGACGAAGTTAAGGCGCTGTCGATGTGGATGACCTGGAAGACCGCGGTTGTGAACGTCCCGTTCGGAGGCGGCAAGGGCGGGCTGATCTGCGACTACAAGTCGTTCAGCACCCGCGAAAAAGAACGTGCCGCGCGCGGCTTCGCGCGCCGGCTTGCGCCCGTCATCGGCCCCGAGATCGACATCCCCGCGCCGGACGTCAACACCACCGCCGAGGTGATGGCCTGGATCGCCGACGAGTACGGCCACTACGTCGGACACCCCGAGCCCGCCTGCATCACCGGCAAACCGGTCGAGTTCGGCGGCAGCCGCGGGCGCGACTCGGCCACCGGGCGCGGGCTGGCGTACTGCGTTGACCGCTACTACCACAACAAGGACCGCTCGCTGGAAGGCCAGCACGTCGTGATCCAGGGTTTCGGCAACGCCGGGCAGTGGGCGGCGAAGGTGCTTGCCTCGATGGGCGCGACGATCATCGCGATCTCGGATTCGCGCGGGGCCGTGCACACCCCCGACGGCATCAGCGCGACGGGCGCCGTGAAACACAAGCTGGAATCCGGCGAAGTCGCCGGCATGCCCGGCGAGGAAATCAGCCACGAAGAATTGCTCGAACTCGAATGCGACATCCTGGTGCCCGCGGCGCTGGAAAGCTGCATCACCGCCGATAACGCGCCGCGCATCAAGGCGAAGCTGATCGCCGAGGCAGCCAACGGGCCGACCACCCCGGACGCGGACGCCATCCTGCACGAACGCGGCATCACCGTGATCCCGGACGTGCTGGCCAACGCCGGCGGCGTGACGGTCAGCTACTTTGAGTGGGTGCAGAACCGCCAGCGCTACTACTGGCCCGAAGAGAAAGTCCACCAGCGCTTGCAGGCCACCATGCGCCAGTCACTCGACGAAGTGCAGGCCCTGGCCGAGGACAAGGACGTGCCCTGGCGCACGGCGGCGTACATGCTGGCGATCCAGCGCGTGGCCCACGCCGTTGAAGTGAACCACCCGGACTTTTAACAGGTTTCGGGCGGTTGATGTAACCTGCGTAGCGCCAGCCACTTGCGGCGCTACAAAAGTCGGGCTGGTTTGGAGTCGGCAGTGTTGAGGGGGTGTGGTACCTTCTGCGCAAGCCCACGGGAATGAGCCGTGGGGCGGCCTCGCAGGGGGCAAAGGACAGAAGTCATGGAAACCGCACTTTACTGGATTGCAGGAATCACCACCGGGCTGTTCGTGATTCGCCTGGTGCTGATGTTCATCGGTCTTGACGGCTCCGGTGCCGCCGACGCCGCGGATGCCCTGCACGGGGCGGACGCGATGGATGCCCTCGATTCGGGCGACCCGACTGACGTTCTGCACGCACACGACGCGGCCGATATCGCGGACTTCAAGGTCTTCACCATCCTGACCGCGATCGTCACGCTGATGGTCGGCTCATGGATGTCGCTGCTGTTCCTGTCGATGAGCATTGCGCCCTGGATTTCGCTGCTGGGCGGCTTCGGCGTCGGTTTCGTGGCGGCGCTGGGCGTCGGCTACGCGATCTTCTCGATGCGCAAGCTCGAGCATGACGGCACGATCCGCCAGTTCGAGGCGGAAGGACTGAAGGGTACCTGCTACGTCAAGATCCCCGAGGCGGGGCAGGGCAAGGGACAGGTGCAGGTGACCGTGAAGGGACGCCTGCTGACTTTTGACGCCATAAGCGACGGCCCGGAAATCCCCAGTTTCAAGCCGGTGGTCGTCATGACGCGGATTGACGAAAAGACTCTGCGGGTCTGCCCGACGGAATGACGGCGGGAACCCATAAAGGAAAAGGAGCGGGCGTATGTTTCTGGGATTAGACACAGCAACCCTGGTCGGGATCGTCTCGATCATCTTCATTGCGCTGGTGATCTTCCTGATCGCATTCCTGGCGCAGCGCTACAAGCGATGCCCCAGTAACAAGGTCCTGGTCGTCTTCGGTAAGGGCGTCGGTACGGGTACCGCGAAGACCATCCACGGTGGCGCGGCGCTGGTCTGGCCGCTGTTCCAGGATTACGCCTACCTGAACCTGGAACCGATCACCGTCGAAATCGACCTGCGCGGCGCGCTGTCAAAGAAGAACATCCGCGTGAACGTGCCGGCCAGCTTCACCATCGGTATCGGCACCACGCCGCAGATCATGTCCAACGCCGCCGAACGTCTGCTCGGGCTCGATGAGCGCCAGGTGCACAACCAGGCCGCGGACATCATCATCGGTCAGTTGCGTCTGGTCATCGCGACGCTGGCCATTGAGGAAATCAACCAGGACCGTGAGAAGTTCCTGAACCTCGTGAATGAAAACGTCGCCATCGAGCTCAACAAGATCGGGCTTGAGGTGATCAACGTGAACATCCGCGACATCACCGACGAGTCCGGCTACATCGAGGCTATCGGTAAGCGCGCCGCGGCCGAGGCCATCAACGCCGCCCGCGTCGAAGTGGCCGAGCAGGAAAAGATGGGTGCCACCGGTGAAGCGCGCGAGAACCGCGAACGCGTGATCGCGGTCGCCGCCGAACAGGCCGCTGCCACCGAGGGTAAGAAGAAGGCCGAGCGCGACCAGCGTATCGCGGTAGCGAGGCTCGAAGCCGAAGGTCGCGCCGCTGAGGCCGCCGCCCAGCGCCAGCAGGAGGTTGCGGTCGCACGCGAAGCCGCCCAGACCGACCAGGGGCGCAAGGAAGCCGACCGTACCCGCCGTGTTACGGTGGCCGGGTTCGAAGCCGAGGCCGTCGACGGCGAAAACACCTCGAAGGCGCAGATCGCCGACCGCAACGCCACACTGGCCGAAGCGGAAGCCGAGGCGCGCCGCCGCGGTGAGATCGCCCGCGCCGAAGCCGCCCGCGCGGTCTTCATGAAGGAACAGGAACTCGAGAAAGCGCGCCTGGAAAAGGAAATCATCGTCCAGGAAGAGATCGACAAGCGCCGCGTCGAGATCGAGGCCGA
>JAGQRI010000017.1:0-7079 GCA_020425515.1 Planctomycetota bacterium | reverse complement strand
GCCGAACGCCGTCGCCGCGAGGCCAAGGGTGAAGCCGACGCCGTGCTGCTCAAGTACGAAGCCGAGGCCGAAGGTATCCGCAAGGTGCTCGAAGCCAAGGCCGCCGGTTACAACCAGCTGGTCTCCGCCTGCGCCGAGCGCCCGGACATCGCCCCAACACTGCTGTTGATCGAAAAGATGCCGGAGCTGGTGGCCGAGCAGGTCAAGGCTGTCCAGAACCTGAAGATCGACAAGGTCACGGTCTGGGACAGCGGCAACGGCGCCAACGGCAAGGGCGGCACCGCCAATTTCCTGAGCAGCATGATCGGCGCGCTGCCGCCGGTCCACGAACTGGCCGAGCAGGCCGGCGTCGAGCTGCCGGGCTACCTTGGCAAGCTGCGCAAGTCGGAGCAGGAAGGCCTGGGCAACGCGGACGTCTAGCCTGGCCACAACGGTAGGGAAGGGGGCGGGCGCATCGGTGCCCGCCCTCTTTTCATTTGTATGCTCGCGGCATGCACGTCCACATCCAGAACGAGCCTGACAAGGATGCCCGCCGGGTGCTTGAGGAAACCCTCGACGACGGAATCGAACTCAGCTTCGGCGCGCAGCCGCCCGGGCTGAACAACTACTCGATCCTTGTGGCCGGGCGCCCCGAGCCCGAGCTTCTTGAGGCCGGCATCGAACTGAACACACTGGTGATTCCGTTCGCCGGGTTGCCGAAATCGACGGCTGAGTTGCTGGCCGACTACCCGGACATCGCCGTGCACAACCTGCACCACAACGCGCCCGCGACCGCCGAGCTTGCGCTGGCGTTGCTGCTTGCCGCCACGAAGTCGGTCGTGCCGATCGACGCGCGCTTCCGGAAAGGTGACTGGTCCGACCGCGGGCAGATGGATCGCGCCCGGCAACTCGACGGCGGGGTCGCGCTGGTGCTCGGGTACGGCGCGATCGGCAAGCGCGTGGCGAAAGCACTCAGCGCGATGGGCATGGAAGTGCTGGCGGTCGCCCGGCGCAAACGCGCGGATTCATTTCATGAGCCGCATACGCCGGACTCATTGCCGGATCTGCTGCCGCGCGCCGACGTGCTGGTCATCTGCCTGCCCGAAACCGGCGAAACGCGCGGGTTGCTGGGCGCGGAGCAACTTGCCCTGCTGCCGGCGCACGCAGTCCTTGTCAACGTTGCCCGCGGCGCGATCATCGAAGAACAGGCCTTGTTCGACGCGCTGAAATCGAAGCGCATCTTCGCGGCCGGGCTCGACGTCTGGTGGAAATACCCGGGCTCGCGTGATGAGTGGGGCAACACGCCGCCGTCCGCGCTGCCGTTTCACGAACTGGACAACGTCGTGCTCAGCCCGCACCGCGGCGGCCACGTCAGTGACACCGAGCAGTTGCGCATGCGAGCCCTCGGCGAGCTGCTGAACGCGGCTGTGCGCGGCGACGAGATTCCGAACCGGGTGGATATGAAGGCAGGCTACTGAAGCCCGCGCGGGCGGCGGCGCGGCGCCTGCCCCGGCGCACCCTTGCCGCGCCCCTTGGTCTTGGGCTTGGGAACCTTTGGCAGGGCGGGGTTCGAATCCTGCTTGCGTGCCGGCGACTTCGCCCGCGGAAGTACCGGGTTGGAATCATGTTTCGCCGGCGGTGCCTTCACGCGCGGCAGCTTGGCGCTGGAGCCGACCTTCGGCGGCGTCTGCACCGTGGGAAGGCGCGCGCTTGAGCCGACCTGCGGCGGCGCGCTGACGGTCGGCAGCACGTCGCTGTTGCTGCGCAGGCTGCGCGCGCCCAGCGGCCCCGAAGGCAGGCTCGCCCGCCCGCGCATGCGCGTTCCCGGTTTCACCTGGCGCGGGCGCGGCACCAGCGATTTCGTTTCCAACTCGGCCATCAGGCGCTCGCCGTCGGCGACGGTCTTTCGGGCGACGTCGTCGTCGCGTGCGCGGGCAGCCTGCAGCGCGGCGGCGAGCCGTTCCTTGGCCTCGGCGTGCCGGCCGGTCTCGACCAGCAGCTCGGCCAGCAGCAACTCGGCGTCCACCAGCGGCTCGTAGCCGAGATCGCGGCGTTTTTCAGATGACTCGGCCAGCGCCTCGATCGCGCTGTGCAACTCGCGGTCTCCGCCCTTGGCTTTCCAGCGCTCGCCCATCATGACGCCGAGGTTGCTCAGGCTCGACAGCGCCGAGCGCACCTCGCCGAGATCGAGCAGGATCTGGTACGAGCGGCGCCAGGCTTCCTCGGCGCCTTGCACGTCCTTGCCCAGCAGCAACCCGAGCGCGGCGATGTTGCCCTCCGCCAGCGCCTCCGGTTTTCGCGCGCCGATTTCGTGCGCGAGGTTCTTCGCCTGGGTCGCCACGCGCAGGGCTTCTTCCTCGCGGCTCTGTTCGTGGTAGATGCGCGTCAGGGTGTTCAGTTGCGTGACCTCGGTGAAGGTCTGCCCCAGCTCGCGCGAGAGCCGAATGCCGCGCAGCATGCAGGCCTCGGCGCCCTGGCGCTCGCCGGCGAGGTGCAACGCCAGCGCCAGCCCGCCCAGCGCGTTTGCCTCGAAGGCCTTGTCGCCTTCCTGCTGCGCCAGATCCAGCGCCGTCTTGAGCTGGTTGACCGCGTCGGCCGGCCTGTCACCGCGCATGTTGACCCACGCCAGGTTGAACGTGATGTGCGCGACCAGGTGGCGCGCCTTCTGTTCATTGGCCATTTTCAGCGCGGCGCTGAACAGGCGTCGCGCGTCGTTGGCCCGCCCGCTTGCGCCGTAGATCACGCCCAGCCGGTCAAGCAGCCTCGCCTGGCGCACGGGCGTCAGGTCTTCCAGCTCGCCCGCCGCGCGCAACTCGGCGATGGCTTCATCGCGCTTGCCCGCACCCTGCAAGGCCGCCGCGCGTGTGAGCATGGCCGTGAAGCGCAGCCCGGTATCGCCCGCCACGCCCTCAAGCGCCTCGGCGACTTCGCCCGGTGCGTCGTCGACGCGCAGCCCGGCGTCGGTGACGTGAATCCAGTCGGCGACCCCGGAGTTCGCCGGCAGGTCGGCCTGCGTTTCCTGCAGCACCTGCTGGGCGCGGTCGATTTCGCCGTTCGCGTGCAGCAGCGGCGCCATGATCACCGCGCACCACGCGCGCGCTTCCGGCGAGCGCCCGCGGCGGATGATTTCCAGCATCGCCTCGGATTCGTGGCGGATGCGGCGCGCGGCCACGGACAGCCCGTCTTCGGATTCGACCTGCCACCAGTGTTTCACGTACTCGACGACCGCGCGCTCGAAAGCATCCCAGGCGGCGTCCTGTTCACCCGACGCCTTCAGCTTCACCTGCGCGAAGGCGCGCACGGACTCGAACATGGTGAAGCGGCGCTCGTTGTCGAGTTCTTCCATGGTTTCGGAATGCAGCAGGCTCTGCTTGAACAGCGAAACCACCAGGTCTTCGGGCGCGCGCTCGCCGATGCCTTCCAGCGCGCGCGAGCCCGCATCAAGCTGGAAGCCGTCCGGGAACTGGCTGAGGATCATCAGTGCCTGCTGCTCATGCGCGGGCAGCAGGTCCCAGCTCATGGAGAGAATGCCGTGCAGCGTGCTGCGTTCGTCCTGCTTGCCGTTGCGCAGCAGCTCAAAGCGCTTGTCCAGCCGCTCGAGAATCTGCCGCGGCGAAAGCACGCCCACGCGACCGGCCGCGAGCTGGATCGCCTGCGGCAGCCCGTCGAGCTTCGAGCAGATGTGCGCGACGTCGGTGAAGTTTTGCGGCGTGAGCTTGAAGGCGCGGTCGGTTTCAACGGCGCGCTCGACGAACAGCTTGACCGAGTCGAATTTCGCGGCGTCTTCCGGCGTCTTCAGCACGTCCTTGCCGGCGCGCGGCGTCGCCAGCGGGTTGACGGAAACGCAGACTTCGCCGGGGGCCATCAGCGGCGCGCGGCTGGTTGCCAGGATCTGCAGGTTGTCGGCGCGCGCGGACCATTCCTCAACGCAGCGGCTCACGGCCTCGCGGGCGTGTTCGCAGTTGTCGAGCAGCAGCAGCGCCCGCCCCGAGCCGCTTTGCAGGGCCATCGAGATACGCAGCCCGAGCCGCGTTTCGTCGTCACCGAGGCGCAGCGCCGTCGCGACCTGCCGGCATACGTCGGCCACGCTTTCGGAATGCTGCAGGTCGACGTAGTGGACGCCGCCCGGGAACGTCGCCAGGGCCGCGTCCGCCGCTTCCGCCGCCAGCCGGGACTTGCCCGCGCCCGACGCGCCGGTCAGCGTAATCAGCGGGTGCGATTTCCCTTTCAGGCGCCCGGCGAGGTCGGCCAGGTCGCGCTCGCGCCCGAACATCGGTGAGCTGAACGTCGGCAGCGTCGCTTCCGGCGCGCCCGCGGCCACCAGCGGGCTGACGTTGTCGCGCGCTTCGTCGAAACGCACTACCAGCAGCGTTTCGTCGTCGGTGAGTTTTGCGTCGGCGCGGAAGGCGTCCACGTCGGCGCGGATCGCGTCCACGATCTGCTGCGGCGCCCCCAGCGGCGCGCGTTGCACGCCGGCCAGCAGGCGCTCGTCGCCGTACATGGCCTCAGCGCTGTTGAAGGCTTCGGTCAGGCCGTCCGTGTAGACCACCAGCACGTCGTCGCGCTGCATCTGCAGGACTTCTTCATTCAGGTGCTTGCCCAGGCGCGACGACGGCATGATGCCGATCACCGGTGCGTTGTCGTGCTTCCAGTCGTCCTTGACCTGGTCGCCGCGCCGCACGATCGGCGGGTTGTGCCCGCAACTGGCGAAGCAGACGCTGTGGGTGCGGATGTCGATTACCGCGTACAGGACCGTGAGGAACATGCCGTTGGGGACGTCCGGGCGGATGCTGTCGTTGACGTCGAGCAGCACCTGCCGGGGCGAAAGGTTGCCGCGCCCGCACAACTGGAAGACCTTCTTCGCGGCCGCCATCAGCAGTGCCGCCGCGGTGCCGTGGCCGGAGACGTCGGCGATCACGACGCCGAGCCGCCACTGGTCGATCAGGATGAAGTCGTAGAAGTCGCCGCCGAGCATGTCGCAGGCCCGGTAGCTGGCGGCGATTTCGAGGGCGTCGATCTTCGGCACCTTCGGCAACATCGAAAGCTGCACGCTGCGCGCGCGTTCGAGTTCCAATCGATCGCCTGGAGTCCCACCCCCCATAGCCACGGATTCAAGCCTATTCGGCGGGATTTGTCACCCGCGCATTGGGCGATTTGGGGCTACGCGACCGCGGCGTCCCGGTTCAGCCCGTGCAGGCGTTTCAGGGTCTGCGGCTCGCACTCGAGGGTGATCACGTCGCCCTTCTCGATCGCCACGTCGGTGGGGGGATGGAAGATCGTGCCGCTGCCGCGTTTGTAGCTGACCACCACAAGCTGGTGCGCGCGGATCAACTCGCCGACTGTCGAGCCGACCAGCCCGGAGCCCTCACTCACCTCGATGCGCGCGATCACCAGCAGGCGGTCATCCACGTAGAAACTGTTCAGGATGGCCCCGTCCGCGCTGGCCGTGGCAAACGTCGGCGCGGAAAGCATGGCCGTGCTGAAGGCCAACTCGATGCCCATGGTGTCCTTGATTTTCTCGGCCAGTTCCTGGTCGTACATGCGCAGCACGACCCGCAGCTTCGGCTTCACTTTGCGGGCGTCCATGGCGAGTTCGAGGTTGGCCAGGTCGTCGTCGGTCGCGCAGATCAGCGACTTGGCGTTCGCGATGTTGACCTGGTCGAGGATGCCTTCCTCGCGCCCGTTGCCGATGCGCACCGGCACGCCGTGGATCTTCGCGTAGGCGAAATTGGGGCAGTGGGGGTCTTTCTCGATCACCACCGCCAGCTCTTCCAGCGCGACGAGCTGCTGCAGGATGCGGAAGCCGACCTTGCCCAGGCCGAACAGCACGACGTGGTTGTTCATGGTTTCGCTCATGGCCTTTACCCAATCGGGGCTGTGCTCATCGCGGCGCACGACCGCGTAGGTGAAGCGGACAAAACCGTCGAGCACCAGGATCAGCCCGAGCGGCGGCAGGATGAAGTAGAAGAATTCCAGCAGCGGGTGCTGCGGGTAGGGGTACAGGTGCTCCATGAAGATCAGGCAGAAGGTGACGTAGATGGCCTCGGTAAAGCCGAGGTTTTCCTGCCTGTACAGGAAGTAGAAGCAGATGCCGCCGATCAGCACCAGCCCCATCACCAGCCCGAACAGCGGCATGAAGCGGCGTACCGGGGACTGCAGATAGTTCAGCCAGGCGCGCGCCCGGCGTTCTTTGCTTCGCATGGGCGGAATCTACATACGGGAAGCGGGAAAGTCACAGCATCTGCCGCAGCGTGTCGCCGAGTTCCTTGCTCAGCAGCAGGCACGGGTATTCACGGCTGCTGACCAGCACGCCGGGGAAGCTAAGCAGCGCGCGTACGGTCTGGACCAGCCTTTCATCACGGTACTGGTGTTCGATTTCCGGTATCGGCACGCGGCGGTCGACGGCCGCCAGCCCGGCCGCGATCTCGGCGCACAGCGCGGGGTCGGCGCGATGCAAACGCCACGCCTTGGCCAGCGAATCGAACGCCGAGAAGAACAGCCAGGCCGGGACCAGCGCCCAGCGGAAGAACTGGCTCAGCAGGTCGTCCTCGCTGCCTTTCATGTAAGAGTGCTCGTCCTCGAAGCGGATGCGCTTGCCATCGATCAGCATCACGCCGTGCGCCTTGTGGTGCACGAACGCCTGCACGATGAAACCGACCGTGAAGATGAGGACGGGAATCAGAAACACGAACGCCCCCAGATCAATGAAGAAGCGCAGCACGACGCCGAACATGATCACGGTCAACACGCCCGCCACCGCCAGCGCGCCGACCAGCTTCACGCCGAAGGTTGCGAGTTCCTCCCGGGCGAAGCGCGGCATTTCGTCGCCGAGCCAGGCCGTGATGTCCTGCAGGGCGTAGCGGGTAATCTGGATGCGGGGCTCATTTGTCTGCATGGTCAACATGATGCCATGATCGCTCTGCAGCCATGCGCTATCAGTTATAAATCGCGGCGCACTTTATCGCAGGCTTGCGGGGTGTTGCATCAGGGTTTCAACGGCAGGCGGATCGGCTCGAATTGTTCGTAGAACTCGTCTCGATCCTCGTATTCCTCGGGTAGCTGTTTCAGCAGGCGCTTGTCGTATCGAACGCGGATGACGA
>JAGQRI010000129.1 GCA_020425515.1 Planctomycetota bacterium | reverse complement strand
CCGGCCGTGGTGCAGGTGCTGCCGATCGCCAGCACGATGTGCTCAGGCGCGGGCATCACGCCGGCCTTCACCTGTTCGGCCACCTCGAGCCCGCCCGCGACGTGGCCCAGCGCGCCTAGCGGGATCGCGCCTCCCGGCGGCACCAGGTAGCTGTCGCGCCCGTTCTCGCGGTGCAGGCGCCACCAGTGCAGCGGGAACGTCAAGATGCTGCGCAGCATCACCAGGTGCTCGCACTCGCTGATGCTGACGCGCAGGTTCTCCGCGCCGGTGGGCGTGGCGCGTTGCGGGAACAGCACCGCGCCGGGATCGAGCCCGATGCGCTTGGCATGAAGGATGCATGCCACGGCCTGGTTGCTGCCGTAGGCGCCGAGGGTCCAGACGCGTTCGATGCCTTTCGCCTGCGCGTCGGCCAGCAGCGTTTCCAGCGTGCGGACCTTGTTGCCACCGTAGAGGGGGGAAGACAGGTCCTCGCGCTTCAGCCAGACGTCGCCCAGCGCGGGCAGGTGCTCAACGGGCGTGGGGTACTCACCCAGTCTGACGTGGGGGACGTTGAGGTCGGGCAGGTGCCGGTTGAGTGCGAAGTCAGCCATATTGAAAACGAGCAGAGACGCGAAATTGCGTCCCTGCCCGTTTTACGAGCAAATCAAAGCCGGCCAATGAGCCAGACGAGGACGAAACACAGGCTCGGGACCGAAAGCAGCGAGGCGAGCTGCGGCGTGGTCAGGAAACCGCCCATGGTCAGCCTGCGCCCGGGCGCCACGCGGATCAGCGCGTTGCTTGCGCGGCGCACGGTGTAGCTGCGCGGCGGGAAGCTGGTGGACATGCTGGGGTAATGCAGGATCAGTTCGTCCGGCCCGGCGTGCGGGTCTTCCCGCTTGACCGGCCCGCCGCCGGCGACTTTCGGCGCGCGGGCGACGTGGTAGCCGTTGTAGGTTTCGAGTTCGGAAGAATCCGCCGGCAGGTCGTAGAAGACATAGGGCATGGCTGGCCTCCAGACCCATTGTCACACATGAAGGCGCCAAATGCGAACGCGGCGGCGAAAAATCCGCCGCCGCGAGCCTGAAAACAGCTACTTCCCGCCGTCGGCGTCCTTCTTGCCGTCTTTGGGAGTCTCGGCGTCTTCGTTGTCCTCCGTGATCAGGTCCATGGTCGTGTTGACTTCGGAGGGCGCCTTGATTTCCATGCTTCCGAGTTTCATTTTCAGCGTGTACTTCAGCACGTTATGGTCGCTGACAATCTCGCGCGTCTTCAGGTCCACCCAGACGTTCCCCTTCCAGTCCACGTCCGTGTACTGATAGTTGGAGTCTTCCTTGCCCTTCATGTCTCCTTCCAGTGTGAGGTGGGCACAGAGGCGACCGGCTTTCTCGGCCACTTCCTTGAAGGTGTATTTGCGGGTGCTGGTGATCTCACCGATCATCTTCTGTTCGCGTACGCTTTTTTGTTCCCAACTGTCGCCCGGTTTCACAGCGTCTTTGTGGTTCGGGTAGTACAGCCACTCCACGGCGTCGCGGATCGATTGGTCTGTCAGGATGCTGGCAAACAGGTCCGCCGTCTCGGGGTTTGCCACCTTCTTGGCGCCCTTGATGTACTCGTCCCAGCCTTCGACGGCGGTGGCCTTGCCTTCCGGCGAAACGGTGGCGGTAAACTTGTAGTCCTTCATGATGACGACGGGGCGGTAGTTCTCGTCGACGTCCTCGACCTTGTCACGCTCGCTGTCGTAGTCGACGCTCGTTGCATCGTTTGAAACGATTTTCACCGTGAGCTTGTCGTAGGACATCACGACGCTAGCGTTGCCGTCTTCGTCCACGCCCGTGCATTCGAATACCGTGGTGCCGCCGTTCGTGTTCTCGTTTTCCGTCTTCTGGCCCATGACCTCGGATGACGTGGTGACCACCGTCTTGGTCTTGTACCGGGATTTCTGGCCCTTCACGAACTTGATCGAGAGGTCGTAGGTTTCGGGCTTTGCCTCGGACTTGTGGTCTTCTTTCTTGTCCTGGGCAAGGCCGATGCCTGACAGCAGCAACAGCGCAAGCAACGCGCCGCCCGCATACATAGTGCTCTTCATGGAGTCCTCGCGGAAATAAACAGGTTGGGTCAGTAATGCTGAATCTGCACGGATAATAGCCCGGGCGGCGCCATCCGGCAAACTTTCGTGACGGCGCAATCCAGAGGTTATCCACTACCGCGCAAAGCTGTTCAGCTTGACGCAAAATGTCGTATCATGCGCAAATCGAACGATGGTCCGAGCTTACGGGGTTCGCATGTCTGCTGAACTTACGCTGTTGTTTCTTGAGAAGCGCGTTGAGGCCTCGCGCCTTTGCGCCTCCATTACCGAACCTTTCGCCACGGGCACCGAGCCGGCTGAGCCGGACAACCTCGCGGGCGACTTCCTGCAGGTCACGAGCGAGCTGGAAGGTTCTCTCGCCGAGCTGAAGAAGCTCAACGACGGGCTGGAGAAAGACCGCACGCTTGAGGCCGGCGACATCCGGCACGTGCGCGGGCGCATCGCGACGGCGGTGGGCGAAATCGCGCGCGCGGCCCAGGACTTCGCGGCGCAGATCCGCTTCTTTGAAGCCATGAACCCCAACGACGCCGCCAAGACCAAGCCGGCGCTCGACAAGTTTGACGAGATCGAAAAATCCACCCGCGAGTTCACCGTGCCTGAAGACGGGCCGGAAGAAGGAGAAGAGCTAGCGCCCGCGGACGAAACCGGGCTGTCGCCCGACGAAGACGTCGACCCGATGCTCATGTAGAGGTCGGAGGTCGGAGGCCAGAGATCAGGGGCCCGGCTGTGCCGGGCTTTTGCTTTTCCTGCCGCCTGAATCCTGCCTCCTGTTTTCCGACACCTTTCAACACTGCCGCCGCTGTCGCGCGCCGTTGTAGAGTCCCGCGCGAGGTTACCCATGCAGAAGTATTTCAAACGCGCAAACATCTATCTGGTCGGCAAGCAGGTCATGCCCGAGGAGGAGGTCAAACGCTTCCTCGAGAACGAGGCCGACGAGTGGATCACCGACACCGACAACCCGGCCCAGTGCATCCCGGAACTGGCGGGGCGCATCTGCTACATGAGCTTCGGCGGCAAGCAGGGGCGCAAGGACAACGCCAGCTACCTGAGCAACATCATCGGCGTGGGCCACGGCAGCGTGCTGGAGCACGCGGTGTTCAGCCTGCTGCTGACCGGCATCTCGCGCAGCCTGACGCATGAGCTGGTGCGGCACCGTGCCGGCTTCGCGTATAGCCAGCTCAGCCAGCGCTACGTGGACGAAACCGAGGCGCAGTTCGTGGTGCCGCCGGCGGTACAGGGCGACCCCGAGCTGGAAAAGACGCTGCAGGATTTCTGCGACGAAAGCCTGAAGGTCTACGGGCAACTCACAGACAAGCTCGCCGAGAAATACGCCACGCCGGAAGGTTTGGTCGATTTCGCGCTGCGGGAAGAACAGCTCACCGAGGGTGAAAACGGAAAGTTCACCTTCGGTGAAGCTGTCGAAGGACACGA
>JAGQRI010000128.1 GCA_020425515.1 Planctomycetota bacterium | reverse complement strand
TGACCTACAGCTCGGGCAACCATGCACAGGCGATTGCGCTGGCCGGCAAGCTGCTGGGCATCCCGGCCGTGATCGTGATGCCGGATGACGCGCCCGCGGTGAAGTTGCGGGCCACGCGCGGCTACGGCGCGGAAGTGGTGCTGTACGACAAGCACAAACAGACGCGCGAGGAACTGGGTGCAAAGCTGGCGGAGGAACGCGGTCTGACGCTGATCCCGCCCTACGACCACCCGCACATCGTCGCCGGCCAGGGCACCGTTGCGCTGGAGTTGCACGAACAGGTCCCGGACCTCGACGTCGTGCTGACACCCTGCGGCGGCGGCGGGCTGCTTTCGGGTTGCGCGGTTGCCACCCGCGCTTTGCGCCCGGGCTGCAAGGTGATCGGCGTTGAGCCGGCGGCCGCAGACGACGCCACGCGCTCGTTCAAAACCGGCGAGCTGCAGACCGTGCACAACCCCGAGACTGTGGCCGACGGCGCGCGCACGCCTTCGCTGGGGCAGCTCACGTTCCCGCTGATACGCGCCAACGTGGACGACATGGTGACGGTGGACGACGCCGCGATCATCGAGGCCATGCGGTTCATCTGGGAGCGCATGAAGCTCGTGGTCGAACCCACGGGCGCAATGGCCTACGCGGCGCTGCACTCAGGCGCGTTGCAGTTTTCGGGCAAGCGTGTTGGTGTGGTGATCAGCGGCGGCAACGTGGACCTGGATGCGCTGCCGAAGTTACTCGCTGGCTGAATCAGCCGCCGCCGCCGAGGCGTTGCAGGTCGAACTTGCGCTCGTCGAGTTCTTTCTTCATCGCGTTGGACAGGTTCGGCACGGCCGAGAAGCGATCGATCCAGAACTTCAGCACGTTCACCCGGCGCAGCCTGACCGCGACCTTGGCGCGTTCGTTGGCGGCTTCAGCTAGCAGTTGAGCCGCTTCCCTGCTGTTCTTGTCCAGCGCCAGCGCGGCCGAAGCCTTGGCGTAGGCTTCTTCCATCAGGTGATAACCGGTCAGCTGGTCGGCCATCCCCGCCTTCAATGACTTGCGCCCGTCGGCGATCAATGCGTCGCGCTGTTCCTCAAGGGCCGCCTTCTGGTCCGCCTTCGTGCGCAGCGCGCGAATCTTGTCGGTCGCCTGCTCGACCTGCTGCAAGCCTTCCAGCGCGGTCGGGTCTTCTTCGTCGACGACCAGAACCTTCTGGTAGAGATGCTTGGCGTCGTCGACCTTCGCCTCGGCATCCTGGAACTTGCCGTCCTTGGCCAGCGGCTCCCACTCGGCCATCAGGATCTTGGCGTCGTCGCTGAGCCCGAGGATCTTGTCCTGGTCGAGTTTCTTGATGTACCAGATCGTGCCGAAGACGCTGCCCGCAATGATCAGCAACGCGAGCAACGCGCCGATCACTTCTTTCCTGTTGCGCCCGACCCACTTCATGGCGAGGCGCAACGGCGAGTACTCGACCGAGCCCATCGCCCGCCCCTCGATGAAACTGCGGACGTTCTCGGCGAGTTCCTTGACCGTGTCGATGCGAGCCTCGGGGTCTTTTTCGAGGCATTTCAGCGCCAGGCGTTCGAGTTCGGCGGGGATTTCCGCCTCGGGGTTGCGCTCGCGCGGCTTCATCGGCGTCATTTCACGGACCTGCTCAAGCACTTCGTCGCTGGACTTGCCGGTCCAGGGCGAACGCAGGCAGAGCATCTCGTACAGGATGACGCCGAGGCTGAAGATGTCGCTCTTGTGGTTGATGATGTCGATGTCGCCCTTGGCCTGCTCGGGCGACATGTAGCTGGGGGTACCGATGACGGAGCCCATCATCGTGTGTACTGAACCGGCGTCGAGCCGGTCGGTCAGCACGATGCCGCTGTCGTTGTCGAAGCTGCGGAACTGCCGCCCGACGACCTTCGCCACGCCCCAGTCCATCACCTGCACTTCGCCGAACCGCCCGACCATGATGTTGGCGGGCTTGAGGTCGCGGTGAATGACGCCGCGGTTGTGGGCGAAGCTCATGCCTTCGCAGATCTTGATGAAGGTATCCAGCAGGCGCAGCAGCGGGTATTCGCGCTCGGTGTCACGGTTGCCCTCGCGCAGGCGCAGCAGTACCTCGGACAGGCTGGAGCCTTCCACGAACTTCATCGTGAAGTACAGGTTGCCGGCGCCGTCCACGCCCATTTCGTGGACCGGCACGATGTTCGGGTGTTCGAGCTGCCCGGTGATCTGGGCTTCTTCCAGGAAGCGCTCGACGACGTCGCGGCGCCCCAGCAACTCCTTGCGCAACACTTTCAATGCGACAGAACGCCGCAGCTCGGTGTCTTCGACCTCGAGCACCTTGCCCATGCCGCCACGGGCAATCTCGCGCACCACGACGTAGCGTTTCTTGTCGGCGGGCGCGTCCGGCTGGTACTGCGCCAGGCTGGACTGCATCTTGTCGCTGACCAGCTTCACGCCTTCGTCGATGCCGATCTTCTGCCGCATCATGGCGATCGTCATCT
Source organism: Planctomycetota bacterium (assembly GCA_020425515.1). Classification (GTDB taxonomy): domain Bacteria; phylum Planctomycetota; class UBA8742; order UBA2392; family UBA2392; genus JACKID01. The sequence continues at coordinate 14,474 of JAGQRI010000128.1, read as the reverse complement.
CGCTGGCCTGGATGATGGTGCCGGCCGGGACGATCTTGTCCGTCGCACTGAGGGCGTCCGAATCGTCCTGCAGGTTCCAGCCGTCGTCCTTCTGGCGGGCGGTGCTGCGTGAAGTGGTGCTCTTGCCGCCGGTGCCGGCGCGGCTGTCTTCAACCGGGCGGGTCGCGCGCTCCGGCAGAGGCTCGGTGGGCGCCTGCTTGTCCGTGGGCCTGTTCTCGGCTCGCAACTGGTCGGTGGTGCGCCTGTCGGTCGGGCGGCTTCCGCCGGGGACGTTGCCGGTAGGCCTGCGGTCAGTCGGCCTGCGGTTTGAAGCGGGCGCCCGGCCTGTCTCGTCTTCGTCGGGGAGCAGGGTCGGCTGCGACAACACCTGCATCATCATGTCGAAGTAGGCGGACGCCTTGTCCTGTGTCAGGAGCCCCTTGTGGACCAGCAGCGTCTGCATGGTCAGTTGCTTCTGAGTAGTTTTCTTGCGGCGAAGTTCCGAACGACAGGTTTCCGCCTCGAGCGGACTTATGATGTTCCGTTCGAGCACATAATTAAGGAACGCTTCGTCGATATCTGCCTGCGTGTTCGCCATTCCACCCGACCGTCGGCGAAGTCATAAACTCAGATAGTCGCAGATCATAGCGTGCAGCCTTGGCGTTTGGGACGGCAAAACCGCAATCATTGGCGGCGAAAACGCGACATCAATCGCCCTTTGCGGTCAGTTCAGCGAGAATCTTGGCGATTTCGCGTGCGCTCAGTGCGAAAGTTCGGGTTCTGTCCGCCCGCGCGATGTTGAAACCCACCAGATTGCCGCGCAGATCAAACACCGGGCTGCCCTGCTGCGACGGCAACACCACACCGTCATGCTGGATGACCTTGCCCATGTGGGTGTAACGGTCATTGATCGGGCCTTTCACGTTCGGGCGCCCGTTGCCCGGCGGCGGAGGCGGGGCGTCTTCTTCAGCCAGTTCGATGTCCATGCTGGTTTCCTTGCCGTCGCGCAGCACGACGATCGAAACCGAGTCGCCGATCTTGTGGCCCTTGATGATGTCATCCAGCGAACGCTGGTCGGTGATCTCCTTGTCGTCCACCTTCAGCAGAATCTCGCCGCTGGAAATGCCCGCCAGCTCGGCCGGCGAACCCGGCTTGATGTAACCGACCTGCACGCCCTTGCCCTCGGGCGCCTTGCCGCAGCCGTAGATGCCCAGCTCGGGCTTGCCGGTGCCCTTGGCAGGGGCTTTCTGGCCCAGCGCCTCGGCGCGCGGAACCAGTTGCACTTCCAGGTCCATCGTTTCGCCGCCGCGCTTGACGGTGAAGGTGACCTTCTCGGTGGCCTTGCGCCCGCGGATCATGGCGATCAGCCCGTTCCAGTCCTCAACGGTCTGGCCTTCCAGCTTCAGGATTACGTCCCCCACCTTGATGCCGCCGTTGGCTGCCGGCATGTCGGGCGTGACGCTCGTAACCTCGGCCCCGCCGCCGTCGGCGTCGCGCGCGGCGATGCCCATGAACGGGCTGTTGGGGTCGGGCTGGCCGGCGATCTTGTCGCTGTCGTAAGGCGGCAGCGCGACGAAGCCGTGGGCCATGGCGTCGCCGTGTGCGTCCACGGTCGCCAGCATGGTGCCGATTTTCGGGTATTCCTCGCTGGCGGTACCGGCGCTGAAATCGATCCACTTCTTGAACTTGCGGTCGCACTTGAGCAGGGCGATGTCGTGCCGGTCGTTGCGGGCGATCACCTTGGCTTCGAAGGGCGTGGTGCCATCCAGCAGCTCGATCTTGTCATCCGGGTCGACCTGGCTCGCCTTCGTGATCAGCAGACCCTCGGCCGCAACCGCCGTGGCGAACGCAATCTGCTTGCCCTTCTGCTTGACCGGGAACACAGCGCCCGCGGCCTTCTCGCGCAGCAGCTTCGACCACTGCACCAGCAGATGATCGCCTTGCTTCCAATCGTCGCGGGCGAGGCTGCCGTCGGAACTTTCGTCGTCGCCGCCGACGTCGCCGGTGCTGTAGCTGAACTTGATCTTCTCGCGCCCGTAGCCGCGCTTGACCTCGAGCTCGGTCTCGGCGTTGCCATCGATCATCATCATGGCGTTGGCGAAATCGAGCGCGCCTTCGATTTCTGTTTCGCCGACGCGGATGATCACGTCGTCTTCCTTCAGACCGGCATTGAACGCCAGCCCGCCCTCGAACAGCTCGATGATGCGCGCGCCGCCCTGCCCGAAAACGCGGGCGCCGAACGCCGGTACGGCAAGGTGCAGCACCTGGCGTTTGCCGCGGCGGCTGACCTTGATCTCGTCCTCCATGGTCAGCCCGTTTTCGATCACCCAATCGACCCAGTCGGTCGCCTTGCTGAGTTTTTCGCGCCCGATGCGCTCGATGATGTCGTCCGTCTCGAAGCCCGCCTTGCCCGCCGGTGAATTCGGCAGCACGTCTTCTACGCGCAGCCCGCGGTACGAACGCACGGTCATCCCGACGACGGGATGCTTGCCGGCGCGGCGCCCGTTTTTCATCCACTCCTTGAAATCATCGCGGTCGCGGACGGGGTCGAGGTCCGTGTCGGTATTGGCGTGGTCCATGTCGCGCCAGCCGGCGTCCGTGCTGCGGACCAGCGCTGCGACGGCCTTCTTGGCGGCTTCCTCGGCTTCCTTGTCCTTCAACTGCGCCGAATACAGCGAGTACGCGCAGGCCGCGTTGTACAGCACGTCGGCGGTGCGCTTGTCGGCTTTCAACAGCTCGTCGAACAGCTCACAGCAGCGCTTGAGTTTGCGGTCCTGCAGGTTCTTGAGCGCCTGCTGGTACTTCTTGACCTCGTCGCCGACCAGGCTGCCTTCCTCGGGCTCACGCATGCCCTTGCCCCAACTGGGGTTGGCGGCGTTGCCGAAGCCCTTGTCGCCCTTCAGGTCATCCATCAGCTCGCGCATCAGCTTGACGGGGGTGACGTTGTTGATGCTGACGTTATTGGTCTGGATGGACTGGTTGATCGCGACGATGTTCCCGTTCAGGTCGAACACCGGCCCGCCGGAATCGCCGCTGATCACCGGCGCGTCGGTCACGATCATGCTGCGGGCGTTTTCGGGCAGCAGGCAGCGCCCGGCGCGCACCACGGCGTCGCGCCCCGGCTCTGGCCCCAGCGGGTGTCCCATCGGGATCAGCCATTGCCCGGCAATCACTTTCTCGGATTCGCCCAGCTTGCAGAACGGTACTTTCTTGCCCTGGGTGTCCGCCTTGATCAGGGCATAGTCCATGTTCTCATGCCAGCCGTGCGTGACGGCGTCGAAGGTCTCGCCGCCAAAGGTAATCACGCGGCACTTGGTGCCCGGCTTGCTGCCCGCGACGTGGCCGGCAGTTGCGATCCAGCCGTCCTCGCTGATGAAGCAGCCGGAACCCGATGAGCGGCTCATGCGAATCGCTACCACGGCCGGGCGGCATTTCGTCACCACGGCCTCGATGCGGGCTTCGAGCTTGACGTAATCGTCAAGGCTGCTGACGGGCGCTTCGGGCGCGGACTGCGTCTGGAACGACGAAGCACCGAGCACCAGCAGAAGGATGAAGGCGAGCAGTGTCCTTGTCTTCATGGAATTCTCCGGTTGTCGGGCCTTCCCGGTTATACACAAGTACCATCCGGGCGCGCTATCTTACGGGCTTTGCAGGTTTGCCGAATCACCGTTCGATCATCCCATGGGTACGCTTTATCTAATCCGTCATGCCGAGCCTGTCCCGCCCTACGACTGGGACGGCGGCGACGCCGCGCGCCCGCTGTCGAAACGCGGGCTGAAGCAGGCGCAGTGGATGGGCGCCCACCTGGCGAAGTTGCCGGTAACCGATCTGCGTACGGCCCCGCACCAGCGTTGCAGACAGACCGCCGCCGCCATCGGTGAGGTGCTCGGGCTGGAGCCCGTGATCGACGAAAAGCTGCACATCGCACGCAGCTTTGGCGTGCCCGAAGTGAAAGGCGTGATGGTCTGGGTGGCGCACAGCAATAACATCCCGGGTGCGCTTCACGGTCTGGGCGTGCCGGGCTACCGCTGCGGGCACGCGTCGGCGTGGCGGCTGGAATTTGACGATTCGGGCAAGCTCGAAAGCTACAGCTACGTCGAGCCGGAGGTTTGAAGCATGGCAACCGTCGAGGTATCGGTCGAGCAACGCGTCGCCCGCGTATCGCTGAACGCACCGCCGCTGAACGTGTTGACCGCGGCCGTGCAGGACGAGCTTCGCGGAGCTTTTGAAGCCCTGCGCCAGCGCGACGACCACAACGCCGTGCTTGTCCAGAGCGCCCTTGAAGGCGTGTTTTCGGCGGGCGCGGACGTCGCCGAGCACATCGGGCATGACAACTGCAAACGCATGCTGGAATCGGCCCACGGGCTGATCGCGGAAGTCCTGCGCTGTCCGGTGCCGACCATCGCGGTGATCAACGGGCGCTGCCTGGGCGGCGCGTTTGAACTCTGCCTGGCATGCGACCAACTGGTGGCGCTGCCCGACGCCCAACTCGGCACGCCGGAAATCAAACTGGGCTGCTACCCGCCGGCGGCGCTGGTGTTGATGCCGCAGAGGTTGCCGGGCGCGCTGGCGGCGGAGTTGATCCAGTCCGGAAGGGTATTCCCTGCCGCCGAGTTGCAGAAACGGGGCGCCGGTCTGCGCCTGGCGGAGGGCGAGCACGCGCTGCGCGCCGTCGGCGACGAGTTGATCGAAACCTACAGCAACCTGCCCCGCGGGCCGCTGGCAGAGGCAACGAGGCTGCTGCGTTCGGGCGCGGCGGAGCGTTTCCGGGCGGGCGTGGGCTCAATCGAACAGGCTTACCTGCAAAGACTGCTCAGCTTGCACGATGCAGCCGAGGGCGCGGAAGCATTTTTGGCGAAACGAAAGCCCGACTGGGACCACATAGAATATAGGTAGAAACGGTCGTATCGGTTATCTTGGTGTGACTGGGCCGAGTTAAGATCAGTGCCGTAACCACAGCAATTCGTAAGAGTTGAGAGGACTGTGGGCCGGAGGAGGACAGATGAAATCACTAGCCATTTTCGCCGCGCTTACGGTGGGCCTGCTACTGCTGAGCCTGAACCCGCAGCCGGTCGCCGCCAAGGGCAACATCGACAAGAAAGCCCAGAAGGAAGCCTGGGGCGAGGCCGAGAACTTCCTGAAACGCGACAAGGAAGCGGTCGATGAAGTCGTCGACGCGCTTGAGAAGTTGAAGGGGCTGCTGGATCACGACCTGGCCCTTGAGCTGCTGAAGTATTTCGACGAATGCGACCGCGCCTGGGACGCCGCCAGCGGCGACAAGAACGCGCCCAAGGAAGCCAAGGGGCGCCCCAAGCAGGCTTACAAAATCGCCAACCAGATCCTCGAATGCATCAAGACCATGGACGACCCCGAGGAGGTCGCCAAGTTCGAGGAAGACATCAACAACCGCGACGACTTCAGCCTGCGCCCGCGCATGGCGATGGTCGACGCGGTCGCGCGCCACTTCGATGACGAAGCCTGCGCCAAGGTGCTGATCGACCTTGCTAAAAACGAAGGCGGCGACAAAGACACCGACATGCGCATCCTCGCCATCCGGTATCTCGGCGACCACGTCGAGAACCAGGACACCTACAACATCCTGATGCAGGCCTTGCGCGACCGCAGTTGGCGCATCCGCGACGTGACGGTGGACGCGCTGGTCCGGGCCGCGAGCTTCAACAAGGACCAGACCATCCTGGCGCTGATCAACGCGCTGGCGATCGAGACCGGCAAGATGCGCAAAGTGATCGGCGACGCCCTCGAGCGAATCACCGGTGAGCGCCTCGGCACCGACCCCGATGCCTGGATCGACTGGTTCAAGGAAAAGAAACGCGCCGAGCAGGGGCTGCCCGCCAAGTCCGGCAAAGGCGACCGCGGCACGCGCGTCAAGGTGTTCAAGACCGAGAGCTTCTCGGACCGTTACGTGTTCCTGATCGACACCTCGATTTCGATGACCCAGAAGATCAGCGAGGAAGAAAAAGAGAAGCTGAAGAAGTCCATCACCTCGGGCCCGGGCGACGACAAGGACCCGCGCCGCCCGCTGGACTGGTCGCAGATCAACTGCAAGCTCGACCTCGCCCGCGAGGAAATCATCCGCAGCCTTGAGGTCATGGACCCCGAGCACACCACCTTCACGATCATCGCCTTCGCCGAAGAAGCGACCGCCTGGAAGGAAGAGCTGGTGGCGACGGACGAAAAGAACGTCGAGGAAGTCGCCAAGTGGCTGCGCGGGCTCAAGGGCAACCGGCGCACCAACGTGTTCGGCGCGCTGGATGCCGCCTACGACCTCAGTGAAGCCATCGCCGGCGCCGAGGTCGACAAGCGCAAGCACAAGAAAAAGAAGAAGGACAAGGACGGCCCGGTCACCGGCCCCCATCGCGACGACGCGCTGCCCGACACCATCTTCATGTACACCGACGGCTACGCCACCTGGGGCAAGTACAGCGGTGAAGACAAGGAATGGGCCGGCAAGAGCCCGCAGGAACGGGCTGCACTGTACGCGCCGATCATGAAGCTGATGGTCGACGAAATCAAAGACCGCAACCGCATCGCGCGCATTACGGTGAACTGCGTGGGCGTCGGCAACCCGCAGGACAACACCACCCTGAGCGCGCTCGCCCGCGCCTGCGACGGCGAGTATGTGCAGATCGGCCGCTAGAACAATCGTACGCCAATATGCGAAAGAGGACGGCTCCGGGCCGTCCTCTTTGCGTTGCCGCGCGTTAGAATTGAAGCATGGACCAGAAACAGAAGCTGCTCATTCGCAACATCGTCGCCGGAACCGTCCTGCTGGTTCTGATCGTCTGCGTGCTTTGGTGGCTTGGTGTGTTCGAGGGCGAACAGTCCGACGAGGCGCAGATCCGGGCGCTGGTCGAGCGCTCGAAGGACGAAACCAACGACCACGACTGGGACGACCTGTTCGCACTGACCGACATGTCCGAAGAGGACAAGCAGGCCTGGGAAGAAACCGTGCCGCAGCAGGCGAACTTTGTCGTGATCGACTCGATCACGCCCAACGGCTTCATCAGCGTACCGGCCGGCGCGACGACCTATGAACTGGAGGTAACGGTGGTCGCGCACATGCAGGTGCCGATCGCCGGCAACATCAGAGCGGACTCGGTCAAGGGAACGCTGTATTTCGTGAAGAAGAAGGACCGCTGGTTCATTGACTGGACGAAGTCCGCGCCGACCTTCCCGTACATCCCAAGCAAACCCAAGGGAAAGTAGCTATCTCTCAACGACGGCGTCGCCGGGCTGGACGGTCTGCTGATGGGCGACCGGGGCCGGTTGCGGCTCGGACTTTGGCTGGATGGTGATCGGCAGCAGCGCCAGCGCGAACGCGGCGCAGCCCATGCCGAACTTCCAGAAGCTGCGCGTCACCTGCGACTCGTGCATGCCGCCGAACTGGTAGTGATGATGCAGCGGCGCACAACGCAGGATGCGCTTGCCCTTCGTCGCCTTGAAGTAGCCGACCTGCAGCATCACCGAGGCCGCTTCCGTCACGAACACGCCGCCGGCCACGGCCAGCACCAGCTCAAGCCGGCCCAGCACGGCGATGAAACCGATAAGCGCACCCAGGCTAAGGCTTCCCGTATCGCCCATGAAGACGCGCGCGGGATGGCGGTTCCAGAACAGGAAGCCGACCAGCGCGCCCGAAGCCGAAACGCCCAGCACGGCACAGGTCCAACCCAGGCTCGCGTCCATGTTGCCGAAGATCGCCATCAGCGCGGCCGCACCGCCCATGGCGTAGAAGGCGATCGCGCCGGTGCCGCCCGCCAGGCCATCCAAACCGTCTGTCAGGTTGTATGCGTTGCTCGCACCGACCATGACGAACGTCCCCAGCGGGATCATAAGCCAGCCGATCGGCAACTCAATGAAAGGCAACACCAGTTTGGCGCCTGCATCCCCCACCAGCAGCCAGGCAGCCGTGCAACTGAGCGCGGCGATGGTCGTCTGCGCGGCCAGCTTCTTTTTGCCGGAGATGCCATCCTTGCCGCGCTTGGTGAGCTTGCAGTAGTCGTCCCACAGCCCCAGCCCGGCATGCGCAACAACGGCAAAGCCTGCCGCGCCCAGCCCGCACCAAACCCGCACAGGGTCGGCGCCAAACAGGGTCAGTACGACTCCGCCGACGGCAGCGGCCACCAGCATTGCCGGTACCAGGAACGCGCCGCCCATGGTGGGCGTGTTCTTCTTGTCGGCGTGCAGCATGTTCAGGTAATCGCTCGCCTTGCGCTGCTCGCCGTCGTTGAGTTTGCGCCGCACCAGCCACGGGATCACGAGCCGCCCAGCCGCCGCGCTGAGCAACCCCGCCACCACGAACAGCGCGAACGCTCCTGCCAACAGGGTCACGGCGAAGGTCCAGCTGAGTTCCGGGTGTGCAATGTTCATGGTGTCCGTCCTATGCCGCGGCCGTGCGCGAGTTGCGTGCGCTGCGGATCAACTCCGGCAGCGGGTCGCCGATCGGGCGCTCGCGCGTTGTCGGGCGCAGCTTGCCGTCCTCGGCTTCCTCGTAACGCTTGCGGAAGGCCTCGACGATGCGGTTCATCTTCATGCCGTTGCTGCCCTTCACGAGCAGCAGGTCGCCGGCGCGACTCTCGGCCAGCAGGTGTTTCGCAGCTTCTTCCGATGTGTCGAAACGCCAGACGCATCCGCGCCCGGTTTCAAAGAAGTGTTCGTCGAACACGTCGGCCAGCGCGCGCATTTCCTTCCCGACGGCAATCACCAGGTCCACGGGCTGCGTGGTACCGAGCCAGCCGACTTCGCGGTGCAGGCGCTCGGACTCGTCACCCAGTTCCAGCATGTCGCCCAGCACGGCAATGCGCTGGCCGTCGCACGGGAAACTGCCGAGTGTCTTGAGCGCAGCGCAGGTGCTGGCTGGGTTCGCGTTGTAGGAATCATCGAGCAATCCAATGCCGGCGTATTCGTGGTACTCGAGCCGCCGCCCGACGGGCTCGATACGCCGCAGTGCCAGTTGCATGTCGCCGATGTTCACGCCGCTGACCCAGCCTACCGCGATCGCGGCCAATGCGTTCATCACGTTGTGCTCGCCGTGCAGGGGCAACCGGAAGTCGTGCCGCCCGTTCAGCATGAAGTGCGTGCCGTAGCGGTTGGTGCGGATGTCCTCGGCACGCAACTCACAGCGCATGTCGGTGCCGTAGCTGACCACGCGGCAATTGGCGCGCTCGGCCGCCTTCACGCAGCGCGGGTCATCGAAGTTGACGATGGCGATGCCGTCGCGGGGGATGGCGGCCAGCAATTCCGACTTTTCCTTGATCACGCCCTCCAGGCTGCCCAGCCCGCTCAGATGGCTTTCGCTGATGCTGGTCAGCACGCCGCACTGAGGCCCGGCGATGCGTGCGAGTTCACGGATTTCGCCCGGCTCGCTGGTGCCCATCTCGATCACTGCGAATTCGTGACGCTCGGAAAGACGCAGCAACGTCTTGGGTACGCCGATGCGGTTGTTCTCGTTGGCCGTGTTCTGCAGGACGGTGAAATTGCGCTTCAGGATCGCGCTGGTCATTTCGCGCGTGGTGGTTTTGCCGTTGCTGCCGGTGATGCCGACGATGCAGGCGCGCTGCAGGTCGCGGGAAGCGCGCGCGAGCCGGCCGAGCGCTTTCAGGCTGTCGCGCACGACGATGGTCGGGACCTTCGGGGTGAACTCGACGGGAACGCGATGGGTGATCAGGCAGCGCGCGCCGCGAGACTGGGCCTCATGAAGGTAATCGGCGCCGTCGAAGCGGTCGCCTTTCAGGGCCACGAAGACGTCGCCGGGCACGATGCGCCGCGTGTCGGTACATACCGCGCCGAACGTAACGGCCAGTGCGCGCGAGCTGTCCTCGGCCTCGTTGCCGTCGGCGTCGTCGGGGCGGCGGATCCACTCCCCGCCGACGGCCAGACGAACGTCCTGGACGGTCATGTTGTGCATGGCGTGATCCCGGTTCAGGTGACTGCGAGTGCCCGGCGGCCGCTTCCTGCGATGCCCCAGTAGTGTTCCAGGGCATTCCGGGCTTCCTCTTTGTCGTCAAAATGAACCGTGCGATCTGAGAAAATCTGGTAGTCCTCGTGGCCCTTGCCGACGATTACGACCACGTCGTCCGGCGAAGCCTGCGCGATGGCGCGCCGGATAGCCTCGCGGCGATCGACGTACACCTCGGCCGGGCGCTTCTGCGGTGGGAAGCCCGCGAGGACTTCTTCGATGATGGCCGCGGGTTCCTCGCTGCGCGGGTTGTCGCTGGTGACGATCGGGCGGTCGGCAAGCTCGGCCCCCACCGCGCCCATCTTCGGGCGCTTGGTGCGGTCGCGGTCGCCGCCGCAGCCGAACACGCAGGTCAGCTTCCGCCCTTCGCAAACCTGGCGCAGCGTGGCCAGCACGTTCTGCATGGCGTCCGGCGTGTGGGCATAGTCGACGAACACGCTCGGCGCCGGCTTGTCGAACGGTACGCGCTCGAGGCGCCCGGGCGCGCCCTTGAAGTTCATGACGGCGGCGCGAATCTTCGGCAGCGGCAGGTCGAGCGCGAGCGCCATGGTGATCGCGCCGGACAGGTTCTGCACGTTGTAGTGGCCGGTCATCGGGCTGTGGAACAGCGAGCCGCGGTTCAGCCAGCGCATGCCGAACGACATGCCGTGCACGCCGAGCTTCACCTGCTCGATGTCCACGTCGGATTCGGGATGCTCGCCGACGCCGAAACAGACCGCGCGTGAGCGGCCGGCCATGCGCTTGCCGTACGGGTCGTCCAGGTTGACGACCGCGACACTCTGCACCGGGTCGAGCATCTCGAACAGGCGGGCCTTGGCATTGAAGTAGGTGTCGAAATCGCCGTGGTAGTCCAGGTGATCGCGCGTCAGGTTTGTGAATATCGCGCCCTTGAAGCGCACGCCCGCGACGCGGTGCTGGTCGAGGGCATGGCTGCTGACCTCCATGATGCAGGCTTCCTGGCCGTGGGCGCGCATCTCGGCGAGCATGCGGTGCACCTCGAGGCTTCCCGGCGTGGTGAGTTTTGCCGTGCGGCGTTCGCTGCCGACGATGTTCCAGACCGTGCCCATCAAACCGCAACGAATGCCGCAGCGCTCCATGATCTCGCGCATGACAAACGCGCTGGTGGTCTTGCCGTTGGTGCCGGTGATGCCGATGACCTTCATGTGCCGGCTGGGCTCGCCGTACAGGATGCTCGCGAGGTGCCCCAGCGTGCGGCGCGGGTTGTCGCTGACGATCTGCGGCACGAGCTTCAGTTCACGCATCGGACGCCCGACCAGCAGCGCACTCGCGCCGAGGTTCAAGGCATCGCGCACGTACTCCGTGCCGTCGGCCTTGCTGCCGGGCAGTGCTGCAAACAGGTTGCCCGGCATTACCTGGCGGCTGTCGTCCACGGCGCCGGTGATGCGCAGGCGCTGGTCATTCAGCACCCAGATTTTGGGATCGAGCTTTTTCAAAGCCCGGGCGAGCGACTGGAAACGCATATCAGTCCTTGCTGGCGGAATCATCAGGAAGTTCGGGGGCGTCGTCGGGCACGCCGAGCTGCTTCAGCGAACGCAGCACGATGCGCGACATGGTCGGCGCGGCGACGGTGCCGCCGTAGTGCCGGATCGCCCAGCCCCATTTGTTGTAAACCTTGCCGCGCGCCTCGTTCACCACAACGATCACGCTGATCACCGGGTTGTCGGCCGGTGCATAGCCCACGAAGCTGCAGACCTTGTCGTTGGTGTACTGTCCGTTCTTGACCTTCATTGCAGTGCCGGTTTTGCCGGCAATGCGGTACTGGGCGATGTTGGCAGAGGTCGCGGTGCCGTCCTCAACAACGCCTTTCAGCGTCTCGTTCATCAGCTCGCGGGTGACTTTCTCGGAAAGCCCGCTCTCGGTCAGAATGCTTGGCTTGCCCTCGTACAGCAGCTTGCCGTCGGGCGACTGGACCTTGCCGATCACCCACGGCTTGTAGACGTGCCCACCGTTCGCGATGGCGTTGAAGCAGTTCAGCATCTGCATCGGGGTGACCTGCACCTCGTAGCCGATGCTGACGCTCGGGATCGAGTTGGGCACCGTCCACTGGTCCAGCGGGCGCACCACGCCGGAGCTTTCGCCGAAGCGCGGGCCGCCCATGTCGAAGCCCGTGCGGCGCCCGAAGCCGAAACCGGTAATCGAGTCGTGCAGGTTCTCGCAGCCGAGCATCAGCCCGATGCGCGTCATGACCGTGTTGCTGCTGCTGACCAGCGCGCGGTTCACTGTCACGTAGTTGCGCCCATTCTGCTGCACGTAGTACTCGTTCGGGATCTCGTGCCCGTGGTCGTTGACGTTCTTCTTGCGCCCGGGGACGATCAGTTGCGGCGTGTACTCGACCAGGCTGTCCGGGGTCAGCATGCCGCGCTGGTAGGCGCTGCAGACGATCAGCGGCTTGAACATCGAGCCGGGCTCGAAGGTGTCGGTGATGGCCGCGTTCTTGCGCGCCGCCGCATCGCTGCCGGGGTTGTTGGGGTCGTAGTTCGGATAGTTGGAGATGCCGAGGATCGCCCCGGTGTTGGTTTCCATCACGATGACGGAAACGGTGATCGGGTCCCACTGGTCGACGAGCTGGATCAGTTCGTCCTCAACGATCGCCTGGATGCCCGAATTGATCGTCAGGTAGACGTTCGCGCCATCCACGGCGGGTGTGATTTCGTCGTCCAGGTTTTCGATCGGGTGGCCGAGCGCATCCACCATGATCACGCGCTTGCCCGGCGTCGCGGAAAGCTGCTTTTCCAGGGCGCGCTCGACGCCTTCCTGTCCGTACATGTCTCGCCCGACGAAGCCGACGATCTGCGAGGCGAAGTTGCCTAGCGGGTAGCGCCGCGTTTCGATCTTGCGCAACTCGACGCCCGGCAGGTCGCCCTGGCGCACGAGGTTGGCGATGCTCTCGGCGACGTCGTCCGGCACTTCGTGCATCACGTTGTAGTAGTACTTGTCGCGGCGCTGGTAGAGCTCGACCTCCAGCTCGCGGGCGTAGTCGCCGTCGCGCCCCAGCAGCGCGGCCAGGCGCGTCGCCACATCGGCGCGCTGGTCGGCCGGGACCGCACGTGGGTTAATCACTAAGGAAGCACCGGAAAAGGTCGTCTGCGCCAGGCAGACACCGTCCTCGGTGTAGATGCCGCCGCGGGTGCCGGGCAGCACGACGGTTCGCGTCGAGTTCGCGTTGCGTTGCGCGATGTAGTCGTCGTGGTGCCACACCTGCAGGCTGAACAGGCGTCCGGCGAGCCCGAAGAACAATACGACAAGCAGACCAAGCGCCCAACGCGCCGTCAGCCGCGGAGAGCCGCTGCCGCCCTTTTCACGCAGGAACCAGAAGAGGAGTTTCATGCGCCCTCCTTCTTCTTCGCCTTCTCGGCCTCTACCTCTTCCTTGGACTTCTTCTTGCCGGGCAGGGGGCCGATCTCGCCTTCGGGGGCGACCAGCGGCAGCCCGGCGTCGCGGGCCGCTCGAATCATGTTGGCCGGGTCGCGCTTGTTGCTGAGCTGCGTGCTCAGCACGCGCTTTTGCTCGTGGATGTCGCGAAGCTCGCGGTCGTACTGCGCGGCCTCGAAGCCGACGCTGCGGATCTGCAGGCGCTGGCCCACAATCACCCCGCCCAGCGAGACGCAGAAGATGACGAACAGGATGCCGGTTTTGAGGTTCATGGACGCCCTTCACCCTGGTGGACGCGGATGAACAGCGAATAACCAATAGCCAAAGACCAATGACCAATGCTCTCAGCTACCGACCGTTGCGGGTCATTGGTCATTGGACATTGGTTACTGGTCATTGCTTTTCCGCCTTCCGCCTGTGTTTCTTGCTGCGATACCTGTCGGGCCCTTCGGGCTTTCCCGGGGCCTCCCCCCAGTGAAAGACTCGCAGCTTCGCACTGCGTGCGCGGGGGTTGGCCTCGCGCTCCGATTCATCGGCGGTTATGGGCGCAGGCTTGAGGATTCTCCCCAGCGACTTCTGCTGCCACTCTCGCATGGCGTGTTTGACGATGCGGTCTTCCAGCGAATGAAAGCTGATCACGGCGACGACTGCGCGCTCTTCCATGCCGTCGGGCACGGATGCCAGGGCGCGCTCGAGCTCGCCGAGTTCGTCGTTGATATGAATGCGCAAAGCCTGGAAGGTTCGCGTGGCCGGGTCGATGCGGTGCTTGCCGTGGGGCCTGCCTGCCGAAGCCTTGGCGGAGCGCGGGTAGGCGCGCCGGCAGATTTCCGCGAGGTCTTCGGTTGTGCTCAACCGGTCCTCTTCGAGGGCGCGCTTGATCAGGCGGGCGATTTTGCGGCTGTGCCGCTCTTCGCCGTAGCGCCAGATCACGCGCGCGAGGTCATCTTCCGGCGCGCCTTGCAGGTATTCGAGGGCGGATGGACCCCCGCCAGGGTCCATCCGCATGTCCACAGGTCCCGCTTCGCGAAAACTGAAACCGCGCTCAGGTTCGTCCAACTGGTAGCTGGAGACGCCGACGTCTAGTAGCAGACCGCCCGCGTAGTCCACACCCAGGGCGCGGAGCTGT
>JAGQRI010000127.1 GCA_020425515.1 Planctomycetota bacterium | reverse complement strand
CCGCGCCGCGGGCTTTCGTGGTTGAACAGGATGCCGCTGACCGCGAACAGGTCGTACGCCTCGCGGTAATTAACGGTAAGGAAGTGGCCGTAAACCTTGGCGACGGCGTAGGGGCTGCGCGGCTGGAAGTTGGTCTGTTCGTTCTGGGGCGGCGCCGCGCTGCCGAACATTTCGCTGCTGCTGGCCTGGTAGTAGCGGCAGTCCAGCCCGAGGTCGCGCACGGCCTCGAGCAAGCGTGTCACACCCAGCGCGACGGTGTTGCCGGTGTATTCCGGCATGTCAAAGCTGACCTTGACGTGGCTCTGCGCGCCGAGGTTGTAGATCTCGTCGGGTTTGGCCTCACGCAGCAGGCGCAACATGTTGCTGCTATCGGTCAGGTCGCCGTAGACCAAGTGCAGGCGGTAGTCTTTCTCGTGCGGGTCCTGGTACAGGTGGTCGATGCGGTCGGTGTTGAAAGTGCTGGACCGGCGGATCAGCCCGTAGACGGTATAGCCCTTGCTGAGCAGCAACTCGGCAAGGTAGCTGCCGTCCTGGCCGGTGATCCCGGTAATGAACGCTGTTTTCGCCATGGCGAGAAGATAGCGATTGCGCGTGCCAAGCAAAGGGCTGAATGCGATCAAGCGCCGGGCAGCCTGCCGTCTGGATACTTCGGGTGTTTCAAGCGCTTGCCAAATAGCGCCAGCAGGCGGCCCTTCCACAGTTTGCCGCGCAAGCGGGCGACGCGTGGGTCGGCGCCGGTGGCCTGCATCGCAAACTTCCACAGCTTGCGCGCCCGGCCCAGCCGCCCTGCCCACAACTGGTGTTTCACGAGTTCGGGATACAGGGACTTGACCCAATCGCGCCAGGCCTGCTCGTCCCAATTCGGGCGGCGCTCGTTGTCTTCCTTGACCAGCATGCAGTAGCAGTGCATGTCGTCGTCCTGCTTTGCCAGGTCGTCGACCGTGTACACGCGCGACACGCCGGCCGGGTTGAAGCGGTAGACGCCCAGCACCTCTTTCAGCGCGCAGAACTCGGCCACGTGCGCCAGTTTCGCCAGCCAGACCGAGTCGTCGTGCATGCGCATGTCTCGCGGAAACAGCCCAACCTCCGGCAGCAACTCGCGGCGGAAAACCACTGTGTTGATGTGGGCGAGCACGTCGCCACGCACCCATGCCGCGGCGCACCGGCCTTCCGGGAGTTCCTTGTCCGCGCTCGGGTAGCGCCCTTCGCCTTCGGGACGGATCTGCTTCATGTAACAGGTGCAGGCGCCCGCGCCGGTCTGTTCCAGCAGCGCGATCTGCCTTTCCAGCTTGGTCTCGAACCAGTCGTCATCGTCGTCGAGGAACGCCACGTAGGCGCCGGTCACGGTCTCCAGCCCGACGGCGCGCGCGGTACCACAGCCTCTGTTTTCAGGCAGGTTCACCACCACCACATGGAAATCCGGCGCCTCGAGCTCCTGCTTTGCTTCCTCGATGGCCGCCGCTGTGTCGTCGGTGCTGGCGTCGTTCACGATTACGAGTTTGATCGGGCGCCAGGTCTGCTTCGCCACACCGCGCATGGCCTCGCCGATCAAACCGCTTCGGTTGAACGTGGGTATCAGGACGGACACGGTGCCGGGCATGGAAAGAAGATAGCGCCTGTCCGACACAGGCAAAGAGTGCGCGTGCGTTCACCTTCCGCGCGACAGGCGATTGATCACCCGGGCCGCGAAACCGCGCATGGGCGCGCCTGCCCGCATGGCGGCCTTGGCGTGAAAGCTCGCCTGCGCCGACGCCACGCCGCCGGGCTCGCGCCTCCACAGGCTGCTCAACCGCAGGTGCGCCCGGGCGGCCTCGCGGATGCCGGCGCGCAGGACGTCGTCGCGGTTGTCCGTCGTCATCAGTTGCCGGGCGTGCCAGGTTGTGAGTTCCTGCAGCCACTCTTCCATGCTGTCGGCGGTCTCGATGGACGGCTTCGGCGGCGGCCCCGAGATGTCCGGCACCACCGGCTCGTCGGCGGGCGCTGGCAGTTCGCGCGCCGGGTCACGTTGCGGGTCTTCGAGTACGGCTTCGACGGCGGCCCACACCTCACTAAGGCTGAGGCGCTCCACCGGAACGACCGGACCCGTCGTAAGCTGCCGTCCCTCTCCGTCCTGCGCGGGCGCAATCAGTTGGCGCAGCACCTTCGAGTTCGGCGCGTTCTTCACCGGCTCGCTGGGGCCGTACAGCAGGACACCGGGCACGCCAACGGCTGCGGCGATGTGCCCGACACCGGAGTCGTTGCCCATGTAAGCCGTCGCCTGTTTCAACAACGCTGCCACGTCGGTGAGCGGAAGATTGAACTCGCAGCGCCAGGCGGCCTCCCAGTTGCTCGTGCTGCGGTCGGCGTCGGTACCGACGATCACCACCGGGTTGCCGCAGGCCTGCAATCGCTTGCAGACCTCGCCCCAATGTGGCCAGCGCTTGGCGGTGTTGGCCGGGTCGCAGCCGGCGTGCAGCACAACCGTACCGGGCTCAAGCTCGAAGTCCCGGTCGCTGCAGTGGACGTGCGACGGCGGCAGCGGGCCGGTGTAGCCGAGCAGGCGGGCGGGGCGCAGGTTGAGTTCCGCCTCGTTGCGCCCGCGCAGGTTGTACCAGCCGAAGTCGTACCAGAAGCCGGGCGGCATGCGCGTGGCCGTGAGGTGCTCACCGAAGCAGCAGATGCCGACGTCGTAGGATGCAAAGTCGATCTCGGTGGCACGCGTGAACACCTTGGCAACCGCATCCCATTCCGCGAACAGCGGCGCAACGGCATCGGCGAGTCTGTCGTTGTTCAGGAACAGGTCGACCTCGTGCCCCAGCAGACGCAGCGCACGGCACAGGGGCGTACCCTGGACCATGTTGCCGATCCCCCAGCTGACTTCGACCAGTATCCGCATCTCGTGAACTTGCCCCCGCGCCAGTGTATAGTCCAGCCTCGCAGCAGGTAGGACGATGCCTCAAGCACAGTTGAAACGGGTGCTCGCCGATTTGCTTCGCCGGCGGCCCGCGACGCATCCCGACGGTTTCGACCAGGCAGCGGCCCGGCTGCTGTTTGCGCGTCAACTGGCCGCTTACCACTGGGTTTTGCCACGCCTGCAAGGCAGGAAGGTGCTTGAAGTCGGCGCCAACCGCGGCTACGGGCTGCGCATCTTCAAGCCGTACGCGGGATTGCTGGTCGGCGCGGAACTGTCCGAGCGCCTGGCGCGCATCGCGCACGCGGAAACCGGCGTTCCCGTCGTCCGCGCCAACGGCGAGCGGCTGCCGTTTCGCGATGACAGCTTTGACGTAGTCGTGTCGTTCCAGGTCATCGAGCACGTCTGGGACGACCGCGCTTTCGCCGCCGAGATCGCGAGGGTGCTGGCCCCCGGCGGGACGTTCGTCGTCACCACCCCGGATCGCCCGGGGCGCTTGCTCATCAACCAGGTCCCGACGTTTGAAGAACACCTGCGTGAATACGACGCGGCCGGGTATCGTACGCTGCTGGCGACAGCGTTCGGCGAAGTCGACGTGCAGGGGCTGTACGCTGAGGACGAAGCGTTTGACCTGGAGCGCACCCGCAACGCGCACAGCGCCGAGCGCTACTATATGAAGGGCTTGCTGACCGCGCCGTGGCGGTTCTTTTTTCGGGTACTGAGGCGCTTGCGCAAGCGGGCGAAGCTGAACGCGGCATACGTGAAGGAGGCTGCTGACACGGACATCGAGGCGCTTGTCGACCGATTCAAGATCGGCACGGCGCGACGGGAACGCTGGGATCACCTGATCGCCGTCTGCCGCAAACCGCTGGAGAATCCGCCGTCGGCACAGGAACCTGCGTGGACACCTTCGGACAATCAGCGCTGGGCCCGTCTCATGACGCGCACGGCCAAGCGGCACGGGCTGGCAACACCGGATGTCTGCGAGCCCGCCCTGGCGCTCGGGCGTCCGTCCGACCGTGATCTCCTGGATGCGGTTGCGGCGGCCGCCGCCGGAATGGAACCCGGGCAATCCATCGCGTTCCTTGACGGACCGATCGAATCACGCGGCGGGACACGCTTGCGCAGCGTCAACTTCTGGCGGCAGGCGCTGCCACTGACCGGGCTCGAGTTCACATGCTGGCTGCCGGGCTGCCGCTGGGTGGACCCGTTGAGAAATCGCAGCGGCCTGGCCGGCCGAATCCTCGATGCGCTGTTGCTGCCGCGTCTGCCCTGGCTCGCGAACCTGGGTGTGGTCGTCGCGCGCCGCACCGAAGGCGCGGGCACTGTCGGCCGATCCCAGACCATCGATGAAGAGCAATCGCAGCAGCACCTGCATGAGGCATGCGCAAGGGAGTTGCGCCCCGGGATGGACGGCGCCGGAGATACTCACAGCGGCTCGTAGCCGAACCGCACCAGCGTATCGTTCATGACCGCGAGTTCCCTGCGCATCGCCGGGTCGAGCCCTTCCCGCCCGCGACCGACGGCGGACGTGTTCACGGGCCGCCTGACCGCTTCGTGCCAGTCGCGCCGGTCGACGTCGCCCATGTCGTTCACGTGGTCGGTTCGATTCGCCCACGCGGGGTCCCAGCGCAGCCCGACGAATTCGCAGACGCCCGCCATGTACGCCCCCGGGTCGGCAACCAGTTCTTCGTAGCGGACTTCCCGCACTAGCTCCGGGTGCGCTTGCTGGAATTCGGCGACCTTCGAGACCCTGTCCATCCAGATGCCGGCGCCATGGGCCGGCGAGCGTGCCAGCTTCGTCTTCAGGTACGAGACCACAACGTCAACGCCGTCGCGCAACGCGTGCAGATAACGCGCGCGCGGGAACGTCTCGTGCAGCATCGGCATGTAGCCGGAATGGCCGGGCGTCTTGTCGCCCCAGCGTTTCGCGCCGCCGTGCTTTTCGCCGTACAGCCGGTGCACCGCATCCAGCATTGCGGCCGCGCTGCGCATCTCAGTCGGGATCGCACGCAGTCGCTTCAGCACTTCGCGGCGCGAGAGCTCGTAGTCGTCCCACTCGTTGTAGAGCGACAGGTGGTGCCAAGCCATCGCGCTCAGGTACTTCCAACTGCGCCCGGCCGAGCGGCGGCATTCCTCGAGCATCGGGCCGACGCCCTGAAGCTCCGGGCCGATCTGCAGCTCGTCGCCGGCGATCAGCAGGCGACGCAGCAGGGTGCTGCCGCAACGACCCGAGCCGACCACGAACACCGGCTCGATGTCCTCGCCGCGGCTCATCGGCCAGGGCTCGGCGGCCTTGCCTGCAAACGGGCGGATCAGCCCGGCATAGCCGCGCTGGCAGATTTTGCTGATACGTCGCATAGGGATCGGGATATCGGCCGACTCACTTGCCTATGATTTCGCCCATCTTCACGTCGACCTCGTAGGTTTCGCCGTCGCGCCAGAACTTGAAGTGGACGACGTCGTTCTTCTTTTTCCTGGTGTTTAGCCAGACGCGGAAATCGGTGGTCATGGTGCTTTCCTGGGTGACGTTTCCTTCCTTGTCTTTCTTCTCGGGATTGCCGGCGACGATACCGTCGTACTCGAGCAGCACGTCCCCCACCTTAACGTCCTTGTGGTAGGCGTCGTACCACGGGCTGACGCCGGAAACGTACAGCCCCTTGCTGACGCGCGTATCCAGCAGCTTGTCGCTGGTCCAGAACCCGGGATAGACGCTGGCGACGCCGATCGTGCGCGTGCCCAGATTCTTCGGCGCGCCCTCGGGGTAGTTCAGCGCCAGGATCTGTACGTCGTGCTCCTCGCCGTCTTTGACGAATTCCGGCGGTTTGATGGCGAAGCCGTGTTCGGCGTTCGGGGCGAAGCCGCTGCCGATCAGCCAGTCTTCGCGGTGGTCGGCCTTCATCTGCTTCCAGAGTTTGCCGTCGATGTAGACCTCGATGTCGCAGGCCTCGCTGTTCAGGTCCGGGTCGGCGGCCCAGCCGCGCAGCGTGTTGTCGTCGGCGCGCCAGAAGCCGCCCATCGGCGGCGTGTTTTCCTCGAGGCGATACTGCTTGGGTGAGCCGTTTACTTCCACTTTAACGCCGCTCGGGTAGTTCATGGCGTAAACGCGCACCGTGTGCGTGCCGCCGTCGAGCAGCGCGGTCGGCGTGGTCGTCACGAAGCCGTGGTACGAATCCGGCGTGACCTTGCTGTTGCGCAGGGTGTCGCGCTTGCTGTTGGCAGGCACCTGCGCGAACTTCTCGCCGTCAATCCAGATTTCCACATCGACGCTGCCAGTACCGGCGTCCGGGTCCCACGCCCAGCCTGCGAGCACGACCTTGTTGCAGATGTCGAAGCCGCCGAACGGCGCCTCGTTGGCCAGCCCGCTGCGCGAGTTCACCACGCGGGGGCTGCCGTCCAGTTCGTGCTCGGTGCCGGCGTCGGTGTCCACGGCGAACACCTGCACCGTGTGGTCGAGCCCGTCGTCGAGCATTTCCGGCCAGGGCGTCTTGAAGGCGCAGGTGTCGGTCGGGGCGATGCGGCGTTTCTTCAACTCTTCGTTCTTGCCGTCGGCCTTGAGTTCGGCGATGTCCTCGCCGTCGATGCGCACGATCACCTGGCACGGTTTCTCGTTGGTGTCGGGGTCCCATGCGTAGCCGCTGATGCCCTTTTCGGGTGTGGCTTCCTCCAACTTGCCGCGCGGATAGTTGCCGACGTTCTTGGCACGGGGCGAACCGCGCAGTTCGGTCTTGCCGTGCTGGTCGTTGCGGTACACGAGCGCGCGCACGACGTGCTTCTCGGCATCCTGTAGCAGTTCGGGCTGCCTCTGCTCGAAGTACCAGATTACGCCGAGCTTCTTGTGGTCGCTGCGTTTGCCGGCGCGCAGGTTGTACACGACCGTATCGTCGATCTGGATTTCGACATACATCTCCGCTTCCGGCTCGAACTTGTCCTGCACCCAGCCCGCGATGCGCCGGCCGCTGACTTCGCCCAATGCACCGCCGAGGTTCGGGTTGATCTGCTGGCCCTCGACCGTCTCGATCGGGGCAGGCTCTTCCTCTTCTTCGGCGGCTTCATCCGCGGGCTTTGCCGTGTCGGCGCCGGCGGCACCAGTACCGCTCACCTGCTTGCCGTCGCTCGCGGATTTGCCCGCGCGCGCGGCTGCTTCCTTCTTCGCCTTTTCGGATTCCGCGTCGCGCTTCGCCTGCTCGGCCGCGAGGCGTTCGCGCTCGGCCCGGGCGTCGGCATCACTGAGCGAGGTGCTGTCGTCGTCCGGTGTCGCGTCGTCGGTGTCGAGTGAGGGGGCGGCCTCGGCGGTCAGCGCGGAGTTGTTGTCCGCGGCGCCGCCATCGTCGAACTGGGACTGCAGCCAGGGCAGCCACAGGTCGTGCCCGACGGCCGCCAGTACCAGCACGCCGCCGGCCAATATCAGCAATGGCCACTTCAGGCCTTTGGACACGAACGTTCTCCGGGTTGCGGTTTCATGTTAGCGGCGGGCGGGGTTGCGGCAACGAAAAGTGGAAGGTCGTGGCCTGATTGCGGGTCAGCCGCGGAGGCGCTTCAGCTCAGCTTCGAGTTCCTCAAACACGCGCGGCGGCACCTGGCCTTCCAGTTCGCGCAGCCCTTGCTCGTACAGCGGCACAGCCTGCTCCGGCTTGCCCCAGGCCAGCATCAGCCCGGCGTAGGCCTTCATCCACGAGGTTGCGAGCGACACGTCGGCCGTCTCAGCGACGAGGAAGCGCACTTCCTCAAGCGTCTCAAACGCTTCGGTGAACTGCCCAAGCCCCGTCTGCGCGATCGCGACTTCGCACAGCGAACTCGCCTGCAAACCCATTCCGCCGGTATCCACGCCGATCTGCACGGCCTCGCGGGCGTACGCAAGCGCTGACTCGTAATCGTCCGCACGGATCGCCGCCTGCGCGCGGGCCTTCACGATGTTCGCCAGGAAGTGCCGCATCTGCGGCGCCTGGCACAGCTTCTCGGCCGCGTCGAGGTGCGCGTTCTCGGCTTCGTGATTCCCGGCCTCGGCGTGGTACTGCGCGGCGTTGCCGTGCCCGACAAGCTGCTGAACGGTGTCCTCCGTACGGACGCAGTAGTCGATCACCGCTTCCATGTCTCGCGCCGCGCCGGCGGGGTCGCCGTCGAACGACTTGCGGTGCGCGCGCAGCATCATGAAGGCGATGCGCAGGCGGTGGCTGTCGACTTCCTCGGCGATGCGCTCGCCTTCGACGGCGAGGTCTTCGGTCGGCCTGCCCATTTCGAGCCCGATCCACGCCAGGTGGATCAATGCGCGCCCGACGAGTTCCGGGTTGGCGGCGTGCTCGCGTACCTCTTCAAAGCAGGCCAGCGAATCCGCATGCCGCCCGAGACGCTGCAGCACATCCGCGAGCATGTCGGCCACGATCGCGCGCTCGGGCGGGTCGTCGGCCAGCAACTGGTGCAGGCGCTCGAAGCCCTCCAGCGCCGCCCGGTAGTCGTAGTTGAAGCGCGCGAAGTCGCCGCCCGCACGGAGATGCCGCCGCTCCGCCTCGGCGTAACGCTCGACGCGCCCGCCTTCCTGCGCGAGGCGGGCATGGCGCGCTAGTTCCAGCCCGTTGGCCGGCGTGTTCAAGCCGGGCACGCCCTCAAGCACGTCCAGCGCCAGCCCGTGCAGCAGCGAGCGCTCGGACGGCACCTGCAGGTCGTAGGCGGCATCGCGCACGACGGCGTGACGGAACAGATAGGCGTCTTCGGCGTCCATGCGGGCACTTTACCCGGTTTGCATTTGCCAGAAAGCTCTGCCGATCCGATCACGCCGTTTTGTATCCTGTCCACTCGCTCACAGCACAACCCAACCGGAGGCAGCCATGACTTACCGCTACCTGACGGCATCGATTTTCGCGGCGCTGTTCGCGTGCACACTGTCCGCCCAGGCCAGCCTGAATTTCACGGGCAACGTCAGCGACACCAACGAAGAACTGTATCGCTTCGACGTCGATTTCGGCGGCATGGCCCAGAGTGTCACGCTGTCGCTCATGATCGGCGCGACGAGCGGCACGTCGGGGCTCGACGTCAACCTTGTGGACCTCGACGAACTCGCCGCCAACGGAACCACCAACGCCGTCCTGAACGACTTCGACAGCGGCACCGCAACCATGACGCTGAACCTGACCACGCCCAGCTATGCCGGCGTACACCAGTTCGCTGTGCAGCTTCACACCGACAGCGGCACCGGCACGTCGCCGTTCTCGGGCGATCTCGGCTCGACATCGCTCGCAACCGGCGCGATCACACAGACAGGCCACAAGACGATTCCCTACAGCACCGGCTACTACGACCTGCTGGGGCGCGGCGGCCGGCAAATGTACGTCAACCAGGGCACCGGCACCCGCACCGTGGACATGCAGGTCGATTTCGGCACGGGGACCCAGGCCATCACGTTCTGGGCCCAGGGTGTTTCAACCAGCGTGGACGGCTCGGTCTCCATTTACGAAGTTTCCGGCACGGGCACGGAAAACCTGATCACCACTTTCACCCTCGACACCGGAAGCGGTTGGTCCGGCGAGGGCAACTTCACCACCTCCATGCGCACCGGCACCGTGACACTGCGCGTAAAAACCACCATCTCCGGCGCCGGCCTGTACCTTTGGCAGATCATCCTGCCCTCGACGGTAACCTCGATCGCGCCCTCCGGTGGTGGCGGGGGAAGCGGCGGTGACGGCGGCTGCAGCACGGACGGCGGTGCGGGCTTGAATTGGCTGGCGCTGTTGGGTGTGCTGGCCGGTCTGGGAGTCGCAGCCCGCCTGCGCGGAGCCCGAGGGTAGAGTGATTAGAGCCCGAAGCGTAAGCGAAGGGGCACGACGCGCAGCGGCGGATTGTCGCCTTCGGCGACTGCCCCTTCGCTTACGCTTCGGGCTCCAACCTAAAACATCTCTTTCGTGGCGCCGGGGCGGCGGAACGCCTCGGCGCTTACCTTTAACCGCTCCGTGTTCAGACCGTGCCGCCTGACCGCAAGCTTGAACATTGCGTGAAGGTGCTCGGCCTGTTTGCCCTCGCCTTGCATGCGTTTGCCGAAGCGACCGTCGTTGAGTTCGCCGCCGCGCATGTCGCGAATCCGCCCCAGCACTTTCTGCGCATGCCCGGGGAAGTGGTCGTGCAGCCACTGCTCGAACATCGGGCCGACGGCATGCGGCAGGCGCACCGGCAGCATGGCGACCCGCTTCGCCCCAGCATTGGCCGCGCGCTCGACCAGCCCGGGGATGTCGCTGTCGGTCAGCCCGGGGATGATCGGCGCCAGCATCACGGCCGTGGGCACGCCGGCTTCGGCCAACTGTTTCACGGCGTCGAAGCGTTTCGCGATCGTGCTGGTGCGCGGCTCCAGTTTGCGTGCGATTGACTCGTCAAGGGTCGTGATGCTGACAGCGACGTGGGCGGCGGCATGTTTCGCCAGTTCACCCAGCAGGTCGATGTCGCGGGTGACCAGCGCATTCTTGGTGATGATCCCGACCGGGTTGCGGAACTCGGCAAACACTTCCAGCAGGCTGCGGGTGATTTTCAGTTTCGCCTCCACGGGCTGGTAGCAGTCGGTGACGCCGCTCATCATCACGCCCTGCGGCTCCCAACTCGGCTTCATGAACTGCCTGCGCAGCAGCTCGGCCGCGTTGCGCTTGACGTGAATCTTGGTTTCGAAATCGAGCCCGGCCGAGTAGCCGAGGTATTCGTGAAACGGGCGCGCATAGCAGTAGACGCAGCCGTGTTCGCAGCCGCGATACGGATTGATCGCGGCGTCAAACGGTATGTCGGGCGAGTTGTTCCAGGAAATGATGTCCTTGGTGTCGTCCCAGAAGAACTCGGTCTTGGGTGCCGGCGCGTCAGGGTCGAACTCGTCGGGGTCCCAGGCCAGTTCGATTTTCTCGAAGCGGTTGGCCGGGTTGGCAGAGGTCCCACGACCCCGAATCGGCGGCGGCGCGTCCATATTTTCATCCTACCACGGGGACATCGCAAAGCGGCGGTGACAAAGCCGGTCGCCGAATGAACACGAGGCGACCGCCGGCTGATGGTGTGATTCGCCACTACCAACTGGCAAGAATGGCGGGCAGGTCATCTGTCACGGCTCGGCTATCGGTGTACTCGCACGTCACTTTTAGTGGAGCGCCAACCCGTCGCTGGCGCTCCGGGCTCCTGTTTTCA
>JAGQRI010000016.1 GCA_020425515.1 Planctomycetota bacterium | reverse complement strand
CTTCCACTGGAACGTCACCGGCCCGCACTTCAATGAGCTGCACCTGATGTTCGAGCAGCACTACAACGAACTGTGGATGGCCGTGGACGAGGTCGCCGAGCGCATCCGCGCGCTGGGTGAATTCGCGCCCGGTACCTACAGCGAGTTCAGCAAGCTCAGCGCGATCAAGGAGCCCGAAGGCCGCCCGGACTGGTCGGAAATGATCCGCCAGTTGATCGACGGGCACGAGACGCTGATCCGCACCTGCCGCGAGCTGCTGCCCAACGTGCAGAAAGCCGGCGACGAAAGCAGCGCCGCCCTGATCGGCGACCGCATGCGCATTCACGAAAAGACCGCCTGGATGCTCCGCAGCCTGCTGAACTGATCCGCATTCCCAAGCGCAAAGAGAAGAGGGGCGCCGCTTTGGCGCCCCTCCCTTACGCTGCTTCCAGTCTAAGAGCGCGATTTCAGCCGCGGAACCACCGTCATTGCAAGAAGAAGCAGTCCCAACGCCGCAAGCAGCGTCAACGGCAGGGAAGTGGTTTGGCCGGCAACGCAGCCGCCACCGCCACCCCCGCCTCCTCCACCGCCTGTTGATGTGCCGACTTGCACCGTAAGCGTTGCAGTGGCGCTGCCGCCGTTGGAGTCGTCAACTTGCAGCGTCACGCTGTTCGCACCCAGCGCCGCGGCCGCGGTCGCTTCCACGTCTGCTGTGACAACGCCGCTGGTGTTGACGATGTTCGTGATGTTGATGCCGGTCGGAGCGCTTGTGACGGTCACCGTCAGGTTGCCGGCGGCCTCGTCGGCGTCGCTGACGTTGGCTATGGTTTGGTTGGTCGGCGCCGCGGCGGGCGCGACGGTGACGGCGACCGGCGAAATCGTCGGGGGTGTATTTACGTCGATCGTGAGGTTCGCGGTTGATGTCGCGCTGCCCGAGTCCGCAACCTGAAGCACGACCGTATTGCTCCCGATCGTCGCACCGGCCGCTACGGCAATGTCAGCCGTGACGTTGCCGCCGGTATTCGTGATGTTGCTGACCGTAATCCCCGTCGGGACCGTGAGCGCGGTGACTGTCAGCGTGCCGGCCGCGTCTTCCACGTCGGACACCGTCGCGACGGCGGCAGCCGTAAGCGAGTTGCCGGGGGCGATTGAAAAGGGGCCGCCGGCGGTAATTGTGGGCGCATTGTTGTTGGTGATGTCGAAGACGTAGCGCCAGGGTGTTGCAACTCCGGATACATTCGTGCCGGTCGCCGTTACCGAATCAAGCCAGCAATAGAGTGTCTCGCCGATGTTGGCCGTGCCGGCCAGCTTGGCCCTCAGGAAGTATCTAACCGAACTGCCCGCGCTGATGGCGGTGTTCGTCAGTGTCGCGGTGTAGCTGCCGTTGTCGGCATCGAACGCCGTGCCTGCGGACGCTGTTGCAAGCGTGTCCGTTCCCGCATCGAACGTGCCGTTGGCGTTCGTGTCCTCATACAACTCCAGCGCACTGAATGCGGTGTTGTCGGTCATCGTGCCGGAGGCGCGGAAAGTCATGCTGCTCAAGGTAGCGGCCGCGCCCGTTGCGAAAGCCTCGACGTCCGCGATCAGTACGCCATTGCCGCCGGGCCCCTGATAGGCATTCGTGTAGGAGGCGGGCGTCGGCGCGTAGTCACGGAAGAGCAACTCGCTGGTCTGGATGTCAAAGCCGAATTGGGCACGCGTGGGCGCACCGGCCTTGAGCTGCCCGCCGCCGACGGTGATGTCGGAAATCGAGAAACTGAAATTTTGCGCGGCCGATGCGGAGCCATTCAGTTGGACAACAACAAAGAAGCGTCTGGTTTCCGCCGTTGCGAACGTTTGCAAAGCTGCCGGAACCGATACGACTTGCGAGCCGTTGTCGCTGGTCCAGCCAGCGAAGTTGCCGACCGCCGTGTCGGCGGAATCGTAGTAGCCGTTGCCGTTGGCGTCCTGGTAGATCGCGACATCGGTAAACGCCGAATTATCAGCCACGCTGCCGCTTGCCGTCAGGGTGATATCGGTCAGGGTGGCGGTGTTGGCGGACGACCCGTTCTGGATCTCGAACCAACCGATTTCCTCGTCCGTCGCGGATGCATCCAGGTGGCGGTAGTTGCCGTAAGGATTGTAAGCGTTGAGCGTGGCCGTGGTGATCCGGTAGCCGAAGTCGACCACTCCATACTGGATGTTTGTCAGTGTACTTGTCGGGAAAGTAGGACCGGAGGCTCCGTTTGCGTACTTCATGTCCTGATAGGTGACGACATCGTTCGGTTGCCAGGGGGTCCCTCCAGTGGACTGGAAGAAGTACTGCGAAGGAGTGTAGACGGAAATGATGTAGTCGCTGCCCTGCGTGAGTGCGACCGGAGTCTGAAGATCCACGACCTGCCAGCCGGGCCCGAGCGGCATGGTCTCGGATGCCAGTTGTGCCTGAGTATTATAGTCCCACAAGCTGACTTGCTTTTGGCTGGTTTCGCCATTGTTGACGAAGCACGCAAGGTGCGTGACTTCGACGCCAGGCTGGTTGCACGTGAAGCGCCAGCCGCGCTCGGCATTCGTGATCGTACTGTTGATGCTGAAATTGTCGTATTGCGCTCTCGGATCACCCAGATTGAGCGGATAGATGACCTGTGCTCCGGCTGCAATCGGAAACAGCGCCGCGATCAGCGGCAGTAGATACCTCATTGTTAAACCCCCACGGTTTAAGCCGAATTAACCTCCGCCGCCCGTTGCAGGCGGTTTCAGTCAACTCAAATCCCCACGTAACGTAGGCATCATAGAGACCATCGCGGGTGTCATGCAACTTTGTAAGTCTAGGTTGTATATGAATTTATGAGACCAAACTGTGAGTTACGGCGCATTATCGCACTTTGTGGGTACAGAGATGCACTTTCAGCGATGTGTCGCCTTTAAACGCGACACCCTGGCGGCCTCTACGCCGCTTGGCAGCCTTTGTTCCTGAGTCATCAGGCCTGGCGGCGGCGTATCAGCAAGGCGCCGAGGGCGAGCAACGCCAGTGCCGCCATCCATGGCGAACCGTCGCGCGAGGCGCTGCAACTGCCGCCGTCGCCACCACCGCCGCCGCTTGAGCCGTTGCTGCTGGCGGCAACCACGTTGATGCTGAACTGGCTGGTGACGCTCTGCTGCGGGGTCTGCGTGTCCGTCGCCGTGACGTCCACGGTGTTCAAGCCGACGTCCGCGCTGCCCGGGACGCCGCTCAGGTTTCCCGACGAGTCGATGCTCAGCCAGCTCGGCCCGTTTGCCAGCGACCAGTTGAACGGCCCGACGCCGCCTGCGGTAGTCAGGGTCTGCGCGTAGGCGCTGCCCTCGGTGCCGCCGGGCAGACTGGCGCCCGTGCTGATCAGGAAAACATCGCCGCTGACGCTGACGGTCGGCGAGGTGCCGACGCCGGAGGCCGAGTGCGTGATCGTGCCGGTGTGGGTCGTGCCGGCCGTGGGGCTGTAGCGCACGAATACGCTGCCGCCGGTGTTGCCGAGGTTCAGCGTCGTGCTGAAGGTCCCGGTCGCGCTGTCACTGACGCTGAAGGGCGCGCCGACCGTGACGGTGATGCCGCCGGTGATGTTCGCGCCCGTCACACTGTACGACTGCGCCGGCGAGTCCTGCCCGATGGCGGCCGTGAAGCTCGGCCCGCTGCCGGGCACGGTGATGCTGGGCGCGCTGGAGACGTTGATGGTGACGGTGTCAACGTCAGTCTGCGCGCCGCCGCCGGTGTTTCCGAGGTCGTCGCTGGTGACGGTCAGGGTTACCGCGCCGGCTGCCGAAGGCGCGTCGAAGACAACCCCGTTGGCCAGTGTCGCGTTCACGTCGGTGAGCGTGCCGCCGATGATCATGCTTGTCGTGCCGCTGCCGGTGACGGCGGCTGAGCCCAGGGCCGTCGCGCTGACCGTGCCGGCGGTGACCCCGAGAGTCACCTGGATGTTGCCCGAGCCTGCGTCCACGTCGCTGACGCTGATCGTAGTCAGCGTCAGTTGCCCGCCGAAGGCGGCATTCTGGGCGCCCGGCACGCTGTTGACCGGCGGATCGTTCACGGCGTTGACGGTGATCGTGACGCCGCCGGTTACCAGCGAGGCGGCGCCGTCGCTCGCGCTGATCGCCAGCGTGTCACCGCCGTTGTAGTTGCCGCTCGGCGTGTACTGCAGGCCGTCCAGCGCGGCGTTGATGTTGGCGACGGAGCCGCCGCTGATCGTGATGCTGCCGCTGGCGTTGCCGCTGACGGTCAGCCCGGTCGTGCCGGCCAGCGTCAGCGTGCCGTTGGTTACGCCCAGGGTGACGTCGAGAGGGTCGCTGTTGGCGTCGCCGACGCTGATTTCGTCCGCGCCGCCGGCGTTGAAGGTGAAGGTGTTGTCCTCATTGACTGTTGCGCTGCTCGGCGCGGTGATGGTCGGCGCGCTGTTGGCGACGATGGTGAAATCCGTGCCGTCGAGCGTGGCGAGCGTCGTGCCCGCGTTGTCGAAGGTCCAGTTGCTGAAGTTGCCGATCAGCGCCTTGAGCGCCGTGAAGCTGGTGCCGCTGCGGGTGCCGCTGTACTCGGCGTTGTCGTCGGTGCTGGTTGCCTCGAGGCTGCCGTCCGTGACGTTCAGCGCTGCGGGCAGGTAACTGTTGTTCGAACTCGCGGTTCCGGTCGTGATCCAGCCGCTGTTGGCGAAGTTGATGCCGAACACCAGGTCGGTCTTGTCGCCCTGGAAGACGAAAATCTGGTCGCCGCTCGCCGACGTGCCGTCGAGTTGGCCTGACAGCACCGTGCCGTCCGAGGCCGTCGCCGAGCCGTTCGGCCACGAGAACACGACGGTCGTGCCCGCCGTCAGCCCGCCCGCCGGGACCTGCCACAGCATGACGTTTTCCGAGCCGCGGAAGGCGCTTCCATCCCAGGAGTCGTCTGTGAAACCGAAGATCTCGCCGGCGTTCAGATCGACCCATGGCACAAAGGTGCAGCCGTCGTCGGCGTCCGATCGGTAGGCGATCACCCAGGCGTCCCCGACGCTCAAACGGTTTGCCATATAGGTAAAGGCGTTGGTTGCCGTATCGGTGCCGTTGGGAGTGGTGACGGCCACGTCCACCTGGCCGTTGCCCGCGCCGGCCGGCAGGTCGCAGGTAATCTGCGTGGCGCTGATGCTCAGGTTGGTTGCCGGGGTGCCGCCGAAGGTTACGCCGGTCGCGCCGGTGAAGTCCGTGCCGTCGATGGTGATGGTCTGCCCGCCGGTCGCGTTGCCGAATTCCGGCGAAATACCGCTGATCACGGGCAGGGGATTGGCGCTGTTGACCGTGCCGCTGACCGAGAGATCAACCTGCGTCGCCCCGCCGCCGCTGTTCTGGACGTTGCCGCTGACGCTGCCGACGGCGGCGGTACTCTTGATGCGCACGTGCACGGTCTGGCTGATCGCGCCGGCGGCCGGCGTGACGGTTTGCGAATCGAGATAGCTGCCGCTCGCGCCGCTGATCGAAACCTCGCAGTCGGTCGGCGCGGTAACCGTGACGTCGCCGGTCAGGCTCGAGCCCGTCAGGTCGTACGAGTCCGGCGTGCCGGCCGTGCCCTGGGTTGTGGTGCCGAGGCTCAAAGCGGACTTGCTGGCGGTCAGGCTGGCTCCGCTGCCCTGGGCCGAGCTGGTGACGCTGATGTCGTCGATACCGACCCATTCGTCACTGCCGGAGGCGTTTGTGGTCATGATGCGCAGGATCACCACCGACTGGTTGTCGCACGCGCTCGGCAGCGTGAGGCTGACGGGCGTGACCTGTGTGGCGCTGCCGCCGGTTGTGGCGTCGGCGATGTAGGCCGAGGCGATGTTCGTGAAAGTACTGGACGAGCCCAACGCGCCGACCAGGTAGTGCAGCGCGACCTGCTGGGCCGCGTCGTCCGCGGATCCGTCGAGGTCGCGCACGTTGTAGCTGACCTGGATGTTGGTGCGCCCCGTCGTGTTCAGGTAGACCAGGATATACGGCGCGTCGGCCGTGCCGGAACCCTGCAGCCCGACGCTGGGGTCGGTGATGCCGTCGAATTCGCTGACGCCGCCGGTGCTGAAGCCGTCGGGATTGGACTGGTTGGCGTTGACGTCGACGACGCCCCCGAAGTCGGAAGCGGTGATCGTCTGAGGGTCGGTGTTGGTGGACGAGTTCAACGCGTCGCCCCGGTAGCCCTCAATGGAGGGCACGCCGCTCCAGTCGTCGTTGGTGGTGATCAGTCCGCCGTTGCTCCAGTCCTGGCTGAAGTTGCTGCTGGACAGGTCGTGGGCGATGGCGTTCGCATACAGGGGAAGTGCGAATGCCGAAACCAGAATGAGAACCGCGAAACGCATGGGGGCCTCCCAGTAAGAATCCGATCGATCGGGCGGCCACACGCCAAAGAGAAAACACGCCCGGCAAAAACCGGCGGCGTGTGAGCGCCCACGAAATTTTCAGGAAGCCTAGAGGCGAAGAACCAAGGGCGCGTCAGGACCGGCGTAACCTTGGGTAAAAGCCTAGCCAATGCCGCCGTCCGGGCTTGCGCCGATTTGGCAGCCTTGGTTCCTGACGCATCGATCCGCTGCCGTTTCTGCATAAATGGCAGTCTGTCCGGCAGGGCTGATCTGCCGTAACCCACTGCTGTTTATGGACATAGATTCGGATCGCCGGTTGTTGGCATTGGGCTTGCATACATCCCTCCAACTAGAATTCGCGGGCCTTTGAGCCCGGCAGGGAGAGACATCATGGGCAAAACAGTAGGAATCGACCTCGGCACCACGAACAGTTGCGTGGCCGTCATGGAAGGCAAGGAACCGAAGGTGATCGCGAACCCCTCAGGCTCGCGCATTACACCCTCGGTCGTCAGCTTCGCCGAAAACGGCGAGCGTCACATCGGCCAGATGGCGAAACGCCAGGCCGTCACGAACCCGACCAACACCATCTTCAGCATCAAGCGCTTCATGGGCCGCCGCCACAACGAGGTGGGCGATGAAGAGAAGATCGTGCCGTACGAAGTCACCGGCGGCGCGGGCGAAATGGTGAAGGTGAAGGCGCGCGACAAGGAATACACGCCGCAGGAAATCAGCGCGATGATCCTCGGCGACCTCAAGAAGACCGCCGAGGCCTACCTCGGCGAACCGGTCACACAGGCCGTCATCACCGTGCCCGCTTACTTCAACGACGCGCAGCGCCAGGCCACCAAGGAGGCCGGTGAAATCGCGGGGCTGAAAGTCCTGCGCCTGCTGCCCGAGCCGACCGCGGCCTGTGTCGCCTTTGGGCTCGACAAGCGCAAGCAGGGGCGTTTCGCGGTGTTCGACCTCGGCGGCGGTACTTTCGACGTGAGCGTGCTGGAAGTCAGCAGTGACGAAGGCGAAAGCGTCTTCCAGGTGCTGAGCATCACCGGCGACGGGCACCTCGGCGGCGACGACTTCGACCAGGTTCTGATCGACTACATCGCCGACGAGTTCAACAAGTCCAACGGCATCGACCTGCGCAAGGACCAGATGGCCCTGCAGCGCCTCAAGGAAGCGGCCGAGAAAGCCAAGTGCGACCTCAGCACGACCGAGCAGACCGAGATCAACCTGCCGTTCATCACCGCCGACGCCAGCGGCCCCAAGCACCTGCAGATGAACATCAGCCGCGCCAAGTTCGAGGAACTGGCGAGCAAGCTGTTCGACCGCCTGGTGGGCCCGACCAAACAGGCCCTTACCGAGGCCGGCGTCAGCGCCAGCGAAATCGACGAAGTGCTGATGGTGGGCGGCAGCTCGCGCATCCCGAAGGTGCAGAAGATCTGCAAGGACATCTTCGGCAAGGACCCGAACAAGGGGCTGAACCCGGACGAAGTGGTCGCGCTCGGCGCGGCGGTCCAGGGCGGCGTGGCGACCGGTGAGTTCAAGGACATTCTGGTGCTCGACGCGACCCCGCTGTCACTCGGCGTCGAGGTCCTGCACGGTGAGATGAACGTGCTGATCCCGAAGAACACAACCATCCCGACCTCCAAGACGCAGACCTACTCAACGGCCGCTGACAACCAGACGGCCGTGACCATCAAGGTCTACCAGGGCGAGCGCAAGATCGCGGCGAGCAACCGCCTGCTGGGCAGCTTCGACCTGACGGGCATTCCGCCCGCCCCGCGCGGCATCCCGCAGATCGAGGTCGCGTTCGACATCGATGCCAACGGCATCCTGAAGGTGTCCGCGAAGGACAAGGGCACCGGCAAGGAAGCCAAGATCGAGATCAAGTCGGACAGCGGGCTCAGCGATGACGAGATCAACCGCATGAAGAAGGAGGCCGAGGAACACGCGGCCGACGACGAGAAGCGCGTTGAGCTGATCCACGCCAAGAACGAGGCCGACCGCATGGCCTTCGGCGTTGGCAAGATGCTCGAGGAGCACGGCGACAAGATCGACGAAGCGGGCAAGAAGGACATCGAGGAGAAGAAGAAGGAACTCGAAGAGGCCCTGAAGGGCGACGACGTGGCGAAGATCAAGGCCGCGACGGAGACCCTGACCAAGGCCAGCCACAAGCTCGCGGAAAAGATCTACGCCAACGCCAGCCCCGAGCAGCAGGAAGAAATGCGCAAGGAAGCCGAGCAAGCCCAGGGCCGAGCAGGCATGGGAGGCGAAGCGCCGGAAGAAAAATCCGACCGAGTGGTAGACGCCGACTACTCAGTAAAAGACGAAGACAAGAAGTAGCTTGATATCGGAGTCAGATGCAACCGCGCCGGGAGTAACCTCCCGGCGCGGTTGTTAGTTTAATCATGGTGATTATGTTGCATATGTGCGTTCGTAGTTGTCGCATTGAGACTGTATTTAGAAATATATTGCACCAGGTTTATTCATGTGTACATTCCCAAACTTGATCAGTTGCGTAGAACGAAGCTGGTCAGACTGAAATCAATTCATCTGTGGGGAGATGGGCGCAATGCGTAAAACTGTTATCACTTACATAATTGCCGTTAGTCTGTTCGCGACCTTGGCAAGTGAGGTTGCGCATGCGGATCCGGATACTGATTACTTGATCTCGACCCGCAAGAAAATCATGACACGTCACAAAATCACGGATGGCAACAAATGGGTGCAAGGTGCCTTCGACATCGGGACGATCCCAGACGGCGGAGGTGTCCAGCATCGATATACGACTACTACAGGTTGGTCATTCAAGATCCTGGGTGTGGGGATTAGCTGGGTCGACAGAAAGCAAGCGGATCTGGGCTTTCTATCGTTCTACCGCCACAATCTGGAAATTAAAGGTGAAGTCTACATGAAGCCTCATGGGGCTGGTAAATCGTTGAGTGACTCTGTTGCTGAAAACCTCGACGGCTCCATGGCGGAGCGTGTGAAGAAGGTCTCCAATTTTTCGTGTACTGGCAATACGGAAGGTGGATCCGAATACTATTGGCAGTGTTACACTTACCTGAACCTCAACGGTACGGTTGAAGGTGGCGATGTTCAGTTCAGCTTTTCCGGTACCTGGGCGGCAATGGACCTGGTCGGTACGGAACACAACTACCATCTTTCGATTGCTTCTACCCCGAACGGCGGCTCATCTACAACTTCCAAGGAGTGGGCATTCAGCGGCGAAGCTACTCAAAACTATACTACCACGGTGGGCGGTAGTACCAGTGGCGTAGACTTGTCAGGCAAGGTCGCCAAAGGCCTGAAAGTCGCAACCAGCTACACACAGACAACGTCTGTTACAACGCCGACTACCGCACCTATCGCAATTAACAACTATGAGTACCGAGTAACAACAAGAGGGTATTTGGATCAGGCCGTTGGGGAGGCCGAAGATCGCGAACGGTGGGTTGGCGCTTCCTTTAGCGCGATTTATCAAAATACAGCCAACGCGACAAAGGATCATACGGCTCACATAAAAACCATGCGGTGGGGTACCGAAGTGGTGGAGATGATTATTGAGCCTTACATGGGGACCGAGAAGGAGGACACTCCGAAGGACTACCACAGGCCGCCTGAGCCAGACGAGCCTGCACCGACCGACAAAGACCAAGACGCAGTAGGTGACCCGCAAGACATGTGCCCCCTGCCTACCCCCCGGTCTTCCAAGACATACTCAATGTATGTTGATCCAAGCGCCGACGGATCCGAGTATCAAATCGACTTCTATACGGACGGCCCGCTTGATCTGGTAGTTCTCGGCGTGTGGCCTGTTTCCGATGAGTTTGACGCTGAAGTGACGGGCCCTGCCGAAGTGTCGGCGGTGTACGGTTGCCGCATCGATTATCGTGTTTCGGCGCAGGGAACGTATGGCGCGTTTACAGTGAATGCTCGGAGAGAAGGCGGGATGCCGTCAGGATTCGAGAACCTCGACGTGGCTATTCGAGAAATCGACGTTGAAGTAGAACCTTGCGATTTCATCATTCGGGAACTCGAATCGTGGCCTGACGAAGAGCACGGGGAACTGCTGGATTCATACAATGTGGGGATTCAGCCCGGTATCAGCGTGTTTCACGCGGACTTCGGCGGTGCGCTCGGGGATTCGCGGGACGTAAGCGTTGTGATTATCGCAAGCGACATTCCGGACTTCAGCGTCGAGTATGATCAGCTCACAGAAGCAGGAGTCGAATCACAACCTTTAACCATCAGTGCATCCGGCGACGGCACCGCGTTGGTGCAAGTTACAGTGGGGAATAGAAGCATTGAACTAGAGGTTTCCTGCCAGGAAGAATGGGGCACTGCCGGCGGGTAGTAGGTGTTTCGCATGAATGACGTGGGGATTTGTATGCCGAGACTTGTTCTTGGGTCCTTGCTATCTGTTTTGCTGGCAGTTCTATCCATTGCCTCCTGTTCGTCCAAATCAGACAACACCAACACCGGTTCGCCAAAAGAGCAGCGTGCCGGTGTTCGGTGGGAAATCGAGTTGGCCGCTGACTCGGGCAGTGGGGTGCGAGACCCTGTCATAAACCTGATACTGTACAAGGATGGCGTTGCCGTCGAGGGCCGCTCATCCCAGTCCAGTAGCGTTAGTGTCGGTGCTGATGAAGCGGACAAACTTGAAGTTACCGCCAGTGCTGATGACTGCATTTTTGCACACGAAGTGTTTGAGGGCCCACCGCGGCATCTGACCATTCACCTCGCTGCGTCAATTCCTGTGGCTGTTACACTTCGGATCGACAACGCGAAATTACCAGCAGAGTATCGTCCGCGGCTGGCGCGCTGGTTGCTGTTGCGACCCGACGCTGTCAGTCCAACACAACTCAGTGTCATCCGTTCAGGCGCAATTGGCGGTAACTTTCAGACGCTCGATACCACTGTACCGGCCGGGAAGTGGCGACTACTTTGTATCTACGACGACTGGGTGCAGACCGACCCCCGGGTGATCGACGTATCACCGGATGATGCCGGAAAACATTTCGTGTTGCGCCCCGAGTACCGGGAACGAGTCTGGGGTGGGAGCGTGCTCGACGCGGAGACGCTCGAGGCTGTTGCTGCCGCCAAGCTAAGCATGCCCGGGCATGCCGTGACCACGGACGTACAAGGCGCATTCACGATTCGTGAACCCGGATGGGGCCCTTCGCGCACCGGCGACGTCGCATTGGAGGTCCTTCACACCGGATACGATACGCAGTCGGTGACTGTTCCTTCCGATGGGAGGGCCGGCCTGCGAATTCTTCTCAAACCGCACAGCCCGCTGATCAAAATCCGGGTGCTGGACAAGGACAGCGGCACGCCGATCCCGCGGGCAAAGCTGACGCTTAGGCACCGTGGTGAGTCAGAATTGGCAGCCGCAGGCATGACGGGTGAAAGCGGCATTCTGGTGCTGAGGGTTGAGTCGGGTCGTTATGCCCTGACCGCCGAGGCTGAAGGCTACTCGACCTATCAATCC
Organism: Planctomycetota bacterium; assembly: GCA_020425515.1. Classification (GTDB taxonomy): domain Bacteria; phylum Planctomycetota; class UBA8742; order UBA2392; family UBA2392; genus JACKID01. Next base: position 28,345 of record JAGQRI010000016.1, on the reverse strand, counting down.
GTCACGGGCCAGAACGCCTACCCTTTCCTTGAGCATCGCAATACGGCCTACGACCTGTACCTGTCTGCTTCGGGAAGCATTCATGTCGCAGGCCCTGAAGGGTGTTCAGGTGCTTTCTGGGCGCTGCCTCCAACTGGTGACGCCATTCGCTGGTCCGGCCCCAGGTTCACCGATCAGTGGCCGCAGGCGCCGGAGGGGCGCAATCTACTCATAAACGGTGTGGGTACCGGAAACACGAAGCTGGCAATCGCGCAGACGGGCTACTTCCCCGAAATCTTCGAGTTGTACATTGGAAAAGGGCAACCTACCCAAATTGAATATGCGGCCGCGACGCTGGGACCTTCGAAGGCCTGTCGTCTGAATCTGAACGGAGTCAGCCTCCATTCGTCCTGGGTTGGCGACGGCGTTGCGAAGGGTTTTCCGACACGCGGCAAGTGTCTGGCTTTCCCGGGTTATCTGCCGCTGTACGCCGCGCGCGAAGCACGGCGCGTCGCGGACCTTGTCCCCGGGGACAGTTTCGTCGCGAGAAGCTATCCATTTTCTTGTTCGCTGGTTGACCGCGACGGAGTAGTCGAACTGGATGCCAGCCGCGGTGCTACGGTCGTGAGTCCGACAAACCAGGTTGTCTACGTGCAACAGCAAGATACCCAACTGGTGCTGGACAAGCAGCATGCCCAGTATGGTGTTCTCGAAGGCAAGGTCGATATCCAGAAACGCTTGTCTGATGCCGACTACCTGTTGGTCGCATGCAAGGTTGATCCTGCGGACCCGCCGCGTCTTGGCACCGATGGCTTGCGTGCGGCGATAGATGATAAGGGGAACTTCCGTTTGGTTTTCGTACCTCCCGGGCATTACGTCGTGGGTGTCGTGCGCGTTTCGGATACCGAGCTAAGTTGGGATCACTTTGATTTCATGTATTCGGTAGATATCAAAGCCGACGAGACCAGCACCATTGTGCTGTCTTGAAAGTACCCAATCACGCGTGCGTACTCCCTGCGGGTCTTGGCAGTTCCGCTGCGATGCGGAGGGCCGGGAGCGGCGGCGGCCGCTCCCGGTTTCTATTACGAGTAGTTTGCCCGGGGCACAGCAACTCAGCGACGCCGCAGACGATTTCTCGTCCCTGCTTTGCTTCGGCCAGCACCGCGTGGTTGATGGCGGCGATGCGGCAGTGGCCGTTCACGGTGGCGAACACCAACTCGCCGTCGTCGCACTGGTAGCTGACGAAATAGATGTCGTTGCTCATGGGATGTACACCAGGTTCTTCGCCTCGGAGTGCGCGCCGTGGCCGATGCCGCTGATGATCCAGAGCTTGCCGTCGTGCGCCACGCCGCCGCCGAACCCGGTGCCCCAGTCGGCGTCGGTCAGGCGCGTGACCGTACCGCTTGCGCCGTTCGGGTCGAAACGGTTGAGCGCTTTCGTGCCGGCGAAGTTGGTGTCCCAGCCGCACCAGACGTACAGGCTGCCGTTCAACGTCGCGTACATCGGGTAGTAGCCGCCGCCGCCGCCCAGCGTCGGGAACTGCGTCTTGCCCGCCGTGCTGAGCGCGGCGTTCGTCTGGTAGTTGTCCGGTTGGTACATCTCGATGTAGTCGGCAATCGCGCCGCCGCTGCCGGTCTGCCCGATCGCGCCCTCGCGCCCGGCGACCACATAGATGTAGCCGCCCAGCATGGCAACGGCCGGGAAGCGACGCGGGGTGTACGGCGTGGTGTCGTTCTTGATGAACCACACGCCGCTCCCGGCCGAGGTCGTCGGGCACTCGTACATCAGCACTTCGTCGTGGAACTTGCGGCTGTAGGTCGCGCTGCCGACGCTGTCCTCGATGTCGTAGCGCCCGCCCAGCAGGTAGATGCGGTCGTCGGCGTCGTTGGCCTGGTCGTCCGCCGCGAGACCGAACTCGGCCCAGCCCTTGATGTCCTCGCCGCTCGGCGCCGTGTCAGGCAACTCGGCCAGCAGTTCCCAGTTGGTGCTGAGAGGGTGGCTGAGCGCATTGCCGGAGCCGTCGGCCACCTGCAGGCGGAACACGCTGCGCCACAGGTCGCCCGGTGTGTGCCCGGTCGCCTGCGCGCCGATCTCGCCGCCGACGACGTAGATGTAGCCGCCGTAGCTGTGCTGCATGTAGCACACGCCGTGATAGCGCAGCGAGTTCGGCAGCGGCTTGTTGATGTCCTCGAACTTGAACTGCTTCTCGGCCGGGATGCCGGCGCGGTCGGTGTGGAAGACGCGCACGCTGTCGAGCATCTGCGTGCTGTAGCCGCCGAGAACGTAGATGGCGCCCTCGGTGGGGTAGTCCGGGTGCGGCGCGACGACCATCGCGTCGCCGAAGGTTTCGAGCGCGCTGTCGGTGTTCGTGCCGGTGTCGTGCAGCAGGCGGTCGCCGCGGAGCTGCCAGTAGTCGCCCTGGTTGCTGTCGAAGAAACGCACCTTGATGTCGCGCTCGCTGACGAGCCCGCCGTCCTCAACGCGCACGGTGAAGTCGCACAGCCCGAACTGAGTCGGGGTACCGGTGAAGCGCCCGTCGGTCGTGAAACTCACGCCGTTGGGCAGGGCGCCGGCGGCGACACTCCACTGGGGAGCCGTGGGGCTGTTCCCCTGGTTGTACGCGACAACCTGCTCATTGATGCCGCCGCCGGCGCTGTCCGCCTCGAGGTGATCGGTTGCGATGGTCAGGTCGTTGAAGCTGACCCGGAAGGTGTAGGCGTTGCGGTTCCAGAGCGACTGCGAAGCGTCCGCGGGGGCGTTGATCTGCAGGTAGTAGTAGCCGGCCCCGATGCCGTTACTGAGTTGCGCGTTGTCGTAGACAATACGCTCGTCGTCGGTCTGATAGCCGACGCTTTCCGCGACCTTGACCACCTGGTGGGTGGGCGAGCCGGTGTAGAACCACAGGTAGGCGTCAACTTCGCCGACCAGCCCGCGGAAGAAGACGTCGATGGTGATCGTGCCGGGCGTGGCGATGTTGAACTTGAACCAGTCGTCCGGGTCGGGCTTGGTGATGTTCTGGTCGCTGTTGAGCGTCAGCGGCGTGGTCTGCACGGCGTCGTTGCCCATGGTGAGGTTGCCGGGCGGGCTGGCCGCGGGAAGCAACTGGGTGGCCGAGCCCGAGCCGTCGTTGGGCTCGAGGGCGTCTTCGACGTAGGCGTAGGGGATGCTTTCGTAGACCACCAGGTCCAGGGTTGACGTGTCAACGACGCTGCCCGCGTACAGCAGCTCGATTTCGAGCGGGTACAGCCCGCCGTCGCCGGTGGTGCCGGTCAGCGCGCCGCTTGCGGACAGGTTGAAGCCGTTCGGCAGCGTCGAGCCGGAGGCCAGCGCGAAGGTGACGTTCAGGGCGGCATTGGCGTTGTGCGTGAGCTGTTCGGAGTACGCCTGCCCCCTGGTGTTGCGTGGCAGCGTTGTCGTGGTGATTTCCGGGCGGGCGTAGATTTCCAGCGGCAGCGTGCGCGTGATGGAAACCGGCGTCATCGATGAGTCGGTGGCCTGCACTTCGACACTGACGCTGCCGGACGCCGAGGGCACACCCGAGAGCCCGCCCGTGGTGGAAAGGGACAACCAGGCGGGAGGGGAGTACCCCGGCGCGAAGGCCCAGGTGACGGGCGCGACGCCGTTGTCGCTGCTGAGTTGCGCGCTGTAGTTGACGCCTTCGATGCCCGCGGGAAGGGAGGACGTGATGATGGAAAAGGTTTTCGGCTGGTCGCCGCTGTCGCCGCCGCCGGATTCGCACGCGGCGAGCAGCAGCAGTGGCAGCAGCAAGGCAGAGATTCGGATCGGTTTCATGGGTGACTCCGTCAAGTTTAATAGTGAGACTCAGTATCAATAAGTTTGCGAAAGAGGCCCCCGCGCGGGCGGGGGTCCCGTTTACGGCTCGATAAACACCAGCCGGATTTCGTTGTCGTCGTTGTGCACCGAGTACAGCAGGATCCGCTCGCCGTACGCGAAGGCCTGCAACTCGCCCAGGTTCTCGCCCAGGTCGTCGATCAGCATCGACCACTTGCCGGTGGCCGGGTCGAAGACTTCCACGCTGGTGTTGCGGATGAAGCCTTCCAGCGTCGGGCTGCTGCCGCCGACCAGGTATAGCTTGCCGTGCAGCGGGATCAGCTTCGGCGACAGGCGGGCGTTGCTCGGGTTCGGGATCTTCGTCCACTCGCCGGTCTTGAAGTCATAGACGTCGCAGCGGTCGAGTTCCTCGAAGTTTTTCGTCATGCCGCCGACCAGGTAGTACTTGTCGCCCAGCACCGCCCCGCCGAACGCGCGGCGCGCCGTCGGCAACTCGGGCTCCAGCGCGACGAAACCCTTGTCTTTCTCTTTGGGGTCGTACTGCCAGATGGTGCGGGATTCCTGGAAGCGTTCCTTCTTGCCGCGCGCCGGGTCGAAGTCGAGCCCGCCGAACACGTACACCTTGCCGTCATGCTCGCCCAGCCCGAACTGGGTCAGCGGCGCGGGCAGCTTCAGCTTGGCCGGCTCCCAGACGTCGGCGTCGATGCTGTACTGGTAGATGTCGCCGTGGGTGATCGCGGCCTTGCCGTCGTGCCCGAAGCCGCCGACGGCGAAGCCGAGCTTCTCGGCGAAGCGGTCGTCGGTGCCGGTCATGAAAGTGTGGAACGACTGGCGCTTCACCGGCAGGTCGGCAATGCGCTGCGCGCTGAGATCGGTCAGGCTGATCTTGTAGGCTTCATTGACGAAATTCTCCGGCTCGAACTGGTGGTCAAGCACCGAGTTGTTGCCGCCGAACACGTACAGCGTGCTGTTAAAGAAGAAGACGCCTTGGCGGGCCTTGGCGTCGCCGGGTGCGGGCAGGGTCAGGCTGGTGATTTTCGGGCCTTCCACGCCGGGCTTCAGCCACTCGATGTTGCGCAACTGCCCGCCGCGGGTGACGCCGCCGATCGCGGCCAGTTCATTGTCGCCCGTGGCAACCAGGCGATGGAAAAAGCGCGGGAAGGTCAGCGTGCCCTCTTCGCGCCACTTGTCTTCGCCGGGCGCGGTGCTGAGCAGTTGCCCGCCCCAGTTGGTGGCGTAAACCCGTCCGTTCATGGCAAAGGCCGAGGTCCCGAAGGCGAAGCCGGGCAGGTCGGGGCCTTTGCCCCATTCACCCTTCTTGTCGTCGTAGACGTGCACGGCGTTGGTCATGCCGTCCGGGGTCATGCCGCCGATGGCGTAGATGGAATCGCCGCAGCTTGCCAGTGCCAGCGCGCGGGTCTTGAACGGCTGCTTGACCGCTTCCCACTTCGGCTCGTCGGCGTTCGGGTCGAGCACGAGTCCGCTGTCGTGCCAGTCGCCTTCGTCGCTCTTGTCCTCCAGGGCGTCGGCCGCGAGCTTCCAGCCGCCGAAGACATACAGCCTGCCCTTGTGGATGACGGCGTCGTGGCTGGAGCGGTTGTCGGGAAGGTCCGGCAGCGTGGTCCAGGCGCGGGTGAGGGGGTCGAAGGCGCGGGCCTCGCGCGTGCTTTTCAGTTGGTGCTCCTCGCCGGGGGCGTTCAGGGCGGTCATGCCGCCGACGCGGTACAGGCGCTCGCCGTCGCTGACCAGGGCAACGCTTTGCAGGGGCACGCCGCCGGGCAGGACTTCCCAGCCGCGGCGGTCGCGCAGGTTGAGGCGATAGAAGTTGCGGTTGAAGCCTTCGCGGTCGTAGTGGTGCGGCTGGCCTGTGTGGCCGCCGATCATGTACAGGTATCCGCCGAGTGTGGCCGCGCCGAAACTGGTGAAGGCCTGCGGCATGACGGTGATGGCGCCTCGCGCGGGTGCGGGCGCGGGTTTGGTTTTTACGGGCTCGTCGTCGGCGTTGACGGACGCGGTCAACAGAAGCGCGGCGAGGAGTGAAAACAGGACGGTGCGTTTCATTGCTTGCTCCGGGGATTTTAGATGCAGTTGCGACTCAGACTCATTTTAACTACATCGATCCGCGACAGCGTCAAGCCGGGCTTTGTGATTTTTCCGTTGGGAAGAGGTCAGAGGTCGGAGATCAGAGGCCAGGGAGATACGCTTTTCCCCCACCTCCGGCCACTGACCTCTGCATCGCAACCGGCGCTCGTTAGAATCCCGCCATGACTGAAAAACCGAAACTGCAGGCCGAGTGGGAAGCCTTCGCCGCCGAGTGGATCGCCCGCTGCGAGCAACAGCGCGATGAAGCCCGCGAAGGCCTGCTCGATGACTGGATGCTGGAGCTGGTCGGCGACGTCGCCGGTTTGCGCGTAATCGATCTCGGCTGCGGCGAGGGACGCTTCTGCCGCATGCTGGGCGCGCGCGGCGCCGAGGTGCTGGGCGTCGACCTGCAGCCCGCCTTCATCGACTACGCCGAGGCCCACAAGGGCGAGCGCGAGAAGTACCTGCTCGGCGACATGGAAGAGCTCAACGGCGTGCCGGATGACGCCTTCGACCTCGCGGTCTCCTACATCTCGCTGGTGGACGTGCCGGACATGCACGCCGCGATCGGCCAGGCCGCGCGCGTGCTGAAGCCGGGCGGACGCCTCTTCGCCTGCAACCTGTCGCCGATGGCCACCGCCACGCGCACGAGCAACTGGTGGCTGCGCGACGACATGGGGCGCAAGCTGCACTACAAGCTCGACAACTACACCGAGGAAGGCGAGCGCACGGTGCTGTTCGGCCCGCAGCACAGGCTGACCAACTACCACCGCATGTTCAGCACGACCATCAACGCGTTCATCGACGCCGGGCTGGTCGTGAAGCGCATCCACGAGCCGACGCCGAATGCCGAGCAGCTCAAGCGCCGCCCCGGCATCGACGACCTGTTCCGCGTGCCGCTGTTCATCATCTACCAGTTGCAGAAACCGGCCTGAGCTACTGGGGCAGCATTGCCTTGATCGCGTAGCAGCCGGCATCGATCCAGCGTTGCAGCTCGTCGTGCGCTTTCGCGGCGACTTCCTTTAACGGCTTGCTGCGGCTTCCCTTCGCCGCGTGCACGGCGTTCAGGTTGTGCCGGATCCGCCACAGCACGTGTGGCAGCACGCCGGCCGGGATGTTTTCCAGCTCCCGTTCCGTATCCAGCACCAGTCTGACGGCTTCGGCGACGCCGCCGGCCACCGCGATCGTGGCGGCCTGCAGATAGAGGTTGAAGCGCCCCAGCCCCGTGGTTGCGCGGCGCAGTTGCGGCGTGAACGCTTCGTCGTGCCACGATCGCCACGCCTTCTGCTCGCCGTGGACGAGGCGGAGCAGCGCGTCGCAGGAGCCATCGAGGAACGAACCGGGAAGGACCTGGTCGTGGTGTTCGCCGACGGCGATCTTCCGTACACCCTCAATGGTCTCCGCGTCGGTGCTGATGAACGCCCAGCGCAGCAGCGCGCTGGAGCGGCTGACCCCCTGCGAGCCGATTTCCGCGGCGCCGCGCCAGTTGATGGTGCCGCCGACCAGTTGGGCGGTCACGACGCAGCCGCTGATCGTGCGCCTGTCGTCGGGTTCCGTGCGCGCCAGCCCTTCGATCAGTTTCGGCATTCCCGCGCGCAGGTCGCCGAGGCAGAACTCGAGCCAGCCCAGGTGGGTGCGCACAAGCTGGTAGCGCGAGCTGTCGGCCAGCGCGCGCGTGAGTTCCAATGTGGCGGCGGCGACGTCGCGGGCCTGGGCGAAGCGCCCGCGTTCTTCCAGCGCCCGCGCGAAGTTGAACGCCTCGCGCAGGGTGCGGTCGTTGACCTCATCGAACCCGGTAAGCCATCCGAGGAAGACCTTGCGCTGCAACTCGATGGCGCGCTGGTTGTCGCCGGCCAGGAAGCAACGATAGCCTTCGAGGCCGTTCAACTCGCGGGCCATTTCCTCGTCGTCGCTCAGTCGCATCAACTGGTGGGCGGCACGGCTGAGGTGGGCGCAGCGGTCGAGGTCCTGCTTGCGCAGCGCCGCCTGGAAGTCCACCAGCAGGTTTTCCAGGAACGGGCGGCTCTGGCTGTTCAGCTCGTCGCGCAGTTTCTCGTAGCCGCGCAATGCTTCGTCCAGTTGTCGCAGGACCTTCAGGTGCGTCTTGCCGGTCAGCGCACCGAGGCGCATGCGCGCAACCTCGCTCATGGCCTGCACGAGCTCGAGCAGGTTGCCCGCCATCTTCGCCGTGCCGCTGGTCACGTCGGACAGGTATGGCGTGCCTTCGCCCGCGAGCAGCCAGGCCGGGTTGACGCCGAGCGAGGTGACGATGGCGCTGAGGAACTCGCCGGGGATCTTGGTGCCCTTCAGGTAGCGGCTGACGTTGTGCTTGCCGACGCCGGTCTTGCGGGCGATCTCGGCCTGGGGGTGCTCCTGCACCAGCAGTTGCAGGCGCTCGCGCAGGGCGGCGTCGAGGTCGGGCGGGTTGCGTGTCTGCATCGGGGCCTCCGGTCCGGTTGCACAACTGCAACCAATTGTAGCGGCATCGTTCGCGATATCGATTGCAAATACGCTACCCTTCCGGCACGCAAATTGACCCGGAGGATTATCCATGTACCGAATTGCCTTGGCCCTGATAGCGGTTGTGTTCACCGGCGCACTCAGCGCCCAGAACTTCTCGATCAGTTCAACGCCCGTTGCGGGCCTGCCGGACGTCGACGGCAAGATCTGGGACGTGCTGGAGCACAACGGGAAACTGTATATCGCCGGCGAGTTCACCACCGTCGGCACGACGCCGCGCAACCGCCTCGCGGAAATCGACCTCAGCACCAACCAGGTCACCAGCTGGAACCCGAACCCCGACCTGTTCTGCACTTCGCTGGCGGTGCACAACAACATCCTCTATGTCGGTGGCGGCTTCACCCTGATGGGCGCGACGGCGCGCGAAAGCCTGGCCTCGTTCGACCTGTCCAGCCACACGCTCACGAGCTGGGACCCGACCTGCGCCCTGCCATACGGCGCCAGCAACATCTTCTTCGACGACGACGTCCACTGCCTGGAACTAGTCGGTGACGTCCTGTACGCGGGAGGCGGCTTTACCGCCATCGACGGCACCCCGCGCGGACACGTCTGCAGCTTCGACTTGAACAACCTGGGTAACGCCAACGGGCTGACCAACTGGGATCCGAACGTTCTGGCCTCAGTCGGCAGCGGGTCGCCCAGCTACGGCGTCGGCGGTGCGCAGGCCATGTACATCGATGCCGGCTCCGACCTGTGTGTGATCACCGGCGGCATGATCGGCGTCGGCGGCGACCACTGGCAGGACGGCTCGTCCTCCGGGCACCCGATAGTCAGCAACTTCGTGGTTTGTGTCAGCGCCAGCGGCACCGGCGCCCCCAGCACCGACTGGGTACCTGATACCGTCGGCTACAACGCCGGGCACGTCATCAACACCTGCTACGGCATCGGCAGCACCTGCTACATCAGCGGGCTGATCGGCAGCGTCACCACCGGCGGCGTGACGGAAACGCGCAATACGGCCGCGGCCCTCGACATGACGGCCGATACGATCAACACCAACGCCACGACCGGCTGGGACATTGCGGCGGACGAGCGCGTCTGGGCCTGGAGCAGCGATACCACGAACAGCCGCCTGTTCATCGGCGGCGGCTTCACCACGATCAACGGCCAGGCCTGCGATCGCCTCTGCATGGTTGACCCCAACACCGGCGCCCTTGACACATCGTGGCTTCCCAACCCTGACGGGTTTGTTCGCGCCATCGATTTCGCCGGCAGCCGCGTTTACATCGCCGGCGAGTTCACCCAGATCGGCGGCCAGGCACACATGAGGCTTGCGGCGTTCGACATCGGCTACCCGACCAACGCCGCGCCGACGCTGACCGTGACCTCGGGCGGCAACCCGATCACGGACGGCGCGACGCTGAACGTCGCCCACAACAGCACGCTCAACGGCCTGGCATTGCAGATCGACGTGGCCGACGCGGACGGCGACACGGTGGCCCTGGCCGGCAGCGTAAGCAACGTCGGCACCACGGGCATCCTGGCGTCCGAGTTCAACCACAGCGCATCAGCGCCCTACGTGGTGTACCCGGCGACCGGCGTGTTCGACGCGCCCAACACGACCCATACCGTCACACTCAACATCGACGACGGCAAGGGCGGCACGGCCAGCCTCACGTTCGACATCCAGGTGGCCGGGACCGGCATGGGCAGCGGAAGCGGCGACTCCGGCTCGGGCGGCGGCAGCGGCGGCGGCGGTTGCACCACCGGCAGCGAAAGCGGCATCTGGCTGCTGGCGGCACTGATGGGATTCATGGGGCTCGTCTGGCTGCGGCGCCGCACCGCGTAGCCTGACAGTCGAAGCAGACCGGGGCGGCTTCCCACGCCGTCCCGGTTTGCATTTGGGCTGCTTCAAGTCTCGACCTTCTTCCGGTCGCGGTTGTGCGTCTTCACCTCCGCCGCGATGTGCCGGTCGTGCAGGCCATGCGTCGTCTTTACTACAGGCGGGGTTGCCACGCGCTGGTGAACGCGCGGCGGCGCACGATGTTGAGCACGGCCAGTGCCGTCATGCCGTCGCCGAACACCAGCATGAACATCACGACCAACTGGTACTTCGCGGCTACCAGCGGCTCGACGCCGCCCAGCAGCGTGCCCACCATCACGCCCGGCAGTTTCACGATGCCGACGATCAGCATCGCGTTGATCACCGGTGTGACCGCCGCCGTGAAGGCTTTACGCTCCATCGCGCGCGTGGCCTGGGCCGGCGATGCGCCCAGCGCCAGCGCGGCCTCGACTTTCTCGCGCTGCTCAACCAGGTCTTCGGCGTAGCGTGTGGTCGCCAGTACGGCCGCGGTCATCGCGTTGCCCAGGATGATGCCGCCCAGCGGGATGAAGTACTGCGCCGTGAACCTGTGCTCGCCGACCGCGAGCTGCGTTACGTAAATCAGCGTCAGCGCCGTGACCGCGGCCAGCACGAGCGTGAACATCGGCCCCATCCGCTTGAGCACCTTGTTGACCTTGCGCCCGGCCGTGAAGCCGGCGATCCCGGTCATGACGGTGAGGATCAGGCAGATCGCCCACCAGTGCTCGCGTGCGAAGATCCAGCCGAGGATCAGCCCGACCACCAGCAACTGCACCGTCGCGCGGGCCGTGGCGATGGCGCCTTCCTTGATCATGTTGATGCCCAGCGCCAGCGCGACGCCGAGCACCACCAGCATCAGCGCGCCCGCGGCGACGAGGCCGAGCCAGCCGGGGTCGTTCACCTGCGCGGCCCCGATCATGGCTTGCTCCCGGACGGCGAGCCGAGAAACGCGCTGGTGTCGGCGTCGACCTTGCCGCTCAAGACGTCGCGCGCCGGGTAGCGCCCGGCGACCTTGCCCTCGAGCAGCATCAGCGCGTCGCCGCCGAGTGCGTCCAGGTCCTCGGGGCGGTGTGTGACGCAGACGAGCGTGACCTCGCGCTCCTTTGCCCACGCCAGCAGCGCCGCCAGCATTTCGCGCGCAGTGCGGACGTCGAGCGAGCCGGTCGGTTCATCGAGCAGCAGGATTTTCGGGAACAGCAACAGCGCCCGCGCGATGCACAGGCGGTGGCGCTGGCCCTCGGACAATTCGCTTGCCGGCTGCTTCTGGTCGACTTCGAGCCCGACGGCCTGCAAGACTTCGCCGAAGGGCATCTTGATCGGGCCGCGCCCGTTCCAGCGCAGGGGATGGATCAGCTCTTCGCGCACGCTGCCGCCGAACAGGAACGAGCGTTGCGGCACGTAGATGGCGGTGTGGCGCAGCTCGCGGACTTCCCACTGCTTCACGTCGCGCCCGAGCACCTCGACGCTGCCTTGCTCGGCCTCGACCATGCGGTTGACGCAGCGCAACAGTGTCGACTTGCCGCCGCCGGATTCACCGAGGATCGCGAGCACCGAACCCTTGGCTGCTTCCAGCGACACGTCGTCGAGCACAACCTGGTCTTCGCCCTCCGGCGGCTCGAGCAGGCGCGAGCGCAACCCCTGTGCGGTTACCCGCAGATTGCTGATCCGGATGGCTGCCTCGTCGCCCATGTCACGATTCTGGAAAGGGTTAAGGGAAAGGACAGGGGCAAGTGGCATGCGCATCTTGCGCATGAGTATCGCGTGCTGGAAGGCGATGCCACGGCTTGTTACCGCGTTGCTTGCGCCTATGCTGCGCCCATGGCCGAGGAAGTCATTGAAAAGCCGATGTCGCCAGTCCTGCGCGTGATCCGCGTGGTGTGGGCGGTGCTGCTGGTGAGCATCCTGCTGTTCAGCATCGTGATGGCCGTGTGGGGCGACATGCGGCAGGCGCTGATGCTGAAGTTCCTCGACGCGCGCTACGTCAAGAGTTTCACGCTGCAGGTGCCGGAGGGCACGCAGGTCTGGCTGGGCGGCGTGTACCTCGGTAAGTCGGAGCGTCACCCGCTGGGCGAGGACGAGCCGGACGACTACCCCGACGAAGTCGAAGGCATGAAGGTGGTGCTGCCGCGCGTGTACTTTTACGAGCAACAGCTCATGGAGAACTCCGTCGAGTGCGCGCCCGGGGATTCGTCGGCGGAGCTGATCAAGCGGCTCGCGCCCAAGGAGGAGCTGTTGTGGGTGCAGACGGAAGCGCTGGGCGAGGACCCCACGTTCGTGCCCGCGCTGCTTAAAGATGAAGACGGCAAGTTCGACTTCGTGAACCTGGGGCGCGTCGACTGGCCGGAGCACGACGGCAGCACGAAACGATTTGCGTTCCTGTTGCGCATGGTGCTCGACGACAAGCGGCACGTGTTCGGGCTCGAACACACCGAGTTGTGGACCGACCAGCTCTACGCCGAAGAAGGGCACTTCTGGGCGAAGCGCGAGCAGTGGGACGACTATCCGCCACGGCTCAGCGGGCAGACCAAGACTGTCTGGCGGTTCTTCGTCAACATCGAGGAAGACGACGCAGCCTGGCTGCAGCCCCGCTGCCCCGGCGACTACGACCGCGCAAGCTGGTACAGGCCGCCCGCGAAAGAATGACGTGGCACAGGCAATCCTGCCTGTGGGGTTGAGCGAAGCGAAGCCCGGCTTGTCGCGAGGCAGGCCTCGCGACCACAGACAAGATTGTCTGTGCCACGCGGCTCATTCAAACCGGTGGCCAAAGAGTTCTACCGTCCCAAATCCTTGCGCGTGAACAGCGCGTCGAATTCGTAGCCGGCTTCCTCCAGCTTTTCGGTCGCGCCGGCCTGCCGATCCACCAGGCACAGCACCTTCACGACTTCCGGCTTGTACTGGGTGTTCATGCCGTTGATCGCCTTGATCGCGCTGCCGCCGCTGGTGACGACGTCCTCGATGATCACGACGCGCTCGCCGTCGACCAGTTCCGGGCCCTCCACCCAGCGCTGCATGCCGTGTGCCTTCGCTTCCTTCCGGATCAGGAAGCCCTTCAGGTGCACGCCTTCCGCCGCGGCCGCCATCAGGATGCCGCCGACGATCGGGTCGGCGCCCATGGTCGGGCCGCCGACCGCCGTGACGTTCATTTCCTTGATGCGCTGCCACATCAGGTTGGCGGTCAGGTGCAGCCCGCGCGAATCCAGCGTGGTCTGCCGCCCGTCGATGTAGAAATCGCTGGTGGCGCCGCTGGCCAGCGTCACGGTGCCCTCGGCCACGGTGCTCTTGACCATCGCCATCAGTTCTTCGCGTGCATCCATGTTTGTGTCTTCCGGTTGATCAGTCGTAGTCTTCTTCGTCCGCGCGGCGGTGAATCTCGCCCACGTCCTTCTGCAACTGTTGCTTGAGTTCGTCGAGACTGTGGAACTTTTTCTCGCCGCGCACGTGGAACAGGAATTCGACCTCGATCTCTTTCCCGTACAGGTCGCCGTCGAAATCCAGCACGTGCACTTCCAGCAGCGGCTCGACGCGCTCCGGGTCGACCGTCGGGCGCGTGCCGATGTTCACGGCACCCAGGCGCCAGCTTCCATTGAGTTTGCAGCGCGCGCCGTAGACGCCCTGCGGGGGATAAGCCAGCCCTTTCAACGCGATGTTCGCCGTCGGGAAGCCGATCGTGCGCCCGCGCTTGTCGCCCTCGATCACCGCGCCGACCAGGCTGTACGGGCGCCCGAGCATCTTGCGCGCCCACAGGAAGTCCCCGTTGGCCACGTGTTTGCGGATCGCGCTGCTGGACATCGCCTCACCGCTGACCTCAATGCGTTCGCCCTCGCGCACATCGATATCGATGCCCTTGCCGATTTCGCGCAGCACCGGGAACGTCCCCTCGCCGTCTTTGCCGATGCGGTTGTTGAAGCCGACCAGCATCGCCCGCGCGCCGACCTGCTGTTTGATGCACCGGCTCATGAACTGCTCGGCCGTGAGCTGCCGAAGGTTCTCGTCGAAGTCGAGCATCACCACCGCGTCCACGCCGGCCTTGCTCAGCAGGCGCGCCTTGTGCTCGGCCGTGTTCAGCGACGGGATTTCGATGTTCAGCATGTATTCGCGCGGGTGGCGTCGGAAGGTGACGACGACGGCGGGCGCGTGTTCGCGGCGGGCCCACTCAATCAGCTCGGCCAGCAGGTACTGGTGCCCGAGGTGCACGCCGTCGAAGCTGCCGACGCTGACCACCGGGCGCGCTTCCACCAGCCGCGGGGCGTCGCGGTGGAACTCATCGAAGCTGCCGAATATCTGGGCGCGGTGGGGCAAGGGTCAGCGGTTCGTTCGGATCTCGTCAGTGTTGCCGGCGCCGACACCCGCTGTGCCGCGCGGCAACGCGCCGGCGATGGCCTGCATCACCACGGCCTGGCAGTCGTTGAAAACCTTGGCGCGGTCGCGGTCAAGCACATCTTCGCTGACGCGCCGGGCGAAGTAGCTGGTGTTGACCTTGCCGTCCTTGATCTGCTGGACGGCGATGATGCGCGTGGTCTGCGTTTCGCGGTCGGCGCGGTCCACGGGTTCGTCGCTCAGGATGTTCACGGCGTTGCCTTTGTCGAAGAAGCCGATCGCCTTCAGCGCCGTCAGCAGGTCGTACATGTCAGCGTTCATCAGGAAGCGCTCTTCGTCCTTCATGTCCTGCTCGACCAGACCACGGTAGAAGCTGTGCCCCTTGTTGATCAGCGTCGAGCGCTGTTCCTTCTGCTCGACTTCGCGCCCGCCGCTGCCCGGCAGCAGCGCGCCCTTTACGTACCAGAACACGCGCACGTCGCCGATCACTTCGTAGGCCTGCTTTTCGAGCGTGTCGGCGTCGGCGTTCGGGTCGATCTTGCCGCTGGTCGAGATGTTGCCGCCGCCGGTGCCCCCGCTGGCGCACGCCGAAAGCACGAACGCGAACACGGTTAAAAGGAAAGCTGCTTTGCGCATGGTTGCTGCCCACAGGGGAAAGGGGCTTAGAAAATGCCGACCTTGGACAGGTACTCGCTGCCGAAACGCAGCTTGGTGCCCTTGTCGTCGCCCACCACCATAACGCGGACGGTCGTCTGCGCCAACTGCGGGGCAAGCTGCTTGAAGTCAATCTCGCCTAGCCCGGGGGCCTGCTCGCCGTGGCCGCCGAGCATGTCCTCAAGGTAAACGCCCTTCAGGCGCGTGCCGAAGCGCTGGATCCAGTCGGCCTGCGGCGGGCCGCCCAGCTTGTGCAGGATCGCCGCGTTGGCGGTGCAGTGCCAGTAGCCCAGGTTGCGCCCGCCGAGGTCATCGAAGACGTGCTGCATGTTCTCGGGCTGCAGCAGCCCGAACGGGCTTTCCGGCGGCAGCAGGCAGACGTCGAGCGGCGCGACGGCTTTCGTGATGGCGTGCAGCCCGCGGCAGAAGCGATCCAGTTGTTCCTCGACGACGCCCTGGTCCAGCTTGACGATTTCGGCCAGACGCTCGCGGCGGGTGTCTTCGCATTCGTCGCAGTCCAGCAGCTCGTCGAGTTGCAACTGCCGCTCGTTCAGGTTTGGCGCCGCCACATAGCCGCCTTCGAGCACGATGAACTGCGGCTTGGCGGGCGCCATCTGCTCGGCCGTCTGGATCACCATCTCGGCTGAGCGCTCGGCGATGGCAGCGTCGCGCGCGCCGATTTTGGAGTAGCCGGGCTTGCGGGTGATGAATGCGGCCTGGCGTTCTTCCTTGAGGCGCAGCGCGGTCAGCCCGACGTTGTGTTCCTTGAGCGCCGCGACGATGCGCCCGAGGGCGACCTGCGGGCTGGAGAGGCACAGGTCGAATTTGTCGAAGCCGAGCTCCTGGCCCATGCGCACGCGCTTGAGGAGCGAGTCGAGACCGCCGCTGTCGAGCCTGACTGTGATGGCTTTCATGGTTTCGAGGCTAGCACGCGCGGCGGCGCGGTCAATGATGACCGGGGCGCGAGCCCCTTGGTATGGCGGTTTCCGGCGGACGGCCCGTTGCTTCTGACGGGGGCAAAGCTACCCTTCGCCCAACTGGCCCGTGGTGTAATTGGTAACACAGCGGTTTTTGGTACCGTTATTCGGGGTTCGAGTCCCTGCGGGCCAGCCAGATCACGAAGGCCGTCGGTAACCAGCCGGCGGCCGATTTCTTTCGAAGGCAAAAGAACCGACCTTTGCCGTTCCGCTCAGCGGCTTCCCGCGTTGCCGTTACGGGGAAGCAGACGGTACACCCGCACCACCCAACGCCTTTCCAGATTTACACTATCGATGTTCTGACGAATGGGGTTTTCCGTGCGCCGGTCATTCCTGGTCCTGCTTCTGCTGGTGGTGCTGTGCCTGTTGCTGGGCGGCGGCTGGTCGCTGCTGAACGGCCTCGACAACGAACAGGCCACACACGAAGCAACGGATAAGCCGGCACTTGCGGGGGGCGAGTCGCCAAACGGAAACCGCAACCGCGACGCCGCCCCGCCCGAAAACACACCAAGCGTACCCGGCGCGCCCGCGCAACCCGACTCCCGATGGACGCTGCGCGGGCGCATTCAATGGGCGCCCGACCTGCTGATCGATCCGCGCGCGCTCACCGCCCCGGAGGACTGGGCGGTGAAGATCCGCTTCGCCCGGCGAGCCGAAGACGGTTACGACGTTGACGACTGCATCCTGTCCGTAGGACCGGACTGCCGTTTCGAAGAAGCGCTGACGCCGGCCGACCTGCCTTTCCAGCCCGAAGGCGCCGGGACGCCCCAAGGCATCTGGCAGGTCACCTGGCAAGACGGCGACGCAATCGGACTGGAGGACCTGGGCAACGAGGGCGTGCGGCTGGATCAACTGACCGGAATCGTACAGCCGAGTGTGGAAGGCCGGGTGATCGACTTCGGCACCGTGGTGTTGGGCAACCGTGCGCTGTTCGGCGACTCACCGGTTGTCACCGGGCGGCTGGTACACAGTTCAGGCCGGCCGCTGGCGCACAGTGCGGACATCCAACTCGTGCTGCTGCGCGAAGACGGGAACGCGGACGCCGACCAGAAGATATTCACGGACGGCGCCGGCCGGTTCGTTCAGTGCCTGGAGGATGACCTGGAAAAGCCGGTCGGCGAGCTGCGGCACATGCTCTACTGTAACGAGCAAGCCTGGCACGACAGCGACGACCCAGACGGCTTCCTGAGACTCTCGGTTGATCTTGGTATCCCGAAAATGCACGGCAACGTGCTCGACTACGGCGAGATCCGCGTCGGCGGTGCGTTGGTCGAGATCACGGCCGATATCGAAAATGCGGAAACGATTGCCCGGGACGGCGTACCGGCCGTCGACTACTGGGGCTACTACGACGGCGCATACGCGCAACTCGAAATCCAGCATGCGGACTGGGCGACCGAAACGGCGGTTTATCCGTCGCCGCACGTTTCCACTGTGTGGCTGCCCGAAGGGCGTTACCCCTGGTGGGCGAATGTTGTGCAGTCGGAGAAGTTCTACCCCGAGGCAAGCGGCGCCGTGATCTGCCGCGACGGCGAGGTCACCCGGCTTAAGCTGTCCTTCAAAGCGACGGACACCGTGCCCCTCGAGTTGCGCTCTGACGGGTCCTTGCCCGAGTACATCAGCGTCGACTGGAGCGCCGACAGAAACGACACGGAGATTGCGTGCGGCCAGTCCTATTTGCGTTCGCCGTGGAGTGCGCCCGTGTTCAAGGACGCGGTTACCAGGGTGGTGGTCGAGGCCGACGGATACGAAAGGGCGGAAGGCGAAACCCGCCCCGGCGACGAGAAACTGGTGCTGACGCTGACCCGCAAGGACAAGGTCGGAGTGGCGATCCTGCGCGTGCACCTGCCGGATCTCACCGGGCTTGAGAGAATGCGTTTTTCCGTAAAGGCCAGATTACAGAACGGGGGAACGCATCCCAGCCGTGATGAAAGGGACGGCGACACTTGCATATTTCTGCTGCCCCGGGCGGGGCTGTGGCGCGTCACGATGGAAGGCGGCGCGAACTACGGTTTCACCGGCACGCTGAGCGGTCCAATCTACGTGCAGGTCAGCGAAGGCGATGAACTGGACGTTGAGCTGCCGCCGCTTCCGGCCGTGCCGTGGCAGCACCGCGCCGCGGAGTTCATCGACAATATCACTTGCGGCGGTCACCGTTGCGATCACTACTTGGATGTCTCCGTCGCCGGAAAGCACTGGAACTTGTGGAGCCGAACCGGTGAAGAGTTCCAGCCGCCCGGGGTTCCGACGGCGATCATCGACGGAGACGCATTGGTACCTTTGAAGATCACGCCGCCCGGGGAGGAGGGGGGCGAGGCCATCGCGACCGCTGACCTCGAATCGCGGATCGAAGTCCGCGCGACGTGGCGCGGAAAGCCTGTGCGCAACCTGCATGCGATCGCCTCGTGCGATGACTTTCAGATGTCGCAGAGCTCGGACGACGGCGTGGCGCGGCTCTGGACGCCGCCGGGGAAGGCGACCGTCAGGGTGTATTTTCTCGATCATAGCGTCACCCGGATCGTCGACGTCGTACGCGGCGAAATCGCCGAGGTGAACCTGAACGGCGACTGGGTGCGCCTGCAAGTAAGCACCACGTCATCCGATTCATATGCAAAATTGCAACACAACGGCGAGGCTACGTCGCTGTGGATCCTGCAACGCGACGACGGCCAATACGTCGACGAAGTCTGGGACGATGACGAGTACTACCTGCCCGCCGGGCGCTACCGTTTCGTGCCCGTGTTCGGCGAGGCCGAGCCCGTCAGTGTGGACCTCAGCGACGGGCAGGATCGTGAGATTGACTTGCCGGAGCTCGGTGAATTCAGCCGCTCGTCCGTGCGGCTGATGTTCGACACGGCGGCTTTCGGCGACTTGGAAATCTACCTGAGGTGCCTCCGCATGCTCAGTGCGGGGTGCGTCCAGCCGACGAATATCAGTCCTGAGCGCGACGGCGCCGCCTGCCTGCCTGACGGCGTGCAACTTAAGTTGCAACCCGTCGGCGTGGACCTGGTGCTGGTCGTGCTGGCTGAATCGTCCGTGCACGGAAGCTGGCTGACCCGTCCGGTGCGTGTTACGCCGGGCGCCGAGCCACAGGACGTCAACACAACGCTCGTGCGGGCCGTTGAGCTGGGATACGACTGGGGCGACATCGTGGTCGTCACGCCGTCGCTGGTTCCGGGTTTGTACCTGCCCTTCGGCTACGACGGCTACGCCTTCCCCGGACGGCAGGAGCTGTTTGTTCTCGATGACGACAAGGTGGTCGCGCACGAGTGGGTGGACGTACCGGCGGCTTCCGACCAGCCGTTTGAGATTCCCGCCACTCTGCGGGCGACGCTGGAAGCCAGGGGCGTGCTGCAACCGGAATGACGTGTTGGCGTGCGGGTGCGGGCATGGCATGTTCGGCGTATTCGACAAGGAGATGCCATGGCCGTTGCGCTGAAGCTGGACAAGGACACCTACAACCTGGGCGAGACCATCCGCGCCGAGGTGACCGTCACGAACGAGGGCGGCGCGCCCGCCGTGTACCCGAAGCCCGAGTTCTGCCTGCCCAGTGTCAGCCTGCACGTCACGCGGCGCCCGGACGCGCTCACGCCGGAGAGCTTCCTGGTGCGCATCAGCGGCGACGCCGAGGAGGTCAAGCTGCCACCCGGCGAATCGGTCAGCGGCATGATCGAGATCCCGGCCGTGGACCCGCACGGGCAACTGATCGAGGCTTTCTATAGACCCAAGGGCAACATCCACCCGTACTTCGAAGGCACGGAGATGGAGGTCAGCAACCGCGTGCCGGTGAAGGTTCACGCCGGCGGCAAGAAGCTGTACGCGAACATCGCGACCGAGGCCGGGGCGATCAAGCTGGAGTTCTTCGCCGACCGCGCCATGAACCACGTGCTGAGTTTCGTGCAGCTCGCGCAGAAGGGTTACTTCGACGGGATCGGCTATCACCGCGTGGTGCCGGGTTTCGTGATCCAGGGCGGCGACCCCACGGGCAGCGGCAGCGGCGGCCCCGGCTATCGCATCCCGGCCGAGTTCAATGAGATCCACCACGACCCGGGCATTCTCAGCATGGCCCGCACCAGCGACCCGCACAGCGCCGGCAGCCAGTACTTTATATGCACGGCCGACTGTGCCAGCCTCGACAACCAGTACACGGTGTTCGGCAAGGTGGTCGAGGGCATGGACGCGGTGATGCAGATCGGAGCCTCCGAAAGCAACGCCGGCAAGTACCACATGCAGAAGGTGGAAATCACGGTCGAATAGGGACTGTCCCCGCAGTTGGGGACTGTCCCTGTAGTCGAAGCACTGGGCAGTTGCCAGTTGTTATCGAGGGTCCGACAAACAGTATTCGAAGACGGGGACAGTCCCCAAAATCAGGGACAGTCCCCTGGGGCGCCATGCCTGACACCGACAAACAGGACACACAGCGCGACCGCAAGCCGGTGCCCGACCAGGTGGTCGTCCGCGGCGACGCGAACGCGCTGAAGGAAATCGCCGACGCACTGGGCGGCAAAACGCTGCAACCCAACGTGCGAGCCTTCGCGATCCCCGCCAGCAACGAGGCCTACAGCGAAGCCATCGACAACGGCGCCGTCGCCGCACTGCACGCCGCCGGCTTCACCATCTGCAACCCGGCCACCTCCGACCCCGAACTAAGCCAGGGCGAGTTCGGGCTCAACTACCCGGCCGTTGAGCTGACCGAAGTGGTCGAATCGATACGCGCCCAGTAGACTGGTCGCATGGCCGGCTTCGCTGAAACCCGCATTCTCGAATCGCGCGCGCTCGATTTCCCGGACGCCTGGTTCATGAAACTGCACGGCGCGCTCGACGGCGGCGAAACTCTCGGCGCGTTCGAGCAGGAAGCGCGCACCAGAGTCGAGCAAGGCTGCCGCTGGATGGTGCTCGACGTGGCGAAGGTTGGCTCTTACGCCGACCTCGGCTACGGTTTGGTTACGGTGCTCAACGACGCGCTCGAAAAGAACGGCGGCAAGCTGCTGTTTGCCGGCATGCCAAAGCGCGTGCATGCGACATTCGAGCTTCTGAAGATGGACGACCGCTTCGTCTTCGCCGCCGACCTGAAAACCGCGCTGGACCGGATGCGTGAGTTGAAACAACTCGCCGACAACGGGCGCGTGCTGTTGTGCGTATCCCACGCCCGGCGCGAACCGGACGACAAGTGGAAATCAGACCCGCTGCAACTGACCGCCTACGCGATGCCCGATCTACCGGGCCACCTGCTTGTTGAGATGAGTGGGGCACTGAACGCGACGAACGTGATCTGGTACGAAAGCTGGCTCAAGCAGCGCGAGGAGGAAGGCTACATCGACTACATCTGGGACCTCCACCAGACCAGGTACCTTAGTTCGACCGGCGAGGGTAGCTTCTTGATGCGTGCGGATCTCGCGGAGCGGCACGGGCGCCGCTGGGCGGTCTGCCATGCGCACCCGAAGCTTACGGCCATTTTCGACATGCTCGGGTTCGGTTCGCTGTTTGACATGTATCCCACCGTGGAAGCAGCGCTGGAGACAATGACCGCCGCACCCGCGGGGTCGGTTCCGGAACGACCCGTACCGCCGATCGCCGAGGCTCCTGTGCCCGGGCAGCTTGACGTCGCCGTGCACGTGCGTGGGGCGACTGCCGAGGCCGCACTCAGCGGTGCGGTCACCGAGGCGCAGGTTGCCGGGTTCGATACGCGGTTGAACCTCGCCTGTTCGCCCCTGTCCCGCTACCTGCTTCTCGACGTCAGCAATCTCGCGGCGCTCGACGAAGGCGCGGAGGCCTGGCTGCTGGCCTGGGCGGGCAAGATGATCCAGCGCGGCGGTTGCGTGGCGCTGGCGGGGCTGTCCGACTCGCTGGCCGGGCAGCTCAAGGCACACGACTGCTACTCCGCCTTCGAGCACTACGAATTGCTTGAGGGCGCCCTCAACTCGCTGCGGGCCGTCGTGGCGAAGGAGCCCGCCTGGGTTCGACACGTCCACCGCTTCCACCACCTCCAGGCCGCGGTCGCCGAACTTGCAAAGAACCTGGGCTCGGATGCCGAGAAGCAATTGAAGCGCTATCTCGATGATTTCCTGGCGCTGGAGTGGCTGCGCTACCTGGTGCTGGATGCCGGCGAGACCGAAACACTCGCGCCCGAGGTCGAGTTGCAGATAACGCACGCCGCCGAAATGCTGAAAAGACGTGGCGGGTTGCTGGCCATCGCCGGCGCCTCACCCGGGCTGCGCGACAGCTTAGGCAAAGGCGGTGGCGACAGGGTTTACAGCTATTTCGCCTCACCCCAGGGCGCGCTCGAATTCATCGACGACGAGTTCACGGCCATGAGTTGACGGTAGTGGCTGGAATCTCGTGCACACGGCAGGACCTCCGATGCGTAACACACCTGAATGCCGAATCGTCGATTCTCACGCCCTCGACGTGCCGCACGCGTGGTTCTTTCAACTTGAGGGATGGGTTGACCTCGGCGAATCCCTGGACGTGGTCAAGAGCACCATCCGCAATCGCATTGATGAGGGGTATCACTGGATCGTTCTCGACGTTGCCGCGGTACAGTCGTTTGGCGAACTCGGCTTTCAGCCGATGATCATCCTGAACGAGCTTGTACTTGAACGAAGAGGGCGGGTTGTTTTTGTCGGCATGCCCAGGCATTGCCGGGACTCCTATGAACTGCTGCCGACGGGGGACGTCGAGGCCGCACAGTTCGGATTCGCGGGTGATCAGGAAACTGCCGTACGCCACATCGGGCTGATCGAAAGGCTCGCGCGTCGCGGCTGGAAACTGAATTTCGAACCGGGACTAGACGGTGCGCAATCAGAACAGCCGGGCAATCCCGTCCTGAAACTCACGGCTTTCACAATCGCCGACCGGCCTGACTACCTGGTAGTTGAGTTTGACGGGCGTTTGAGTGCCCCACAGGTCATCTTTTTCGAATCCTGGGTAAGGCAGCGACGGGATGAGGGCTACGTGCACTTTTTCTGGGAAGCGGGCCGGGTGAAGGCCATGACGTCGATTGGCGAGGCCAGTTTCATTGCTGTTGCTGACGATGTTCAGAGGAGCGGTGGCAGTTGGTCGATTTGCAACGTCTCCCGCGCGTGGCGACCTGTCTTCGACATGCTGGGCTACAGCCGCTACTTCCCGGAGTTTGAGTCGATTGAGGCTGCACTGGATCATGTGTCAGCGCCTGCGGATGAGTCGAAGCGTTGGCAGAAGGTGTATGGCCGCGATCTGCCCCGCACCGTCACCCACGTCGAACCGGGTGGGCTTGATGATTCACTGGTCATCGCAGTGGACCAGCAAGGCATTCTTGGTGCCCCGTTTGAGAGTGAATTCAACGCCATCTTTGCCGAGCACGGCGTGCCGCGCTGGTTGATTGTGGACGGCGCCGGCATTGACTCGGTTGCTTCCAGTTTCCATGGCGCGCTTTCCAGGACGGCCGCGAAAGGCGGCACCGTGGTCTTCTACGGCATCCGCGAGCCCTTTGCCGAGCAGCGGCAATACTGGCGCATGTTTGAAACCCGCGCGGACGCCGAGGCACACCTGCGCTCGCTGCACGACGACGACATCGTGGTGTATGCGCGGCGCCTGCCGTGGATTCGGGCCGTGCACGTCGTCCTGCGCGGCGACCTGCTGGAGCCTCGCACGCCACGCGTACGCGCGGCGATCCTCGCGCTGCTGGAGCCGGAGGACAGCTTCATCATCCTGGAACCCGCCGGCACCCGCGCCGTGGACCGCGCCAACGTCGAGAACCTGGCCGCCATGTCGCGCCTGATGATGGAAAACGGCGGCTGCGTAATGGTCGCCGGCGCCACGCCGGAATTCCGCCAGGCCTTCAAGAACGCCGAGTCCGTCTTCGAGTGGTACGACAACGCCGAGGCCGCCCAGCGCAGCGCCGCCGAGATCATCGGTTTTCGCAACACGCTGGTGCAGGGCGTCGAGGAGACAGGGATCGACGGCTGCAAACGAATACGCCTTGCCGGCCGCATGGGGCTGGGTCCCGCGTTGGACGATTTCGAGCGTCAATGCAACGACGTGTTCAAGGCCGGCGTGCGCGACCTGGTGCTGGACCTGTCCGAGGTGCAGACGCTCGACGATCTGGGAACTCTCAGCCTGGCCGCGGTGGCGAAGGCCTGCCGGGACCGCGGCGGCAGTCTCGTGCTGATCGCCGTGCCACGGAAGCTCCAGACCTGGCTCGAATTCGACAGCAAGTGCCGGCAGTTGCCCCGCCTGCCGGACCTCAAATCGGCGTTGTCGTGGATACGCCGCAAGCGGGAAGAGGCGTGACCGCATCCCTCTGCTAAACTCCCGCGATGGATGCTGAGCAGGTTTATCTCTTTCGTCATGCCCTGGTGCGGGATGCGGCTTACCAGCTGCTGCCCGTTGAGGCGCGGGGGCGGCTGCACGCGCTGGCGCTGGAGGCGTTCGAGAACCTCTCGGACAAAGAGCTGGCCGAGAGCCACGCCGCCGAAGCCGCTGAGCACGCTCAACTCGCAGCCGAGTTCGGCTCGGCGACCGGTGACCTCGCATCCCGCGAGTCACACTGGCGCGGAATCGCCGCCAGGCGCGCGCGCCGGCAGTTCATGCATGACGAGGCCGAGCGCCACGTGCGACGCAAGCTCGAGTTGGCCACCGAGCCGCGCCGGCGCTTTGACGCGCTCAACGAGTTGACCCTCATCGAGGACGCGGCGGCACGGTATCGCGTGGGGATAGAAACATGCCGTCAGCTCGTCGATGCCGCCGACAAAATCGGTGATCCGCTGCTGCAGTCCGATGCCGGCAAGCGCCTGGCGTGGATCCTGGGGCGTGTCGGGCGGCACGAAGAAGCACTGGAGATCCTTGAGCGCTTCATCCCGCCTATCCGCGAGGCCGGCGACATCACCCGCCTGGCAGGCCTGCTCAGCGACGCCGGCGGGCTCTACCGCGCCATGGGGCAGTTCGAGAAAGCGGACGCCTGCTATCACGAGGCGCTGGAGCTTTCCGACCAACTGGGGACCGATCGCGGGCGCGCCGTGGTTTTGCTGAGCATCGGTGGAACCTGTGTGTTGCGGAACCAGCCTGAAAAAGGATTGGCCGCTCTACGGGAATCGCTGGCGCTGTTCCGGAAGATCGGCTCAGAGCCGGAAACCGCCATGTGCCTGAGCTCATTGGGCAGTGCCCTCAGCCGCAGCGACCCGGCGGAAGCGTGGGAGTGTTTTAGCGAGGGACTCAAGATCGCGCAGCGTGTCGGCAACCTGGACCTGAGGGCATCTCAGCTCGCGGGCCTGGCGATGCTGATGGGAAGACGCGGCGACTTTGCCGAGGCCGAGAAACTCTACCTGGAGACGCTTCGGATCATCCGCGAACTCGGTGACCGGGCGGGAGCCGCGCTACAGCTCGGGAACCTCGGCGACCTTTACCACAAGCACGGTCGACTGGACGAAGCGGAAGCCTGCATGGTTGAAGCGCTCGAGCTGGCACGTGCGGTGAGGTCGATCCGCATGGAAGTCTTCTGGCTGACCAACCTGGCAATCATCCGGCTCGACCAGGATGCAACGGACGTCGCCGCCCTGCACCTCGACGAAGCCGAGCGGCTCTCTGAGCGCTTTCACGACCCGCGCCTCCAGGGGGCCATTCATGCGGGGCAGGCCGTGGTTTTGCGTCGCCGCGGCCGGGAAGACGAAGCACGCCCGTTGTGGGAGTCGGGCGCCAAAGCCCTCGCGGAAAACGGTGCGAACCAGGATTGGGAAGCAATGGTCAAGCGCTGGGAAGCGGCGGCGGGACAGTAGGGGGCGATGTCCGCAGAACAAGCCTATCTGTTCGTCCACGCCCTGGTGCGCGACGCGGCCTACGAGCTGCACCTGCCCACCGAACGCGGCGAGCTGCACCGGCTTGCCATCAGCGCCTTCGAAAGCTGCCTGGCGGAAGACGCGCTTACGCCCCATGCGCTGGAACTCGCCGGGCATGCGCAACTGGCGCGGGGCGAGTCGGACGACGCCGAGCTGTTGCAGGCCGAGTGCCGCTACCTCGATACCGGCTATCGGTACGCGCTTTCGCGCGACCAGATGCCGGAGGCCGTCGCCGCGCTGGAACGGCTGACAGGGCTGTTGCCCGAGCGCTCCGGCGCGCGGCGCGAGGCGCTGTACGAACTTGCGATCCACGCAACCGTGTTCGACCGCGAGCGCGGGCTGCGCCTGCTGGACGAGTGCGAGCGGCTGAGTGAAGACGACGTCTACCGGGGCAAGGTCCTGCGCGGGCGCGCGATGATCCGGTTCATGCTGAAAGAGCGCGAGCCCGGGCAGCGCATCCTTGAGCAGGCCGTCGCGCTGCACGAGAGCGCCGGCGATCCGGTCCAGTTGGCGCTGACACGCAACGCGCTGGCGCGCATCCTGCTCGAGGAAGGAAAGATCGCCGAGGCGGAAACCATGCTGCGCGGCGTGCTGCCGGTGGCGGAAAGCATCGACGACAAGCGCTACCTGGGCGGGGCGCAGAACACCCTGGGGATGGCGGCCTCGCGCACCGGGCGCTTCGCCGAGGCGAAACAGTGGTTCAGCCGCGCGCTCGAAACCTATGAGGGGGTCGGGCTCACGCGCTATCTTGTCGCATCGCTGCAGGGCCTGGGGCGCGCGCTGAATGAACTGGGCGAGCTGGAAGCCGCTGCCGACACCATGGCCCGCTGCGTCGACGTCTGCCACAGGAGCGGGCTGCCCGAGGCGGAATGCACGATCAGCGTCTCGCTCGGCAAGGTGCAGATCAAACTGGGTCGCCACGCCGAGGCCGCGGCTTCGTTGCGGCGCGCGGTCCGGCTCGGGCGCGAGCGGGGGCTGCCGGAGTGGGTCGAAAAAGCACAGCAAGCGCTGGCCGGATTGCCCGCGTGACGGGTGTCTCGCAGGGTGCTTTTGAGTGCAATTTGGGCCCTGAAATACTATAAAGGAAGGCAGTTCGGGCACGGCTCATTGGCCGTGTCCGTCAGTTCCCGGGGACGGCCAAGGTCGTTCCCCGCGTTATGTTTTCGGAGAATGCACCGACGATTGCCCGTCCGGGTGATCCGCGCCGACGACCCTCCCGGCGCATGCATTTATGATGTCTGAGGTGATCATGCCGTTGCCCAAGAGCGTCAAGCTTGACCCTGATAAACGCGTACTGTTCCTGACCAAGGACCTCGAGCTGATCAGGAAACAGCTATACGAAGGTCTCAACCTGCGCATGGAAGACCTGAAGGTCGAGGACCTGCTGGACGACATCAACACCGACACCATGACGCCCGCCTGGGTCTGCTTCGACTACGACCCGGCGCAGCTCGCGCGCAACGCCTACGCCGGGCTGTTCGACAAGGACGGCGAGCGCGTGTTCACACAGGACGCGCTGATCAACGGCAACTTCGAGGTGATCGTTTCCGGCCAGCGCAAGGGCACCGGCAGCAGCCGCGAGACCGCGCCACAGGCCGAGAAGTGGGCCGGCATCAGTATCGTGATCGCGGCCAGCTTCGCGCCGATCCATGAGCGCAACAACATCAACCTCGGGCAGATCATGGGCAACCATGAGCAGCTCAAGCGCCTGCAGAACGGCGAGGAGATTCCGCTGGCCGAGTTCACGGGCGACTACGACCCGGTCACGCGCATCATGCTGGAGTCGGGCGGGCTGTTCCCGTTCAGCAAGGAACTGGCCGACGGCAAAATCGACCTGCCGAAGCTGGCGGGCGGCGAGCGCCCGATGAACATGGCCGAGAAGCTGATCGCGCGGCACCTGGTCGAAGGCCAGGGCGACCCGTACGTGAAGCCGGGCGACCCGGTGATGGTGCACGTGGACGCCGGCTACAGCCACGAGTTCACGACGGCGCAGGTGCACTACTTCCTCGAGAACGAGTACGGCAAGGACTACCAGGTCCAGAACCCGGAGAAGTTCGCCGTTTTCGAAGACCACCTGCTGTACGCCAAGGGCGTGGCTCGCTTCGCCAAGTTCGCCGACAAGATCGGCACGCTGGTCACGATGCAGAACCAGTTCCAGAAGCACACCAGCGTCCGCGACTACAGCGCGAAAGACGGCATCAGCCCCGGCATCTGCCACCAGGTCGCGCGCGAGCACTTCATCGACGTCGGCGACTTCGTACAGGCCACCGACAGCCACACCTGCATGGGCGGTGCTTCCAATGCGCTGGCCTACGGCGTCGGCGCGACCGAGTACGCGGGATTGATACACAGCGGCTTCACCTTCTTGCAGGTGCCGGAAAGCATTCGCTTCAACCTGACCGGCACGTAGC
>JAGQRI010000126.1 GCA_020425515.1 Planctomycetota bacterium | reverse complement strand
ATGTGGTTCGAGCGCTTCGTGATTATCGTGACGTCGCTGCACCGCGATTTCCTGCCGTCGTCCTGGTCGTACTACTACCCGACCTGGATCGAACTCGGCACGCTGATCGGCAGCTTCGGCCTGTTCTTCTTCCTGTTCTTTGTCTTCATCCGCCTAATGCCCGCCGTGGCTTTCGGCGAGGTCAAGGGCGTGCGCGGCATCGGCAAACACCACCCGTTCACGAAACGGGGCGGCGGCGGCGACGCGGCCGAGGAGCCGACCAGGGAAGAAATCGAGACCCTGATCAAGGACCACAACAAGGCGGAGGTGAGCCATGCTTAGCCTGCTGAACCGCCTGCTGGGGATTCCTGACGAGGATCGCGACAACCTGTTCATCGGGGTGTTCAGCGACGAGGACGACGTCCTGCACGCGACCGAGGAATGCCGCAAGGCCGACTTCAACTTCTACGACGTGTTCACCCCGTACGCCGTGCACGGGCTGGACCGCGCCATGGGGCTGCCGTTCAGCAAGGTCACCTGGGTGACGTTCCTGTGCGGCGCGCTGGGCACGACCATCGCCATCAGCGGCATGACGTACATCTCGGCGTGGGACTGGCCTTTGAACATCGGCGGCAAACCGCCGTTCCCGTTCCCCGCGTTCGTGCCGATCATGTTCGAGCTGACGGTGCTGATCGGCGGCGTCTGCACGATGCTGGGGCTGTTCGCCATGTGCGGCATCTTCCCCGGCAAGAAGGCCCGCCTGTTCCACCCGCGCGTGACGGACGACCGCTTCGTGATCGTGCTGGAAGTGGACGAAGACTTCGACGAGGCCAAGTGCCGCGAGATTTTCGGGCGCCATCACGTCGAGGAAATGAAGGAAGTGGACCCGGACTACGAAGTCGAGCCGGACCAGCTTGAGGAAATGCCGCCGCGCCCCATGCACGTCGAGGTCAGCACCCCGTCCGAGCCCGCGGAAGAAGCGAAGCCGGCCGAAGAAGAGAAGAAGCCGCACTCATCCGACGAAGCCTCGGCGAAGGATGAAGGGGGTGAGGCATGATCGACAAGGTCCTGAACAAGGCGATCGACCAGCAGGTCAAGATCCTCGACAAGGGCAAGGACATCGTCGTCGAAGCCCACGAGACCTACCCGGCCCGCGCCTGGATCGGGCTTGGCGCGCTGCTTGGCGCGATCGTGTGCGCGCTGGCCGCGGGCTACCTGCTGCGGGACTACGGCAAGCGCAACCTCGAGTACATGCCGGACATGGGCTACAGCGAAGCCTGGGAAAGCCAGGTCGAGAACGACTACCGCAAGGATTACGCCGACGACACGCCCGAGCTTCCGCCCTACATCGAAGCCTACGGCACCGCCGAGCAGCCGCCGCCGCGCGGCACCCGCTACCGCGGCATGCAGACGCTGGAAATCCCCAGCGGAGACGAAGGGCGCGCCCAGGCCGCCAGCCTGGTCAATCCCTACGCCAACGCCGAGGGCAAGGAACTCGACGACGTGCTCAAGCGCGGCAAGGACCTGTTCCGCTTCAACTGCCAGGCCTGCCACGGCGTGGACGGCGTCGGCAACGCCCCGGTTACGAAATTCGGCATCGGCGCGCCGCAGCTCGCGAATGCGACCGTGCGCGACAAGTACAAGGACGGCCAGATCCTCCACATCATCACCTACGGCTTCAACACCATGCCGTCGTACCGCCAACGCGTTGACTATCAGGACCGCTGGAAGCTGATTCGCTACCTGCGTGAGTTGCAGAAGGGCAAGTAGGACATGAGCGCAACGACACTTGACGAGCCCGAAAAGTTCAGCTTCCCCATGATGGTGAAGATGGGAAGCCTGGGCGCATTCCTGCTGGGGCTGATCGTATTCGGGCTGTCCTTCATCGGCGGCGCGGACCTCGCCTTCGGCGGCTGGGCCATCGCCGCGTGGTACGTCGTCGGCTTCCCGCTGTTCGCCATGTTCTTCCTGTCCATCAACCACCTTAGCGCCGCGGGCTGGCACGTCACCATGAAACGCGTGCCCGAGGCCATGACGCGCTACTTCATCCCGGGCGCGGTCACCATTGCCGTGCTGTTCCTGAGCTTCCTGTTCAAGGAACACCAGCTGTACGGCTGGGCCCACCCGCCTGAGGACCACAGCGAACACGCCGAGCTGATCCACCACAAGGCGCCCTGGCTGAACGTCGGCTTCTTCGTGATCCGCTGGGCGATCTACTTCGGGCTCTGGACGGCCTTCGGCTGGGCCATGGTGCGCGCGTCGCGCAAACAGGACGAAGACGGCGAGCTGAAGCACACCTTCACCGGGCGCAAGCTGGCGGCGCCGTTCTGCATCATCTTCGGACTTACGGTCACGTTCTCGAGCATCGACTACATCAAGAGCGTCGAGCCGACCTGGTTCAGCACCATGTTCGGCGTGTACCAGTTCGGCGGCATCATCGAGAGCGGCTTTGCCATGCTGATCCTGCTGGTGCTGCTGCTGCGCAAGACCGGCTACCTGAAAACCGCCGTCAACGAAAACCACCTGCACAACCTCGGCATCTGGCTGTTCGCCGCGGCGACCTTCTGGGCGTACGTCTGGTTCAGCCAGTTCATGCTGATCTGGTACTCGAACCTGCCTGAGGAAACCGCCCACTTCATGGCGCGCTGGAACGGCCCGTGGTTCTGGGTCAGCTTCGCGCTCAGCCCGATCGTGAACTGGCTGGTGGTGTTCCTGCTGCTGCTGCCGCGCCCCAACAAGCGCAACCCGAAGATCCTCGCCATCGCCGCGTGCTTCGCGCTGGTCGGTCGCTTCATCGACCTTTGGCAGTTCGTCACCCCGACGCCGCACCCGGGCGCCGACGGCGTGCCCGAGGCGCACTGGCTGCCGCAGGAAACCTTCTGGCAGGCCGGCGTCGTGGTCGGGCTGATGGGGCTGTTCGTGTTCATCACCCTGACGGCGCTCGAAAAGGCCCCGCTGCTGGCGAAGAAGGATCCGTTCTTCGAGGAATCGGTCCACCACCACATCTAGCCAACCCTGTTTGCAACGGCCCCGGGCAATGTCCCGGGGCTTTTTGTTGCCAGCAGCGACAAATATCGAATTATCAATGATCAATTACCAATGACCAATGGGCGCAGCCTTGGGCAATTGACCGTTGATCATTGAAAATTCGAGTTCAACCGGGGGGCTTCCGATGCTGCGAGTAATTCTCGCCGCGCTGCTTTGCTGCTCAGCGCTGGCCGCACAGGACAACCACTACTGGACGCACCAGTTCGGCACGCGCGCCGGGCTCATGGGCGGTGCCGTCGTCGGCGGCGACCCCGACACCAGCGCCGTCTACTACAACCCAGGCCGGCTTGGCTGGATCCACAATGACTCGCTCAAGGTCAGTGCCGACGCCTACCAGCTAAGCACGCTGACCATCAAGGACGGCGCCGGCAAGAACCAGAACCTCACCAGCACCGAGGGCGACATCATCCCGCTGGCAAGTTCCGGCGTGTTCCTGTTCGGCGAGCCGGGGCTGGCGCTGGGCTTCCAGATCATGGCCCGGCAGTACTTCAACGCCAACGTCAGCACCCGCCGCGAGTTCACGAAGAACGTCATCGACGACACGCGCTCCGCGGGCGACGAGCAGTACATCGGCAGCTTTCAATTCAGCACCAACACCGAGGAGTATTGGGCCGGGCTCAGCTTCGGCTGGGCGATTACGGACTGGCTGGGCGTCGGAGTGACGCACTTCGGCTGCCTGCGCTTTGAGGAACAGACCTACGACATCACCACGCGCGCCGTCGGCGGCTCTGGCCAGACCTTCGGCGCGGACACCATCGCCGGCTTTGACCTGTGGAACGTCCGAACGCTCTGGAAGCTCGGCATCTCGGCGCAGTTCGGCGGGCTCAAGATGGGCTTCACGGTCACTACGCAGAGCGTCAACCTGTTCGGCGGCGCGACCGTCCGCCGCCAGATCAGCGTGGACGATCTGGACATCGACGGCAACGGCACCAGCGACCAGCTTGAGGCCAATGACCGCCGCGACGGCGTGCCATCCGAATATCGCAGCCCCTGGTCGTTCGCCACCGGCGTTGACTACGACTTCGGCCCGGTCACGCTTGCCGTCGCTGCCGAGTGGTTTCTCCCGGTCGGGCGCTACACCCCGGCCGCGCCGGCCGGCGACAAGGCCTTCTTCATCGGCATCCCGAGCAGCGGCAGCAGTCGCGAGCTGCTGACGGTTTACGACGGCAAGCGCGGCGCGTTCAACGTCGCGATCGGGCTGGAGACGCGCTTTTCCGAGGACTGGTCCGGCTTCTGGTCCATGCGCCGCGACGCCGCCGCCGACTACCTCGACTTCGATGAGAAGGTGCACTTCGGAGTCAGTACCTGGGACCTGTTCCACTTTGATACCGGCATCGCATTCACCACGCGCCAGGACGACAACAGCCCCAAGCACGAGTTGATGGTCGGCCTGCAACTGGCGATCGGCGCCGGGCGCACCGAGCAGCCGGTCAACTTCGACGAGCCGCGCGAAAACCGCTTGCTGACCGGCAGCACCAAGCGCACCGACATCAACTACTTCAGCATAGGCCTGCTGATTGGGTACACGTACTACTTCTAGTTGATGGTTGGTAGTTGATAGTTGATAGTGGCACGGCGCCTGAGCGCGCCGTGTTTTTTGCTATCAACTATTGACCATCAACTATCAACTGACCCACCCATGCTCATCGCCTCCTGGAACGTCAACTCGCTTCGCGTCCGCCTGGAACACCTGCTGGACTGGCTGAAACAGGCCGAACCGGACGTCGTCTGCCTGCAGGAACTGAAACTCGAAACCGACCTGTTTCCTTTCGACGAAATCGGCGAGGCCGGCTACGAGGCCGCCGCCTACGGGCAGCCCAGCTACAACGGGGTGGCGATCCTGTCGCGCCTGCCCATTGAGGAAGTGATCGAGGGCTTCCCCGGCGAGGAAGGGCAGTCGCGGCTGATTGAGGCGGTGATCGAGGGCGTGCACGTGTTCAGCGTCTACGCGCCGAACGGGCAGGCCGTGGACAGCGACAAGTTCGCATACAAGGAACGCTTCTACGGGGCGCTGCGCGAGCATCTGGACGGCATCGGCAAGCCGGATGAGCCGGTGGCGCTGTGCGGCGACTTCAACATCGCCCCGGATGACCGCGACGTCTGGGACCCGAAGAAGTGCGCCGGCGAAATCGGATTTCATCCCAATGAGCACAAGTGGCTGAAGCACTTCAGCGACTGGGGGCTGCACGACAGCCTGCGGTTAGTTGAGGACAAGGCGGGGCTGTACTCGTGGTGGGACTACCGCGGCGGCGGCTTCGCCAAGGACCACGGCATGCGCATCGACCAGATCTGGGTAAGCGACGCGCTGAAGGAAAGCGTCAAGGGCGCCTGGATCGACCTCGAGCCCAGGGGCTGGGAAAAACCCAGCGACCACACCCCGGTGCTGTGCGAGCTGGACGTCTAGTTCCGGTGATAACCCACGGTGCAAACCGTGGGGATCAGGTCCACCGACGCTCCACCAGCAACAGCGCACATCGAAGCAAACCAACACCCCAACAGTTACGGCGCGGAGCACGGCTGCTTGTCCGCTTTGATGATCGCGCGACCTGGCCGATCGCCTTCGATTCCGATGCCCCCGGTTCACACGGGGGTCTAGAGCAGTTTCATGGTTCGTGTTCAGTTCATCCGCGTGGCACAGGCAATCCTGCCTGTGGGGCTGAGCGAGGCGAGGCCCAACCCGTCGCGGCAAACGCTTCGCGTCCTTCGCTGCTTTTTCTTCGCTGCTTCGCGTGAAAAACCCAAAGCAAGTATGCAGCGCCAGCAAGTCATTGCGTGTTTTCGTGGCTGAATCCAACCAATACACCGGAACGAATCTCGCGCGGGTATTGTTGATGCTAAACATGAGACGGAGCCTGCCATGAACGCCACCATCGAAAGCGAAACCCTGCGCACCTGCGCCGAGCAACTGGGCGAAGCGATCACGCGCATGGAGGCGCTGACGAACGGCTTGTCCGACGCGCAGGCCAACTTCAAGCCCGGGCCGAAGAAGTGGTCGATCAATGAATGCCTCGACCACATCAGCACCGGCAACCGCCTGTACGCCGCCAAGCTGGAGCGCTACCTGCAGAAGGCCCGCGACAAGGGGCTCAGCGGCGGCGAGCCATACGGGCACGGCACGTTCCTGGGGCGCTTCATCCTGAACAACCTGCGCCAGGGCGCCAACGCCCGCAAGGTGCCCGCGCCGGGCGCGTTCAAGCCGCACGCCAGCGGGCTGAAACTGAATGAGCTGATCGAGCAGTTCCGCACCCACGCCAATCGCCTGAGCGAACTCGCCGCCGAAGCCGACGGGCTGCCGCTGGGGCGTATCAAGTTCGCCACGCCGGCAGCCCCCATCGGGCGCGTCGCGGCCAGCCAGGCATTCGAGATGATGCACCTGCACACCCACCGCCACCTCGGGCAGGCCGAGCGCGTGAAGCAGGCGGAAGGCTACCCGGGGGAATGATCCATGGACGTCGAAGTCGTCGAGAGGGAACCCATGATCGTGGTGGGCTGGCAGGCGCGCTTCGTGCCGATCATGTCGCCCAACGCCAACAACTCCAGCGTGATCGGCGACCTGTGGACGAAGACGTTCCAGTACGACGTCGTGAGCAAGCTGCCGGGCTCGCTCGGGCACCCGACCTGGGGCGTAATCTGGAAGCCCGCCGACAGCGGCGAAGAGCTGGACTACCTGGCGGGCGTGCCGTTCAGCAGCATGCCGGAGCTGCCGGAAGGCATGTCCGCCCGCGAAGTCCCGGGCGGGCGATTCGCTAAGATCACGCACAAGGGGCCTCTGAGCGGCTTGAAGGAAACGATCGCGGGCCTGCACAAGTGGATCGAAGACAACGGCTACGTTGAGCCCGCCAACTGGCACGACCTCGAGCTCTACGACGAGCGCTTCTTCGAGCCCGGCCCGGAGCAGGCCTTCGACTACTTCGCCTCCATCGACGCCGTGTAGATGGCGACAGCGAAAACGGTCCTCGCTGATCCGCAATATTTCAACAACAAAGAAAACTGGCAACTCTTACGCATCCGCCAACACGCGGCTAGCCTGTCCGCGTACACCCCGGGGGCTCCCCGCCCCCACGACACCTTTTCTCCAGGAGGAAACAGATGAAGTGGATACTGATGGTTGGCGCGATGCTGCTGGCGCCGGTGCTTTCTGCGCAGATGGGCTTCGGAAGCGACGACGACGAATCGCTGGTGGACGCCTGCCTGAAACTCGCCGACGCCAACAAGGACAAGGTAATTACGGCGGACGAAGTTCGCACCCTGCGCAACAAGTACTTCGACGCGATGAAGGAAGCCGCGAAGGAGAAGGACGAAGACAAGCGCGACGACAAGATCGACGCGACCGAGATGGAGTACGAAGACGCGTTCGAGCTGATGATGCCGTGCGTGTTCGCGGCCCTCGACAAGAACCAGGACCACAAGCTGACCAAGGCCGAGCTGGAAACCTACGAATCCGGCGATTGGGAAGACGTCAGCAGCGACAAGGTGATGAAGTGGGTGCTGGAAGAGGAATTCAAGATCGCCAGTGACGTCTATGGCGACGGCAAGGGCAAAGAACTCGACGCCGACGCGCTGAAGGCCATGGCGGCGGAAAGCGGCTGGACCCTGGGCGTCGACGAAATCGGCTGGTGGATCTATCCGACGCTCGACGAGACGCTGAGTGAGTTCGAGAACCAGGCCGAGCGCGAGAAACTTGAAGCCGAAGGCGAGGAATCCGGCATCGAGAAGAAGGACCTCAGCAAGGTAACGGTAAAGCAGAAAGACTTCGTCAAGGACGGGCTGAAGCTCTGGAAGGAAGAGCTCAAGCGCGCCAAGGACCCGGAGGTCCAGAAGAAAGCCGCCGAGGACGCCAGGAAGGCCGAAGAGGCAAAGAAGAAAAAGGAAGCGGAACGGGCCAAGCGCCTGAAAGAACGCAAGAAGGACTAGCACAAGCAACAGGGCGGCGGGGAAACCCGCCGCCTCTCATTTCCGGGCGTTTCACGCGCCCCGGCGCCTGTGACGCAAACCTCATTCAAAGGGCCTTGCCATCCCTGTCGGCCCCTCTAGTATCCGGCGACCAAGCAAGTACAGGCGCGTTTGATGGACTTTCTGGCAGCGGCATTCGATCCGCAGAACCTGAAGCATCACCTCAGCGTGATCACGTTCCTGCCGTTAATCGGCGCCGTCTTCATCACGTTCATCAACAACAAGCGCGCCCGCGAGATCAAGGCCACCGCCATCTTCTTCAGCCTGATCACCTTCGTGGCCAGCCTGCCCATCCTGTTCGAGTTCAAGCTCAACGGCGCCTTCCAGATGGTCGAAACCGTTGACTGGATACCGGCCTTCAACATCCGCTACAGCATGGGCGTGGACGGCATCAGCCTGTTCCTGGTGCTGCTGACGACGCTGCTCGGGCCGATCATCATGCTTTCGTGCAGCACCAACATTCACAAGCGCGTGAAGGAGTTCTTCATCGCCATGCTGGTGCTGGAGACGGGTGTGATCGGCAGCTTCTGTGCCTTGGACCTGTTCCTGTTCTACGTCTTCTTCGAGCTGATGCTGATCCC
>JAGQRI010000125.1:16784-41577 GCA_020425515.1 Planctomycetota bacterium | reverse complement strand
CAGGGCATGATGTTCGGCTACGCCAGCAACGAAACGCCGGAGCTGATGCCCGCGCCGATCGCCTGGGCGCACAAGCTGACCGCGGCCCAGGCCAGCGCGCGCCACCAGCAGAAGATCGACTGGCTGCGTCCGGACTGCAAAAGCCAGGTCACGGTCGAATACGAAGACCACAAGGTCGTGCGCATCCACACGGTCGTGCTTTCCACGCAGCACTCGCCCGACGTTTCGCTTGAGCAGATGCGCGAGCAGGTGATCGAGGAACTGATCAAGCCGACCCTGCCCGCCGAGTTCGTCGATTCCGATACCATCTACCACGTCAACCCGACCGGGCGTTTCGTGATCGGCGGCCCGCACGGCGACGCCGGTCTGACCGGGCGGAAAATCATTGTCGACACTTACGGCGGCATGGGGCGCCACGGCGGCGGCGCCTTCAGCGGCAAGGACCCCACCAAGGTGGACCGCAGCGCCGCCTACATGGCGCGCTACGCGGCGAAGAACATCGTAAAGGCCGGTCTGGCCGAGCGTTGCGAAATCCAGCTCGCCTATGCGATCGGCGTGGCCGAGCCCGTTAGCATCGCGGTGGACACTTTTGGAACAAATACTGTCAGCGAGCACCGCATCATTGAACTACTTCGTGAACACCTTAGTTTCAAACCGAAGGCAATTATCGACACGCTGAACCTGCGGCGCCCGATCTACCGCCAGACGGCCAGGAACGGCCATTTCGGGCACTCCGGCGACAGTTTCCCGTGGGAAAAGACGGATCTGGCCGAGAAGCTGAAGACGTCCGCCGGGATTTAACTGTACGTAGTGCAAGAAAGTGGGTTGCGTGACGAAAGGCAGAAGGCTAAATCATTTCAAGTCGTGATGGATTCATCGTCGCGGGGGGCAATTTTCATAAAAAGCTGATAGCCAAAGGCTTTGGTCACTTTATATTGCCGGACCGCTTCGGGCGGACATCATAAAGAGTCGTTCACAAGGTACCGAAAAAAGAAATCAAGGGGACGAACCCATGGCAGATGAAGGCAACGCACCGGCAGAGACAGGTGGCGAACAGAAGAGTCTGGATGATATCGGCGTTCCGCAGGAACTCCGCGACCAGGCCAAGTTGATGTATCTCGTTTCAATGTTCCTCGGATTCTGGGGACCGATCCTGTTCGGTTTCGTGATCAAGAAGGAAGGCCAGGACGAGAACGCCTGGTACCAGGCACAGGTCCGCAACTGCTGGTTCGTCTTCGTCGGCGGCTGCCTTTGCTGGCTCCCCGGCCTGTGGATGGGCTGGCAGGGCTTCAGCGCCATCGGCGACAACAAGGACCCGCACATCCCGTTCGCTTCGCCGAACGGCTTCGAGGGCTAGTTTCGCCTGACAATCAGACGTACACACGGGGACGGGAAACCGTCCCCGTTTCGTTTTTCGTTCGTCGCCGGATCGCCTGCGCGGAGCAACATGCGCCTCAACGTTGACCTCAGCGTAAACGACTACGACCGCGAACTTTTCGCCGAGCGGCGCATCGTGCTGGAAACGCGCGAGGGCGAGGGGCTGCCGCACATCGTGCTGAAGATCCTGGCGATGGCGCTCTTCCACGACCCCGCCTTGCAGATCGAGCCGGGCATGGACGACGAGGAACGCTACAAGCCCGACCTGCTGATCCGCCACGACGACTATCGGCCGAGATTGTGGGTCGAGTGCGGGCAATGCCGCGTGCAGAAACTCGACAAGGTCACCTTCAAGCACTACGACGCCAGGGTGGTGATGCTCAAGCGCACGGCGCGCGAAGCCCGCGAGATCATGCAGCGCTGCAAGGGCGTCGTTCGCCGGTTGCAGGCGATCGAGTTCATCGGCTTTGACAACAACTTCGTCGACAACGTGGCGCAGGCCCTGACTGGCAAGAACGACGTCGTCGCGATCATTTCCGGCGCGTCGCTGCAACTCGTGGTCGGCGGCGAAACGTTCACGAGCGCGATCCATCGCTATCACGAGGATGCGTGACGCCCGCCCGCGCGGTACACTGTCCGCATGCGAACGCTCTCGATTTCTCTCCTGATTCTGCTCGCCGTCGGCGCTGTTGTTTCCGCCGACGCGGACTCGCCGGCCCTGCCCAAAGTGCCGGCCGGCTTCGACGAGGGGCGCAAGGAACTCAGCCGTGAAGTCAGCGAAGGGCTGGTGCAGCCGGGTGCGCTGGTCGAGCGTCTGTTCGAGCAGGCGGACCTCGCTGAACTCGGCCGCTTCATCCACCTGCACATGCTTTCGGATGAGCGGCAGGCGCTGGACGACCGTCTCAAACTGGACGGCGTGCTCGACAAGCAGCGCGAAGCGGCGGGCATCGAAAAGCTGTTTCGCGACAAGAAACTCAAACCCGCCGAGGTGGCCGGGGCCATCGGCAAGTTGCTCGAGGCGCGCAAGTACACGCTGACCGACGTGGTCGCCTGGCTGTACACGCGCGGCTACAACTTCCGCATCCTGCAACGCGCGTTGAACGGCGAGCGGCTGGATTCATTCCGCCTGCGCCGCCAGTTGCGCGCGATGGACGACCGGAGCGCCTCGAAAGTTTTCGTGCCCGGCATGTGGGAGTTCAACCTCGACGACGCCCGCGAAGAAAAGGGCGGCCACTACGACGGCGTGCAGCTTGCGCAGTTCCTGCTGAAGCTCGGCTGGACGCCCGACGACTTTGATGCCGTGGTGTTCGCCGAAGACCACAAGCACCTGAGCGATATCGACCGCAAGCTGATCGAATGGGGCGATCCCGCGCTCGTGTGGACCGTGATGGAGCCGTTCACGCCGGAAAGCTCGCTCGCCAAGGCCGTGGTCACGCACTACAAGGACCGCGACGACCCGGCTGTCATGCAGGCCTGCCTGGATCGTGCCGACACGACGCTGCGCTGGTTCCGTACCGGCGGGCCCGGCGTGCGCGGCGTCTATCGCGGGCCGTGGCCTGACGCGAAGGGCGAGCCCAGGCCGCCGACCGCCAACGCGGTCGAGATCGGCAACGTGGACAGCATCCGTTTCGCGAACGCCCTCGACGAGGAAATCCAGGCACACTTCCGCGACATGAAAGACACCCTGACGCTGGTGGTTTATGACGACGGCAGCGCCCGTGCGGTCATCGACAAGCCGGGGCGTGAGCCGATTACCTACCCCGTCGATCACCCGTTCGGCGCCTGCAAGTCCACCCGGCAGCCGTATGAGGGCCGCGTCAGCATCGAAGGGCGCAACGCCTTGCTGTACCTGGTTTACGGGAAGGCCGGCAAGTCAGCGCCCGAGCAGTTCGAGCTCGCGAACGTGAAGCTGGCCGCAAACGGCTGCTTCCTGGTGGCGGACATCGATGACGGTTTGAACCTGATGCCGATCCTGCTCAGGCGGATCAACCCGCTCGTTGACTGACTGGGGGGACTTTCCCGTATTCGCCACACCCCGACGAACGAGTTGCAAGGCAGAGAACCAACCACGAAAACACGAAGGCGCAAAAACTGCCTCAAGCCCTTTCGTGCTTTGGTGTTTTCGTGGATATCAACCGTCGTTCGGCAATCGCTGAATTTCCCCCGGGCAGCGCTTTCCGCTATTCCATGCGCTGTGCGAAGAAGCGGTCGATGCGTGTCCACAGGTCGCGCTCGGCGGCTTCGCGGTACTCGCTGTTGCCTTCCTCGTTGTCGAAGAACGCGTGGCCTACACCCGGGTAGGTGTAGGATTCGTCGTCGGACGGGCTGTCGGACAGCGCCTTTTCGAGTGCACGGACGTCCTCGATCGGCACTTCGCTGTCGAGTTCGCCGAACACGGCCAGCACCGGCGCGCGGGCCTTGGGCACCACGTCGAGAGGCTGGCGGATGATTACGTCGTCGGCGACGGGCAGGCGCACGAACGGGCAGACCACGACCGACGCGTCGAATTCTTCATCGCTTGCAAGCAGCGCGAGCGTGCCCGCAAGCCACGCGCCGACCGCGCCGATCTTCTTGCCGCCGCCGAGGGTCTTGCGAAGCTCGCGGGCGGCCTGCTTGGCGGTGTGGACGCCGTTGACGATTTCGTCCAGCGTCACGTTGTCGATGTCGACGGGATGCTTTGACAATTCGGGGACGCTGACCGCGAAGCCGGTGTTGGCGATCCCCTGCGCGCTGTGCAGAACCGCTTTGTCGATGGCAAAGCGCTTGGGCAACAGCACCACACCACCCTTGGTTGGTCCGGTTCGTGGGTTGACAAGCATGCTACGCCCCTGAGAACGTGACCAACATACCGCTATCCCGCACAGGTGGCCAGTGTCCAAAGCCCGCCCCACAGGCGAAGTGATCGAGGGCGATTTTCTAGACGTAGCCGCGACCCTGCCGCGTGGCACAGCCGCACTTGCCTATATCGACCCGCCCTTCTTCAGCGGGCGCAAGCGCAGCAACCGCGGCGACGGCCCCAGCTACGACGACCGCTGGCCCGGCGGGCCCGCAGAATACCTGTCGTTTCTGCGCCGCATGCTTGAGGCCGTGAAACCGCTGCTGACACCGAACGGCGTGATCGCGCTGCACCTCGACTGGCGCGCCGCGCATCACGGGCGCCTTGAGCTCGAACGCCTGTTCACGCCGCAGGGCTTCGTCAACGAGATCATCTGGAGCTACAAGACCGGCGGGCTCAGCAAGCGCTGGCTGGGGCGCAAGCACGACAGCATCCACGTGTTCGCCGCGGGCAGGGACTACACGTTCAACCTGATCCGCGAGAAAAGCTACCTGGCCCACCGCTACGGCTACAGCAACGTCGAGATTCACGAAGACGAAGGCGGCGCCTATACCTGGACCGCCCTGCGCGACGTCTGGGACATCCCGGCCTTGCGGGGCAACCAGCTCGAGTACGCCGGCTACCCGACGCAAAAGCCGCTGGCGTTGCTGAAGCGGCTGGTGGAGTGTTTTACCCGCCCGGGCGACCTGGTACTCGACCCCTGCTGCGGCTCCGGTACGGCGCTGGTTGCCGCGAAGCTGCTGGGACGCTCCTGGCTGGGGGTAGACGCCGGCAAAGCCGCCGTGGGGCTTGCGTTGCAGAGGCTATCGGAAGCGAAGCTGTGAGGTATACTGCGAAACGTACGGGCTTTATACTTGCCCGACAGTTGCATGAGACTCTAGATTCGTGCCGCAAGTCCTGCCGGATGCATGGCTTAGCATCGACGGGAACATCGAGACCCTATTGGGGGCCTGTATAACACATGCCGATTAATCTCCGATATGGACAACAGGCTGTCGCACGCGGCTTCCTGAACGCGCAACGACTCCAGCAGGTGCTCGCCAAGCAGCGCCAATTGGCCGAGCAAGGCAAGAAGGTCAGCGTGCGCATGATCCTCGAGAAGGCGAAGTTGCTGGACAGGGACCAGCTTTCGCAGATCGACCGTGACCTGAACATCAAGGTCGTCAAGAAGCACACGACGCGAGTGCAGAAGCCGGGCGTGCAGCAGCCTGCGCAGCCAATGGGCGCGCAGAATTTCGCCGGCGAGCAGGTGCCGCAGTTCTCGGGCATGCAGGGCGCCGACCCGGACGCCACGGTCTTCAGCCCGCCACCGCCGGACATGCAGGAAAAGGTCCGCGCTGAGCGCGAGCGAGCCAAGGAAGAAGCCCGTCGCAAGCAGGAGGCCGAGGCCGCCAACTTCTTCGGCGACGACAACGCCAGCCCGTTCGGCGGCGACCCCTTCGGCAACGACATGCAACCGGAGCCGTTCGGCGGCGACATGCAGCCCGAACCCTTCGGCAACGACATGCAACCGGAGCCGTTCGGCGGCGAAATGCAGCCGGAGCCGTTCGGGAATGAAATGCAGCCCGAACCGTTCGGCAACGAGATGCAGCCGGAGCCCTTCGGCCACGACATGCAGCCGATGGGCATGGGCGGCGACCTCGCTCCCGAGCCGATGGGATTCGGCGACGACGGCGGCAGCCCCTTCGACCAGGACCCGTTCGCAGCGGGCGGCAACGAGCCGGCCGAGCTCGAGCGCATGGATTCCAGCCCCAAGCTGGCATCGCTCGGCGCTGAGTACGAAGGTTTCGCCTCGCCGGACGACGAGGAACTGCCCGCGATCAACGCCTTCGACGAGGCTGCCCCGATGCAGGGCGGATACAACGCCCCGCCGCCACAGCAGCCGGTCGCCGGCCCGTCGCTCGCGCCCGCCGGTGACGACTTCGACAACTTCGGCAATGACATTCGCTCGCCTGAAGAACTTGAGTCAGCGCCTTCCGGCAGCACCAAGCCGCTGGGCGGCGGCGCCGACATGGACGCGACAATGTTCAGTCCGCCCCCGCCGGGCTTGACCAGCGGCGGTCGCCAGAAGACCGGCGCCATGGACCGTACCGTGTTCAGCCCGCGTCCGCCGGAATTCGGCGGCGCGCAACCCATGGAAGCACAGCCGGCCGGCGACGACTGGGGCGAAGACGCCGGCATGGAAGCCGAGCCGTTCGCCGAACCGGAACCCTTCGCCGAAGAACCGGCCGCCGACATGGAGGCCACCCTCTTCAGCCCGCCCCCGCCGGAAGTGGCGGCGCGAGGCGATACCGGGCGTCGGCAGGGCGGCCGATCCGGTGCGGATGACTTCGGCGACGTGGAACTGCCGCAGGCCGGCCGACCGATTGACGACGTACCGACCGCGCCCGCGTCGATGGACGACGAAGTGCACCCGCTGCGCCGGGGCGTGGGTACCTCATCCGCTTCGGTCAAGCAGCCCACGGGCAGGCCGCAGCCGGAATGGGACGACGAAGAAGTCGCGGACGAATTGCCGGGCGAAGAGCCTTCGGTCGATATGCCCGAAGAAGAGGAAGAGGCCCCGCCCGTCGGCTCGGGCAAGGGCAAGCTGCCTCCGCCCCGCAAGGGCCTTCCCACAGGCTCGAAGCGCGAGCTGCCGCAGAAGGAGATTCCCGCGGCGGAACCCGTCGGCGCGGCGAGCGAAAAGAAGAAGGGCAAGCGGGTGCTGCTGATCTTCACGCTTCTGCTGTTGATTGTGGTCGCGATCCTGACGCTGCCCGTCGCACTTTACGATGTGAAGGGGGCCGAGTTCGTCAGGGATATCCGTGACAACCCGTCGGCCAAGCCGGTTTACGACTACGTTGACTACGAGATCTTCAACCGCTTCCGCGAGTGGACCGGCCAGCCGGTCAAGCCGGTCCCGCAGAAGAAGACGACCACCTTCCAGCTGGATCCGCCTAGCAACACCTCCGAGCCGCCGAAGCCGGGCAACACGGCGGACGACAACTCAGCCGGCGGGGACGACGCCGCGTCGGATACCGGCGGTTGATGCGACAACCATGAAGTCACGCGGCGGGCCGGTGAATTCCGGCCCGCTGTCGTAAGCACGAGGATTAAGGGGCGATGAACGAAGAACTGAAGGCGGCCTTTGAGGCCGCGAGCCAGGGGCACGTATTCAAGTGGTGGGACGAACTGGGCGAGCGCCAGCGCCGGCGGATGACGCGCCAGCTTGAGAAAATCGATCTAGGGCGCCTCGCTGAAATGCGCGCGGCGAAGGAAGCCCTGAAGCAGCCGAAGCAGCGCAACCTGTCACCGGCGCCGGCCTTTGCGCTCAGTGACGAGCAGTTCCCGTACGCCCTCGCCAACGCCGCCCGCGCCATGGTACCGCAAGGCGAGAAAGAACTGCGCAACGGGCGCGTCGCCGTGCTGCTCGTGGCAGGCGGCCAGGGCACGCGCCTCGGTTTCGACGGCCCCAAGGGCTGCTACGAAGTGTTGCCGCTTTCCGGCATGACGCTGTTCGAGGTCTTTGCGCGCAAACTGCGCCGTGTCGGGGTCGAATACGGCAGGACGCCGCCGCTGTACGTCATGGTCGGCAATCACAACGAGGCCGCGACGCGCGACTTTTTTGAGCAGCACGAGTTCTTCGGGCTGAACGAGGACGACGTCAAATTCTTCGCCCAGGGCGAGATGCCGGCGCTGGATGCCGACGGCAAGCTCGTGATGGAACACAAGGACGCCCCGTTCACCGGTCCCGACGGCCACGGCGGCGTCGTCCAGGCGCTTCACGACAAAGGCATGCTTGCCGACATGCGCGAGCGCGGCATCCGCGTGATCAGCTACATCCAGGTGGACAACCTGCAGGTGCCCGTCGCGGACCCGGCCTTTATCGGGCTGCACC
This sequence comes from Planctomycetota bacterium, assembly GCA_020425515.1. GTDB lineage: Bacteria > Planctomycetota > UBA8742 > UBA2392 > UBA2392 > JACKID01. Next base: position 33,487 of record JAGQRI010000125.1, on the reverse strand, counting down.
TGAGTGAAGGCGCTGAGGTGTCGCTGAAAGTCGTGCGCAAGGAAGACCCTGGCGAGCGCGTTGGTATTTTCTGCCACGACGACGGTGTACCGTGCATCGTCGAGTACACCGAATTCAGCGACGAGCAGGCCAACGAGCGCGGCGACGACGGGCGCCTGAAGTACTGGCAGGGCAGCATTGCCGTGCATTTGCTGGGCGTAGATTTCCTGATGCGCCTCGCCGAACGCGGCACCGACCTTCCCCTGCACGCCGCGCACAAGAAGGTCCCGTACGTCGATGATCAGGGCAACGAGATCAAACCGGACGAGCCCAACGCCTGGAAGTTCGAGCGCTTCGTGTTCGACGTGATCCCGATGGCAAGCAATGTAGTGTGCCTGGAAGTGCCCCGCGAAGAACAGTTCCTGCCATTGAAAAACGCGGACGGCCCCTTCGGCCCCGAAGGCGTAAGACAAAGCTACCAGGACTACTGGGCCAAGGCGGTAGAGCAGGCCCTGGGCAAGCGCCCACCGCAGATCGAGGTAGACCCGCTAGTGGCAGAAAACGCCCGCGACCTGATCGAGCAGCTAGTGAACAGCCAAGCCGCAAAAAGTTGGGACCTGGCAAAGCCTTTGCACATCACAAAGCTGTAGCCGGTGGCATGCGCTTCCAGCATGTGACGCTCGCACGCGATTTTTGCCTCAGCATCGGGACTGCGTGCCCATATAATATTCGTCCCTGCACCACTCCCCACCCGGCGGATGCCATGCGTTTCCCGTATCTGACCATCCTGATGGTGCTTGCGTTTGCATTGATCTCATGCGGCACGCAAAGAACCCGCCAGACGGCGACACCGCAACCGGTGCCCGCCGAACAACCCGAGCCCGCCGCCAAACGCGAGAATCAGGCGTCTGCAAAGCCCGAAGATCCGCCGGCCGAAACCCCTGACCCTCCGGCGAAGCCCGAATCGGACAAGACATGGCTGCTCACCGGTAGCGTCAAACTGGTGGGGGACAGAGATTTCGATCTATCCGCCTGGTGCCCTGTCGAAGGTTTCCGGGGGACTGTCTGGTTCCAGCGTCCCGAAGATTCGGATGAAGCCTTCGACTTCGTCCTGGGAGCCGACGGCGTGTTTCAGGTCTGCACGCCCAAGAACGCGGTGTCGATGTTTGAGACCACTGACCCGAACAGCGGCAGTTGGTCACTGATCATCGAGGGATTCTTCCATCCGCAAACGGAGGCGAGTCTCGGGCTTGATCAGGTGCGAATACCGCTGCAACTGGAGCCTTCTAGCGGCCAGCGTGAGATCCGCTTCCGACCCGTCACGGTCGAGTACAAATCCCTTCTGGGTGACGTCCCACTTGTCATTGGAAGGCTACTGGACGCCGAAGGAAACCCGGTGTGCCGGTCGCCCTCCATGGAACTGGTTTCGGGTCCAGAGGACGACGCGCAGCGAGCCTGGCTGTACACGGATTCGGATGGCCGATTCATCGACAGCATTGGCGGCATCTTGAACGCGAGGGAAGCGGGGGAGTTGGATGAGATTCACTGGACGCTGCATTGCAACGGCAACCCTGCTGAGTGGGAACTTGAGGACGGTTCCCTGATGTTCCCAAAGCCGGAGGTCCGGCGGAAGCTGGTCGATTTCGGCGACGTGACTTTGGCAGGTTGCATTGTCCGCTTTCATGTGAAGGACAACCGGCCACAATCCGCCGCTGCCATGGCGCGCTGGCGGAAGTATGTCGAGGAAGAGCAGGCCGTGCGGGCGTACGTCTACTCCGGCACGTCCAACTCGCATCCCACGTTTCCGGTACCGTATGACGGCTCCGAAGCATGCGCGTGGATACCCGAGGGTGTCTTTCGCTATAACTGGCTGGGCGACTACATCAAAGCATATGAAGTCGGCGAAGGCGTACTCGTGGTCCCGGCCTCGGGTGTGCTGCGCATAGAGTTGCCGCTTGACCCGTTGCCGTTTGTCGGCGTCAGTATTGACGCCGAAGGCGGCATGTACGGAATCACCTCATCCTGGGAGGTGTATCGCGCCGGGAAGCAGGTGAACGAAGACTACTCGTCATACGATCGCTTCGGCGTAAGACTCGATGAGGGTGAACATGCCGTGCTCTGCGTACGGCCGCCAGATTACTGTGAGCACACATACACCATACGGGCCGGCGATCCCGACATGCGATTCAGCGTCCCTGCGGCGTGCGGTGTCGGTCACTTGAAGGTCGAGTATCCGACACCTCCGGAGGGCTGGTCGTACGGGTCGCTTGATCTCGACATTCTTGTCGAGGCTGACGACGCGACGCTGTTTCGCGAGGTTACGCCGGAACTGCTCAACGAGGACAAGCCTCTTGCAGTGGACTACGACGGCATCATGCGGATCAGCCTTCAGTACGACGGGCGCACGGTTTCCGGGCCTGTTGAAGTTACGATTGTGCCCGGCAGCACTGTGGAAGTTGCGCTGCCGCCGATCGCCGAGCCCGGCACGGATGCGTGGCCTGTCGAGTGGTTCGGCAAATCGGAATCATGGTGCGGCGATACCAGGGTAGAGCGCCTGGTAGGCCCGGAGCGGCCGCTTCGCCCGATGTCCGACGGTGAAAGCGAGATCGTTCCTGAAGTCACGCAGCCCACCTGGAATGAACGCACGCGTTCGTACGCCGCGGGCAAAAGCGTGTTCCGTCTGCCGGTGCGACTCACGCTGAACATGGATGCATTGCGAGAACGGTATGGCGCCGATCTGACGGTGACGCTGTTGAACGTGAGATCGATGACCGGCTCGCGGTCACAGGTCGCGGAAGGCGAGCTCCAGCTTTGGGCGCCGCCCGGGAAGGCCGAGCTGACAGTGAGGCTGAGCGAACATCCCGGGCTGACGGTTTATTCAGCAATCGTTACGCTCTCGGCCGGCAGTACGCTCGACCATGTCGCGAAGCTTGACCCAACGCTTCGCAAAGTAACTTTCGAGCCGGACCCGAAGGCGCCCAACTCAGCCTCCTGGGATATCTACCACGAGACCGAAGACGGGCAGGTTGCCTGCCTGTTTGGGGTCAGCAGGGACTTCGACGGCCTCGGTCCATTCTGGATGCGGCCTGGGAAATACTACGCGATGCCTGATGTCTACCATGCCGATGCCACGGTGTTTCATTTCGAAGTCGGCGAGTCGGAAGACCAAACCGTCCGACTGCCCGATCCAGGGTCATGGTACTCGACGGGCACGATCCGCCTGAAGTTTGCCCTGCCCGAGGGCGAGTATCTGGAATCCTGGTTTTCGAGTTACCTGGTACGAGGAGACGCCGCATCCCGGTTGTCGGCCGACTTCCGCACCCAGGAAGAAAGCGGAAGTTATCAAGAACAGAGAATCACGTCTTGGGGGGCGAAGCTGTATGAGTTCTCTCTTGGACAGGAGCATCTGGTGGTTGGTTGCGTCTGGGTGAAGCAGAACGGCCGGCAGGTGCCCTGGCTGATCGAGCCGCTGCTCGTGCATCCGACAACGACGGGACAGGAATTTGAAGTCACGTTGCGGCGTGGCGTGCCTCTAAAAAGCTACGCCGACTATGGCGTTGTCACGATCACGGGCTGGGCACCGGGCTTCAGGCTGAGGCCGGTCCTCGGATTGGTACCCGTGGGCAAGTACACGCTGCACGTGTGGCACCCGATAGAAGGCATGAAATCCTGGCAGGCAGAGATCGCCGAGACAGACGAGACGTGCCCACTGCCGCCCGATGTGGATGAACTGCTAAGGGCCTACTACCGCCTCACATTCAAGCGGGATCCTGACGACTAGTTACCGCACTTTCGGTTTCTTGCGCTTCTTCTTGCCCTTGGTGGCTGCTGCGGTCCTGGTCTTCTTGGGGCGGAAGCCCTTCTTCGGCATCAGCTCGTTCTTGTCGACGACCTGGCCCTTGTCATTCAGTACCGGCTCGCCGCCTGCCTTCTTGATCACGTTGGCCTGCTGCATGCGCGTCATGATGTCCTGCAGGCTTTCGCCCTCTGCGATCATGTAGTGCAGGTCCCGCAGGTGCGTCTTCAGGCTGATCCCGAAGTAGACCAGCATCACGACCACGATCGCCGGCGCGGCGCTGCGGATCAGGAAGATGCGGCCGGATTCGAGCAATTCCGGGTTGGTCGAAATGCCGAACCCCACCTGCGCGGCAAACAGCACGATCGCGCCGCTGATGATGTTCGCCACCAGCCCGTCGCGCAGGAAGCCCATCATGGCCATCGCCAGCGCGGTGATCGGGATGCTGATCAGCAGCGTCAGCCACGGGCCGATCTGCACCTGGATGCCCGAAGCTTCCAGGATCAACGGTAAGCTGAGCAGCGCCGTCAGCACCACCCCGAAAATGATCGCCAGCCGTTTCGCCTTGGGTGGGAACGGCTTTTCGGATTTCAACCGCGCCGCCTCGTCCCCGCGCGAGAACGTCGCCGACGACTGCATCATCTGTTGAGCCGCTTTACGGGCGGCGCCAGAGTTCGGGTCCACGCTCCAACACTTTCGTCTTCAGGTCCGGGTATTGCTGCTGCATCAACTCGGCCAGCTTCGGCCAGTGCAGCTGCTCCAGTGTGTAATGATCGGTCTCGACCAGCGCCATACCCTTGTGCGCGGCCGCGAGCCCGTGGTGGTGCTTCTGCTCGGCGGTCAGGTAGACATCCGCCCCTTGGCTGATCGCGTTGCCGGTGAAATCGCTGCCGGCACCGCTGCACAGGGCGACGCGTTTGATCGACTTGTCCGGCTCGCCCAGCACACGCGTCACGAGAATGCCCAGCCCCTCAACCTTGCGCACGAACTCGTCCAGCGTGGTCTCATCCTGCTTGCCGATGCGCGCCAGTCCCGTGCCGGCTTCCTTGTTCGCAAGCGGGATCAGGTCGTAGGCGACTTCCTCATACGGGTGCGCGCTGGTCATCGCGCCGATCACGCGCCCTGCCAGTTCACGGCGCAGCAGTATTTCCAGTTTCAGTTCGGCTGCCTTTTCCAGCTCGCCGGGTGTTCCGGTGAACGGGTTGGTCTTGCCCTCGATGCCGCGGAAGCTGCCTTCGCCCGGCGTGGCGAAGCTGCATTGCTCGTAGTCGCCGATCACCCCGGCGTCCTGCGCGCACATCGCCTCGCGCACCTTGTCGGCGTCGCCGGGCGGCACGAACACGGCCAGCTTGTAGTAACGCTCGCGCCCGGAATCGACAAGCGGCTTCACGGCAGTCAGCCCCAGCAGTTCGCACAACGTGTCGTTCAAGCCGCCGACGGCCGAGTCCAGATTGGTGTGCAGCGCGACCAGGTTGATCCCGTGCCGGAACGCCTTTGCCACCAACCCGCCCTGCAATTCGGCAGCATTCAGGCGCTTGATGGCGCGGAAGATCACCGGGTGGTGCGTGACAACGACGTTGCAGCCGGCCTCAACGGCTTCGTCCAGCACGTCGTGGGTGACGTCGAGGCAGAATGCGACGCCCGCAACCTCGGCCCTGGAGTCGCCGACGATCAAACCCACGTTGTCCCAGCTTTCGGCCAGGGCGAACGGGTACAGGCGATCGAAGAAATCAACCAGCGTCGAAACCCTCATGGGCCGAAGCATAGCAAGCAGCGCGCAAGCGGCGTAGGGCTGGCAATGCGCCGGTTTTCGGTCCATCATCAGGGCATGAGAAGACTGCTGCTGATCCTGCCGCTGTTGCTGTGCGCGTGCGGCAATCCCCACGAGGGCGAGCGCCTGCACGTCAGCGCCGCCGCCAGCATGACGGACGTCGTGGGCGGCATCGCCGCCGAGTACGGCGACATCACCGGGCGAAAAATCGATACGAACTTCGGCTCGTCCGGCACGCTGGCAAAGCAGATCGCGGACGGCGCGCCGGCCGACGTCTATATCTCGGCGAACCGCCAGTGGGTCGACTACTTGAAGGACAAAGACCTGCTTGCGGAAGAACCTGCCGTGATCGCGCGCAACCGACTGGTGTGCGTGGTACGGAAAGACTCGAAAGAGAAGATCAACGGTTTCGACGACCTGGCTGACGGCACGCTCGTGGCAGTCGGCAGCGAAGGTGTACCGGCCGGGGACTATGCCCGCCAGGCGCTGGGCAAGGCCGACGTGCTCGAAAAGCTGAAGGTGGTGGGCCAGAAAGACGTGCGCTCCGTGGTGAAGGCTGTCGAGTCCGGCAACGCGCCGGTCGGGTTCGTCTACGCCAGTGATGCCTACCAATTCGCGGAAACGTTGCACGTCGCGTTCGTGGTGGATGCCGCGCTACACGACCCCATTGAGTACTACGCCGCGCCGTTGAAGAACGCGCCGAACGCCGAGGCCGCGCGTGGATTTTTTCTCTACCTCCAGTCCGACAAGGCGCAGAAGCAGTTCGCCAAGTTCGGGTTTGTCGAGCACTAGTGCTGACCGATGCGGAAATCGAAGTCGTGCGTCTATCGGCCATGGTTGCGGCCTGGAGCGTGGCCGTTTCGATCCTGCCGGGCATCCTGCTGGGCTGGCTGCTGGCGCGCTGGAACTCGCCTACACGCGGGGTGTTGCAGGGTGCGGTGATGCTGCCGCTGGTGATGCCGCCCGTGGTGACCGGCTACCTGCTGCTGTGGCTGCTCGGTCGCAGCGGGCCGTTGGGGCAGGCGTGGGAGGCGGTCAGCGGCGGGCGCATCGCGTACACAACCGGCGCCTGCGTGATCGCCGCAGCCGTGGTGGGTTTCCCGTTGATGGTGGAGGGCATCCGCATTGCCGTGCTGGGTGTGGACCCGAAACTGGAGATGGTCTCGCGCAGCCTCGGGCGCGGGCGGCTTTCGACGTTCCTGCGCGTGACCTTGCCGCTTGCGCTGCCCGGTGTGATCGGCGGGGCCGTGCTCAGTTTCGCGCGCGCACTTGGTGAGTTCGGCGCGACGATTGTGCTGGCCGGCAACGTTGAGGGCGAAACGCGCACGATCCCGATCGCCGTCTACACCCTGATGAACACCACCGACGGTGAGGCCGGCGTGCTGCGCCTGGTGGCGGTCAGTGTCGCGATGTCACTGGCGGCTTTGCTCGCGGCCGGATGGCTCGCACGCAGGCAGAGAAGGCGGGCGGGGCGATGAGCATCGAAGCCAGAATCCGCCATGCCTTTCGGGGCTTTACCCTCGACCTGAAGTTCGAGTCCGAGGGGCCGGTGCTTGGTGTGTTCGGGGCTTCCGGCAGCGGCAAGACGACGCTGCTGAATTGCGTGGCCGGGCTGATCAAGCCGCGCGATGCACGCATCACCACCAACACGCGCGTGGTGTGCAACCGCCCGGGCGGCAACTGGACGCCGCCGGAGCGCCGCAAGCTGGCCATCGTCACGCAGGATCCGTTGCTGTTCCCGCACCTGAGTACGCGTGCGAACCTGACCTACGCGCCCGGCGCCAAAGACGCGCTCGAAAGCGAGAGCGGCTGGAAGATCGTCGACGTGCTGCGCCTGAAGCCATTGCTAGAACGCAACCCGGCGACGCTCAGCGGCGGTGAGAAGCAACGCGTGGCGCTGGGACGCGCGTTGCTGAGCAAGCCGGAAATGCTGCTGCTCGACGAGCCAACCAGCGCACTGGATGCCGAGCTCGCCCGTGAAGTGCTGGCCCTGTTGCTGGAGGTCAAACGCGCTTTGAAGGTGCCGATGCTGTTCGTGACCCACAAGGCCGGCGAGTTGATGGCGCTCGCGGACGACTGCGTGGTGCTGAGCGAGGGCAAGCTGGTCGCACAGGGCCCGCCGGTGGAAGTGCTTTCGAAGCCGCGCGCGATCGGTGTCGCCAGTCTGGTCGGGGTGGACAACCTGCTGCGTCTTCAGGTCGTGCGCCATGATGAAGAGGGCGGCGTGACGCTGCTCGACCTGGGCGGACAGGAGCTGGCCGCACCGCTGAGTGAGGCCGAGCCGGGCAAGCACGTCAGTGTCGGCATCTACGCCGACGAGATCATGCTGTGCCTTGAAAAACCCGCGGGGCTGTCGGCGCGCAACGCGTTGCCGTGCCGCGTGCTCTCATCCGACGCCGTCGACCACGAGGTGCTGGTGAAGTTGCGCGTCGGCGCCACGGACATGCTGGCCCGCATCACACCCGCCGCCGCGAGCGAGCTGCAACTGGAGCCGGACAAGCACGCGGTCGCGGTCATCAAGACCGCCTCCTGCCACCTGCTCGGGTAGTAGAAATCCCCCAGCCGTACGAGTTGACAGTACATAATAGCATTATGTATATTGGTGGCGTGAGCGGAGAGTTGCGATGCCGCCAACCATGTCCTCACCACGGCCCTTCAACGGGGGCGATTCGCACGGACCAGCGCCGATCTGGCCGGCCGTCCCTTCGCCCTACAACTATCCCATTCCGCCCAAACCGAAGTCGTACTGGTGGACGCTGCTGATTGCGGTACCGGTCGGCCTGTATCTGTTGTACGGCGCAGCGCTGTACGTGTGGAGCTTCCTGTTCATCACGCAGGGTGGTTTTCAGTAAAGCGAGGGCTGGAGTGGAACGCGTCAGGTATCCGAAGTTGCGGTCGTTGCAGCAACGGCATCCGTACCCACTGCCTCAGGCGCGCGCGAAGCCTTCTGCCCCGAAGCAACTGTCGAGGCCGTGGTACTGGTGGGCATCTTTTGCGTGCTTTTGTTCGGCGGCCTACGCCTGCATGCTTTTCGTTGCTGCGGTTGGCGTCTATGTGTTTCTGTTCTTCCTTGTGATTGTAACGAGCCCCGCCGGCTTTGGGCCGTAATGAAGAAAAGGCCCGGCGTCAGCCGGGCCTTTGCTATCAACTCTCAGCCATCAACTACTTGTACGTCTCGGCGAACTGGACCAGCGAGCGTACCGGGCTGCCGGTGGCGCTCCTGGCCGCCCACAGGCGGAAGCCTTCGCCGTCGTTCATGGCGGGGCCGGCGATGTCGAGGTGCGCCCACTTCTGGCCTTCGTCGATGAAGCGTTGCAGGAACAGCCCGGCCGTGATCGTTCCCGGGTTGCCGCCGATGTTCTTCATGTCGGCGATCGGGGTGTCGAGCTGCTTGTCGTAGAAGTCGTGCAGCGGCAGGCGCCAGCAGTTTTCGCCGACTGCATCGAACGACTCCTCCAGCGACTTCGCGAGCTTGTCATCGTTGGTCATCAGCCCGACGCACTTGCCGCCGAGCGCCACTACCTGCGCGCCTGTCAGCGTCGCCATGTCCACGATCACGCGCGGCTTGTAGTTCTTCTGGGTGTAGGTCAGCGCGTCGCACAGCGCCAGGCGGCCTTCGGCGTCGGTGTTGCCGATTTCGATGGTCTGGCCGCTCATGCTGGTGATGACCGCGCCCGGGTGATAGGCGCTGCCGTTGATAAGGTTCTCGGTAGTCGGCACGATGCCTACCGCGTTCACCTTCAGCTTCAGCTTGGCGATCGCGCCCAGCGCCGCGATGGTCGCCGCACCGCCGCCCATGTCCATCTTCATACCGAGCATACCGGCCGCGGGCTTGATGTCGTAGCCGCCGCTGTCGAAGGTCAGCCCCTTGCCGACGAACGCGATCGGCTTCTCTGTCTTGGTGCCGCCCTTCCACTCCAGGATGATCACGTGCGCGGGGATGTCGCTGCCCGCATTCACCGCCAGCAGGGCGCCCATCTTGAGACGTTGCAGGTCGGCCTTCTTCAGCACCTTGCAGGTCAGGCCGGGGATCTTGCGGGCCATGTCCTGGGCGAACTTCGAAAGCGTGGCCGGGTTGATGCGGTTGCTGGGCTCGTTCACCAGGTCGCGCGCGTGCGCGGTGTACTCGGCGGTTGCGCTGCCGTAGGCGACGCCCTTCTTGAGTTGCGCTTCCGGGCCGCCCGCGAGGGTGATCTTGGTGGCTTGCTGCTTCTTTTTGTCTTTCTTGGTGATCAGTACGTCAAAGCTGTAGCCGCCCAGCAGCACGCCTTCCGCCGCCCAGCGACCGACCTGTTCGGCGCCGGTGTTCTTCAGCCCGACCACGCTGTCCAGCGCGATGGCGACGTGCTTGAACTTGTTGCCGCCGCGGAAGAAACCGGCCAGGGCCTCGCCGAAGCTCTGGGCCGATGCCTTGGCGCGCTTGCCCAACCCGAGCAGCACGACGCGCGTGGCCGAGACCGCGCTGTTTGCGGGCAGCACCAGCGTCTGGCCGGCTTTGCCGTCGAAATCATCCTTGGGGAACAGCTTCTTGAGCTTGTCACCGTAGGCGTAGTCCTTGAATGAAGCCGCGCCCTCGAAGAGCGGCACGATCAGCGCATCGGCCTTCACCGTGGCGCCGTTCTTTGCGTAAGCGAATTGCATGGAAACCCTTCTCTATTGTGGTTGTCGTTCGGCCGGGAACTATCCATCGCGGGGGCGCTTTCCGCAACCCCAAAGCGGCTTCGCGGCCGGTTTGAGGTGGCGGTTCGACGCGTCCCATACGTAATGTAGGCATATGCGAAATCTCAAACAAAGCCTGCTGATTCTGCCGGCCCTGTTGCTGCTTCTTGCCAGCCACCAGCCCGTGGCCCAGGACAAGCCGCAGCCGATGTTCCTGACGAACAACGAGCTGGCGCTGTGGGAAGCCTGGATCCATGGCGACCTGAAGCAGACCTACACGCTCGCGCAGGGCATGCTCGAAGGTGGCGAGTGCCACGACGACAGCTTCCATGCCGTGCTTGCGCTTCAATGCGAGGCTGCCGACGAGCTCGGCTGGCACAAGGCCCACGTGCGCGACCTGCAGGCGCTGATCGAACTGAACACCGACAGCGGCGAGCGAGCACAATTGCGTTGGGAACTGATGCAGCGCCTGAAGCATTCCGGCGACACCAGCGAGATTGCCCCGCAGGTGAAGGCGCTCGGCATGCTCACGAACTGGCAAGTGTGCGGACCGTTCAGCAACGATCGCGGGCAGGGGTTCGAGGACGAACTCGAACCCGAAATCGACATGTCCCTCGACGCCGAGTACTCGGGCAAGGAAGGACAGCCGGTTGGCTTCCGCAAGCTGCCGGCCAGGCCGCTGGATGGCACGATCAACCTCGGCGCGATGATGCGCCCGAATACCGAGACGGTGGCCTTCCTGATTACCGCGATCTGGTGCGAGAAACCCGGCAACGTGGACCTGCTCGTTGGCTCGACGGAAGACGTCAAGCTGTGGCTGGCCGGGCGTATCGACCTGCACAGGAACGGCGACCCGGTGGAGGCCGACTCGGCACTCGGCGTGCCCGTGCTGGAAGAGCGCGAAGAACGTTCCATCGGCATGGACCAAAGCCATGTCTCGGTGCACATGCTGCAAGGATGGAACGTGCTGATCGCCAAGGCCGGCAACGCGGACACGGACTGGCTGTTCAACGCGCGCATCGAGAGTGAATCTCCCTGGCACGAAGGCGCCGCCGACGATTTGGCCAAGGCCCTGACTGAGGTGAAACCGTACAAGGTCGCGCCTGATTCCGGGCTTGGCGGCGACACGTTTCCCCCGCTTACGGAGGACCAGTTCTGGGGGGTCTGCCGGGAGCTGCTGCGCCCGCGCCACGATCGCGCCAGCACCAGGCCGCGACGGGACATGGACGAAGTGCTGGACGACATGGCGGACGTGCTCGACGGCGCCACTGAAGCGGAAAAGGCCGTGTTCGACCGCGAGATGGCGGTGTTCAGTTACGTCGCCGCCTGGGCGAACCGCAGCACCGGGCGCATGGCGGAGCGCGAGGAAAACCGACGGCGCGAGTTGCTGAAGCAGTGCGTGAAGCTGGACCCGAAGGCCTCGCGCGCTTTGCTGGAACTAAGCCAGTACTACACGACCACTTTCAGTAACCCGAACCTCGCCGACGAGTACGCCAGGCAGGCGACGCAGGCCAACCCGGACTGGATCGAGCCGCGTATTTACGCGTCAAGGGTTGTGCTGATGAAGGGGCTCGACATCGAGGTCGAGCGTGAGCTGGCCAGCCTGCTGCAGGAGTACCCGGAAGACGCCAACGTGCTGCGCTTCTCGGCCTACTATGCGGGACTTCGGCGCGACTACAAACTCAGCAACGATCTCTTTGACAAAGCGCTCAAGGCCGACTTCAGCGACAGCTATTCGCGTGCCCGCCTGCTCGAGCGCGCCACCGCCCGCGGCGACATGAAGACCGCGCTGCTGCTCTCGACCGAGATCCGCAAACTCGACCCGTTTGACATTTCGGCCGCGCTTGAGATGGCCGACATGTACATGAACAGCGAGAAGTATTCGCTTGGCGAACGCGAGCTGAACAAGGCGCTCGATATCGCCCCGCGGGACGACAACCTGCTGGAAAAACTCGGCCAGGTCTACAGCGCGTGGGCGGATGCGAGCGAAGGCGAACAGGCCGCCGAGCTTCACAAGAAGGCCGTCCAGGCTTACGAGAGCGCGCTTGAAGCCAACCCAAAGCGCGAAGACATCGAGCGCTACATCGAGTTCCTCGAGGGCGAACAGCCGCCGTTTGAAGCCGCGTTGCAGGAAGACGTGACCGCGCGAATCGCCGTGGCGCTCAAGCAGGAAGTGGACGCCGACAACCCGTACGAGGTCGTCTACCGCGACGAAATCGTGGTCGTGAACGCGGACGGCACCACCAGCCAGTACGTCCAGGAGGTTTACCGCGTCACCAACGACAACGGGCGCGACTGGCTGCAACGCCTGTCCGTGCCGGCCTACAGCGACCAGCAGGGGCGCTGCGTCGAGGCGCGCGTATACCGCAAGGACGGCGACGTAGAGGAGGGCCGCCGCACGCGCTGGAGCGCAAGCTTCCCGCCGCTGGAGATCGGCGACGTCGTGCAGGTGCGCTTCCGGGTGACGGACCGGTCGCAGAGTTTCTTCGGCGATTTCTACGGGGTCAGGAAGTCGTTTTCGGATTACGTCCCGGTGCATGAAATCCGCTACGTATGGGTGCTGCCGGAAGGCCGCAAGCTGCACGAATACCGCACCGGCGACGCGCCCGAACGTACGGAGCAGACAGTCAACGGGCGCGACGTATGGGGCTACCGCGCCAAGGACCTCGCCAAGCTTTACGACGAGCCGCTGGCCCCGCCCGCCGAACAACGTAGCGCTACCGTGCAGCTCAGCACCTACGGCGACTGGAAGGAGTTCGGCCGCTGGTACTACAACCTGATCCGCAAGCAGCTCGAGGCCACGCCGGAAATGACCGCGCAGGTGAACAAGCTGATCGAAGGGCTGAAGACCGAGAAAGAAAAAGCCCGCGCGGTTTACGATTGGGTCGTCACCGAGGTGCGCTACAACGCCGACTGGCACTTCGGCGTGCACGGCTACAAGCCTTTCAGCGCGGGTGCCGTGTTCGCGCGCTGCATTGGTGACTGCAAGGACAAGGCAATCCTGATCTGCACCATGCTGCGCATCGCCGGCGTGAAGGCCTATCCGGTGATCACCAACCTCGACAACCTCCGCGGCGATGAAGACATCACGCTGCCGATGCCGAACCACTTCAACCACGCAATTGCCTACATCGAGTACTCCGACGGCACCTCGCAGTTCGCCGACGGGACGGCCACCTATAACGGCCTCGATGAATTGCCCGCGGCGGACCATGGCGCCAACTGCATCATCGTCCGCCCCGAAGGCGGCGAGCGCACCCAGATCCCCTGGGGCGAGCCCGAAGGCGACCTTGAAAGCGACGACATCGACGCCGAGTTCGCGCCCGGGGGCACGCTGAAGCTGACCGTCAAGCGCACCGGCGTCGGCGACAGCGCCTCGGCGCTGCGCCAGCGCTATGAAAAGGAAGGCGACCGCAAGAAAGCACTCGAGAGCGAATGGTCCGAGTTCTATCCCGGCGCAAAGGTCTCCGGCATCGAAGTGAACGACCTTTCCGATATCGAAACGCAGCCGCAAATCAGCTTCCAGGTCGAGCTGCCCAACGCCTACACAAACAAAAACGGCGCTGTCGAATTCCGCCTCGCGCTCGACCCACGCCGCTGGACGCAGACTTCCTTCGCGTCGCTTACCACGCGCAACACCGACCTGCTGACGCCCGCGCCTTTCAAGCGCAGCAGCACCGTGCGTTTCAAGCTGCCGCAGGGGTACAAGTCGGCCAAAATCCCGGAAGCCCTCGCGCTCAGCGGCGAACACCTGAAGCTGGACATCTCGGTTGCCGAGAAAGACGGGACGCTTACGGTTACGCGCGAGTACTCGATTCTCGGCGGGACCGTCAAGGTCGGCGACTACCCCGAGTTCCGACGCAAGCTGATCCGGTACGACTCAGCTGAGGCTGCCTCCATCAAGCTCACCAAGTAAGGACGACCATGCGATTTTTCGCCGCCTGTCTGCTGCTGTGCCTTCTCGCCCCTGTCATTTCCGCTCAACCGGACGAAGCGGCGAAGCAGAAGTGGGAAAGCTACCTGAGCGGGCTGTACCTCGACCCGGCACTGAAGCAGGCCGACTACGACGCGCACGCGGCAAACCTACTGAAGTCCATCGAAAAGGAACCCGCCTCATACGGCGCGCTGATCGCCCTGCGGCGCTACATGGAACTCGAGCGCGAACTCAGTGACCTGCGCCCGATGTACAAGCTGCTGGCCGGCTATGCACGCGATGACTTCATGGGATGCAACGCCCACCCCTGCGAATTTGCAGACGCCTACGTGAAGCTCGCGAAACGCTACAACACCAGCCTCGAGTGGCAGAACGTTGCGAAGCGCTGGGCGGGGGTTACGCAGGCCGCGTTCCTGGGGCCGTTCGGGGACGGCACGGCCAGCCTTCACGACGACGTTTTCTCACCAGAAGTCATGCTCGACTTCAATGCCGATTGCGAAGGCGCCTACGGCCGCGTGAAGTGGCAGGCGATGAAGCACTTCAACCCCCTGGACGCGACGCTGAGTCTGTATTCACAGACTCGCTGGAGCGGCTACGGCTACTACGTGGCAACCGAGTTCGCCTCGGACGAAGACCGTGACTGCAAACTGATGATCCGTGTGGGAGGGCCTGCCAAGGTGTGGCTGAACGGCGAGCCGATATGCAATGCCGATGCCCGCCGGGCGACGATCCCGAAAGAACTCGAATTCGACGTGCGGCTCCCGAGAGGGCGCAGTGTGCTGCTGCTCAAGGTCAGCGCCAATGCCGACTTCCGGGTTCGGCTGTTTGACGCCCGCGGCTATCCAGTTACAGGTGTGGTCGCCATGGTGCCGGGGCCCGATACGCCGCGCATGAAGATGAAGACTGGTAAGGCGCCCAACTACCCGGAGACAACCGACCTGCACCTCGCAATTGCGTATCCGGAAGTCGGGCGCAAAGCCAACTCGCCAACGATCGAAGGCCTGGCATACCTGGTAGCGGCGGAAATCTTTGAGCACAACGAGTTGTCCAATCGCGCCAGCGAAGCCGCCGAGCACGCACTGGAGGCCCTGCCGGATGAGCCGCTGGTGCAGCTCGCATTCCTGGACTGGATCGAGAAAGGTTCGCTGTACAGCAGCAGCGAGCGGCGCAAGCTTACCCGGTCGATGACCGACGCGCTGCTTGAGCAAGACCCGGCGTTCGTGCCTGCGATCTTCAAGAAGGCCGAGCTGCTGGCGGCCGACGAGCGCTACCGCGAAGCCGTGGATCTGCTGCACGGCGCGCTCGAACACACGCCGGCAAAATGGCGCGTGTACCTGAAACTCGCCGAAGTGTTCCGCGACGCGGGCTGGCGGCCCGAGCGCGAGGCGGCCATCAAGTCGGCGTTGCGCGAGGCGCCGGAGAGCCTGCCGGTGTTGCAGGCAGCGTCGGACTACTACAGCAGCATCGGCGCCCAGGACCGCGAAATCGCCGCCGACCGCAAACGGCTTGCGCTGATGCCCGGCGATCCCGGCGCGCACCTTTCACTCGCCAACACGCTGGCGCGCACGGGCGAGGTCGAAGAGTCACTGCGCCACATGCGCGCTCTGACGGCGGCCGATCCGTCGAGCGACTTCCTTCGCGGCCGGCTTGCCGAGGCGCTGTCGGCAAACGGAAAACTCAGTGAAGCGCTGGAGGTATACGAGGAACTGGCCGCCCAGACCCCGCGCCCCGAGGAACCGCTGTACCAGGCCGCGCGCGCCTGCCTGCAGCTCGGCCGCGAGGAGCAGGGCGTGAAGTATCTCGAGCGCGTACTGGAGGCCGACCCGGGCCATCACCTCGCGCGGCGTGAGTTGCAACGCATCCGGGGCGAGAGTGAAGACTTCTGGTCCGGCTACACGGTCGGCTGGGACGAGGCCATGCAGCACGACATCACTCGCGAGCAGTTCCCGCGGGCGGACAGCGCGATGATTCTCGATGAGGTGGTCCAGTTCATGTACGAGGACGGCAGCTCCGTCAGCTACGTACACCAGATCCGCAAGGTCCTTACGCAGGAGGGCGTGGATCTCCGCGGCAAGGACGTGGTCTCCGGGGAATTGATCACGGCGCGCACCATCCAGGCCGACGGAACGGTGCTGGAGCCCATCACCCAGCCGGGCGGGCGCGTCGAGTTCCCGGGCGTGAAGATTGGCGCGTATCTTGATGTCGCGTACCTGGTACGTGCCGATGGCGGCCCGCTGCGAACGCTCGACGGGGACGCGTACTATTTCCAGGACCAGAACCTGAACGAGCCGTTCGCCATCAGCCGCTGGGTGCTGATCACCCCGAAAGACCGGCAGCTCAACGTGGTCTACCACAACCTCAGCCCGAGTGACGAAGGCGTCACGATCAGCGCGACGCCGAAGGATGAGCGCGTCGTGCACACCTGGGACGTCCGCAACCCGCGCATGCCGGAAACCGAGCGTTTCATGCCGTCGCCACTGGAGTTCATTCCCTGGATCGAATGCGTCCATCCGCGCGACTGGCGCGACCGCGCACGCAAGCTCGCAGAGGAAGGGCTGCGCGAC
>JAGQRI010000125.1:12947-16727 GCA_020425515.1 Planctomycetota bacterium | reverse complement strand
CGCAGGAGGCCTTTGCGCACGCGTTGTACGACTGGGTGAACAGCACGATTACCACCGACGGCGACTCCTGGAACGCCCACCAGACCCTGAAGTCGCACGCCGGTAACCGCCGCGAGCTGTTCATTTCGCTTTGTGCCGCAGCGGGCGTATACCTTGGTTTCGCGTACGTTGACGCCGCCCCGCCCTACAAGTCGGCGCCCGAAGAGAGCCTTCCGCGCCCTCACTGGGCGTACCCGAACCGCGACGATTTTGACGAGTTCTACATCGTGATCCTCGGCGAGGACGGGCAGGACATCTTCGTCAACATGGATGACCGCCTGCGCCCCTTCGGTGAAATCCCCGCCCGGCGCTTCAACGCGCCTGTCATTATCTGGCGGGAGAGCCTGTATTCAGGACCCGGCGACTATGAGCTGGGCCACCTGCCCGGCGGCAACCGCGAGAAGGACCGCTTCGAGAACCACGTGACCATCCAACTCGCGGAAGACGGCAGCGCGAAGCTGGAGGGCTCGATCAGTATCCACGGCGAGCGTTCCTATGCACTGAAGGAATCCATGCGCACCACGGCGAACGACGAACTCTGCAACGACCTCGAGGCGATGCTTGCCCAGCAGTTCCAGGGCTTCGAGGCCGACGAATGCGAGTTCCCACGGATCGGGCAGGTCGGCACGCCGCTGAACCGGGGGTTCAAGGGCAGCGTCCGCGAGCTGGCGACGAAGACGAAGGAAGGCCTGTCGCTCGACCTGCCGGGTGAGAAGATCGGGCTGCTGCTTTCGAACCTGGTGGAATCACGCAAGCGCGAGTCGGACATCGTGCTGAATTTCGACCTGGTGCAGATCGACGAGTTCCGCATCAAGGCGCCCGTGGGGTACGCCTTCAGCGCTGTGCCGGACGACCTGGTCTACCCGACGGCGCCGCTGGTGTACGAGCTGAAGTTCCGCGTGGAAGACGGCGACATGGTGGTGCGGCGCAAGCTGGTGCTCGGGCCGGGGCGCTTCAAGCCGGTTGAGTACAGCGACCTGGTCGAGCAGGTCAAACGCATTACCCAGGCCGAGAACAGCACGCTGAAGCTTGTAAAGTCTTGACCTGTCAACCCGGGGGATTGTTTGTGTCCCGCGGTGCGTTATAATGAAGGCGATCTTTGAAAACCGGGGGTGATCGGTTTCGACCGTTAGGTTGTACGGTGAGGAAGCGTGTCGAGGATGCCAGTGACCTCGTTAATCATCCGGCAAAACCATAAATGCTGACAACAGCTACGCTCTCGCGGCCTAAATAGTGCCCCGAGCGTGCTGCACACTTTGCCTGAGGGTGTGCAGAGCGAAATTACTATCAGGCTGGCGCAAAGGCTGTGTAGCAGGGCCGAGCGCGAGATCACACTGCAGCTCGCCGACCCGGAGCGTGTTCGTTCGCGCCGGTGACGCTAACTTCAAACGACGAACTACACACGTAGATGCCTTATCGATCTGCTTGGCGGCACGCGGGTTCGATTCCCGCCACCTCCACCAAATTGCGCAGCCCCCGGACGCAAGTCCGGGGGCTGCGCAATTTGGCGTCCTGAGCGAACAAAGGGCTACCGTCCCTCCATCTCGCTTTCAAGCAACTCAAGGCTCGGGTCTTCCCCCGGCAGCTCTTTGGCTAGTTTGCGATGCTTCCTCATCGACAGCACAATGAAGAAAATCAGCACGCCGCCGAGTACGGCCGACGAGCCCGCGGTACCGAAGTCCAGCCCGCCTTCGGCACGTGTCTTGGTCATCAGGTCGCCCATGGTCGCACCCAGCGGGCGGGTCAGCACGAATGCGACCCAGAACAGAATAACCCTCGAAACAGGCGTAAAGCGGTACACCAGCACTACCACCAGCTGCGCACCCCAGATAATCCCGGCCGCGGCTGCAAACCCCAGCCCGGTGTCGTCGGACAGGAAGTCACCCAACGCCGTCCCCAGCGTGTTTGAAAACAGAATGGCTGTCCAGTACAGCAGTTCGACCTTGCGTGTCTTGATGTTCACGACGTCGAGATCTTTCACGGTCAGTCGCCAGAACAGCAGGATGCCGGCCAGGATGCCCACCAGGATCAGCGAGCCTTTCAGGTAACCCAACTCCAGCGTGCGATCCATGAAGTCCGACATGGTCGTGCCGGCCGTGCTGGTCCACAGAATCACCAGCCAGTACAGCAAGGGCGAATGCTTCTTCGTGGCGAGCTGCACCAGCAGTGTGACCAGAAACGCGCTGATCAGGATGATCGAGCTGATCGCGTAGCCGACGTTCATCGTCATCGACATCAGGTCGCCCGCAGTCTCGCCGAGCGTTGTTGCGCAGATCTTCATGATCCAGAAGAAGATAGTGATTTCGGGCAACTTGCTCATTGCAGTGCGACCCGTGCCGGTCACCGTGCTGTTGCCTCCGCCCAGGCTGCGGGCCGCGTCTTCGAGCCACAGGACGAAGGGGCGTACGAATGGTCGGGGACCGTAGCCGGGTTTGCTTGCGGTGATTTCCATGGTGTCAACTCCGGTAGTTTCCCAGCACGATATCCGGCAGCATATGAGACCTGCATGAGAGCCGCGCAGATCAATTTGAAGTGAATGTTCCGTCTCGAGTCGCGTTGGTGATACACTGCGCCGACCACGGAGGCCGGGCATGTACTGCTGCGAAAGTTGCGGGATCGAGGCGCCGCTCGCGAGCGTGTCGTTCACAAAGAACATCGGCATGTTCGTCGTGCGCCAGGAAGAAACCGTCGCCGGCACGTTCTGCAAGACCTGCATCCGCCAGTACTACAAGGACTATCAGACCGCCAACCTGCTCGGCGGTTGGTGGGGGACGATCTCGATGATCATCACCCCCGTCTATTTCTTCCAGAACATGGGCGTTTGGCGCGGCGTCAAGAACATGCCCGAAGTGCCCCACACTGCGAGCAGGCCGTTCCTCAACGAGCAGCTTTGGGAACACCTGGTCGAGTTCCAGCCGCTGATCGAGCAGCTTTTCCACGACGGCACGCCGCCGCGCCGCATGGTGCAGATCCTGAGTGCCGAGTCCGGCGTCACGCCGGGCACCGCCGACCTGTTTCTGCGCCAGGTCAGCCGTCAGTTGCACCAGCAGCGCCTTCAGCAGAACATGCAGAACCGTCAGCAACGCCCGCGGAAGCAGCCGCCCCGCGCGCCGCAGCTCCCCGGGGGCAAGCAGCTCAAGCTGCCGGCGCGCCGCCCGCCCGCAAGTTGATCCCTGCGCCCGGCCGACTAGACTCGCGCCGGAGGCAGGCATGCGCATCGGACACATCGAGCTGTTTGTGAAAGACGCCGACGCGGCGAAGGATTTCTATACCCGAGTGCTCGGCGCCGAACTGGTCAGCCAGCAGGCCGACGGGCACATCGTCTGGGTCAAACTCGGTGACGTAGAGCTGCTGCTGCGCCCCGGCGAGCCCGGCGACAGCCCCGATATCTACAAGTTCGCGCGGGCCGCCATCACGCTGTATACGGACGATCTCGATGCGGAACTCGCGAAACTCAAGCTGCGCGGGCTTGCCTTCGAGGGCGACGACGGCCCCGGCTGCCCGACCTTCCGCGACCCCGACGGCAACTGGTTCCAGCTCACGAACCCGGGCGCGCACCGGTAGTCAGACCATCACATACATCAGGATGTCATCGACGTGGCGCCCGTCCTCGTAGCGGACCTGTTTGGGGCGGCGGCCTTCCTCAATGAATCCCAGTTTGCGGTAAAGCGCGATGGCGTTCGCGTTGTCGGCCAGCACCTGCAGCGAGACCTTCTCCAGGCGGGGGTTAGCGCGCGCCCA
>JAGQRI010000125.1:0-12814 GCA_020425515.1 Planctomycetota bacterium | reverse complement strand
AGCAGCAGATCGTCCGGGTTGTCCCGGTGCGAGGCGATCCACTTTCGTTCTTCCTCCAGCGTGATCGTGAACTCTTCCGGTGCGCTGATGCTGCCGGCATTCTCATTGATGTGGGCCCGGGCGTAGGCGAGAACGGCCTCCGCATCGCCGACCTCCGGCACGCGCAGGATGCACGAGGCGCCGTCCTTGAGTGTCACGGTTCTGGGTTCGATGATTGCCATGGCGGTAAACGCCCCGGGGTTTCTGTAGACTATGCCGATGGGCTACAGCGTAAAAAAGATCATCGATAAGGAATGGGGCAACGAGTGGTACCCGCAGAAGCGCGGACGCTGGGAAGTCCTCGATGAAAGCGGCAAGGTCGTCTACTCGTTCGACTGGAAGTTCAAGGGCGACAACGCCGAATGGCCCGAGCGCGAATGGTGGACAGGCCCCATGGACGTGCGTATCAGCGAAGACGGCTGCAGCATCGAGTGCCACTACCAGACCGGCATCAAGCACGGTATCGCTTTCGAACACACGCTGGGCAAGCGCATGGAAAGCCACCCGCTGCCGCCTGTCGAGGAAGAGTGAAGATGGATCGCAAGCGCGTCACCTCGGGCTCGCCCTGGGAAGAGAAGTTCGGCTACCGGCGCGCCCTGCGCGTTGACCGCCACGTCTACGTGTCCGGCACCGCGCCCGTCGGCGACGACGGCAACACCTACGCCCCCGGCGACGCCTACGCGCAGGCCTGCCGTTGCCTCGACGTCGCACTCAAGGCGGCCGAACAGCTCGGCGCCGCGCCCGAGCATGTCGTGCGCACGCGCCTGTACGTCACCGACATCGGTTTTGCCGAAGATTTCGGGCGTGCCCACGCCGAGTTTTTTCGCGAGCACCCGCCCGTCTGCACGATGGTCGAAGTACGCAAGCTGATCCTGCCGGACATGCTGATCGAGATCGAGCTGGAGGCGCTGCTCCCGGCATGAAGAAACTCGAAGGCATCCTGATCGACCTGGGCGGGGTCCTGTGCAGCGTTGACGAGCAGGCCGTCTGGGACGCCTGGCAGCAGCACACCGGGCTGCCCGGCGAGACCCTGCGCACCGAGTTGTACGACCGCGGGCTCAAGGCGGAGGTCGATCGCGGCTGGAAGCAGCCCCCGGGCGTGGCGCTGTTTCTCGCGTACCGGTTCGAGGTAGAACTGACGACGGAAGACTGGAAGCGCATCTGGGCAAGCTCGGTCAAGCCCGACCCCGCGATGGACGAGTTCGCAGCCGCCCTTGCCATGCACCTGCCGACAGCGCTCGCCAGCACGACGGACCGTATCCACCACCGGGCGTTGCAGGAACAGTTGACCTGCCTGGAGCGCTTCAAGGGGCAGGCCGTCAGCTACGAGCTCGGCCACCTGAAGCCGGAACCGAAGTTCTATGAGCGCGCCCTTGAGCTGCTCGGTACTCCGGCCAAGTCCACCCTCTTCATCGACGACAAGGAAGAGAACGTGATGGGCGCCCTCGCCGCCGGCATGCCAGCC
Source organism: Planctomycetota bacterium (assembly GCA_020425515.1). Classification (GTDB taxonomy): domain Bacteria; phylum Planctomycetota; class UBA8742; order UBA2392; family UBA2392; genus JACKID01. Next base: position 11,310 of record JAGQRI010000125.1, on the reverse strand, counting down.
CTCAGGTTCACCGGGCTCGAAGAGCTCCGCGAAGACCTGAAGCAATTCGGCCTGCTGTTCTGATGCGCCCTACAGGTTAGTGCCGGGCTAGGGCATAATGCGGCCCGGTACCTGTCGCAGGGATGGGAATGCGCAAGGCGTTTGATCTTCGGCCTTTGGACTTCAACGACGTGGTTGGTCGCAGCTTTTCGCTGTTCATGGCCAACTTCGTCGGCTACCTGCGCTGGATGCTGATCATGTGGCTGCTGCCGATGCTGGTGGTGGCCGTGCTTTTCTATTTCGCGCTGGAACCGTTCGACTGGGCCGGCAGCACGATGCGCCCACAGCCCAGCCTGCTTGAGCCCAACCACTACTCCGTCTACGTCTGGCTGCTGCACCTGGCGTCTGTCGTGTTCGCGTTCACCACCGGCGCCAGCGGCATCTACTACATGACTTCGCGGATTTACGTCGGCGACAACCCTTCCCTGAACTCGGTGATGCGCGCGGTTTACTCGCGTTTCACCCATGTGGCCGGAACCGGATTCGTGCACGTGATGGCGCTGGTGGCAATCACTGTCGGCTGCATCGCGCCGCCGGTGATGATGGGCAAGGCCGACTCCGCCGGCGGCGCGGTGCTGCTGGGGCTGCTGCTGTGGGGCGGGTTCATCCCGATCATCCTGTGGTACAACTCGACCTACGGGCTGAATACCGTGTCGGTCATGCTGGACGACGCCGAATCGATGGAGACCTACGGGCGCAGCGCCTACCTGACGAAACGCTTCCGCATGCGCTATGCGGGTATCATCTTTGTCTCCGTGCTGCTGGTGGGCGCGCCGGGTGTGCCGGGGTTGCTCAGCATTCCGGGCATCGTGGCGCAAAACCTGCTGGTGGACGACGCGGGGACCCCGTTGCTGGGCGTGGTTGTCGGGCTGATGTGGGACGCGCTTCTGCTGCCGCTGTTCTTCATCCCGCCGGTCGTTTACTACTTCGACATGCGCTGCCGCAAGGAAAGCTACGACCTGGCCGTGATGGCGCGCAACTTCGGCATTGCCGAGGGCGAGATGCAGCGCTTCCGCTTTAACCCGCACATGGGCTACGTACCCAAGGGCTGGAAGGGTGACCCAAACCGGCGCCGGCACAAACAGGTGCGCAAGCCGAACCAGCGCCCCGCCGCCGTGCGCCACGCGAACGCCGGCATGCAGGTGGCGCAGCCGTGGGGGCCGCAACCCGGCATGGGGGCGGGGTTCCCCGGCGGCCAGCCGAACTGGGGGCCGCCTCCCGGGCAGCAGCAATGGGGCCCGCCCCAGGGCCCGCCGCAACAGTGGGGCCCGCCGCAAGGGCCGCCGCAGCAGTGGGGGCCGCCGCCCGGCCAGCAGTGGCAGAATCCGCAGTGGGGGCCGCCCAACCCGAACCCGCCGTCCTTGCCGGGCGTGCGCCGCCCGCCCAATTACCCCAACCGCAACAACCGGGGGGGCCGATGAAATACTGGCTGGTCGCCCTGCTCGCGGTTGCGTGCTTTTGTCCGGATCTGGCGGCGCAACGCCACGACGAGCAAGCGCGGCGGATTACTTCAAAGCAGGAGTACAAGGGCTACCGGATCACGCGCCCGCCCGGCTCGAGCCCCGGTAGCGACGGCGGTGATGGCGGCGCGGACAGCGGCGACGGCAGCGGCAGTGATGGCGGCGGCCACGACGGCTACAGCCGCGGCGGCGAAAGCCAGGACCCGACCCAGCGCGGCGCCGGGGCCGGTCCCGCGCGACCCCGCGGCGGCGGCGGAGGCGGTGGTGGAAGCGGCGGCGGGCTGTCGATGCCGGGTTGGCTTGGCAGCGTGTTGCAGGCGATCGTCTGGATCATCCTGATAGCCGGTGCGGCGATCGCGCTGTTCTTCATCATCAAGGCGCTGCTGGGGATCAAGTTCAAGCGCAAGCCGAAGTCGGACAAATCGAAGCGCGACAAAAAGAAGACCAGCGAGGCCGAGACGACCCAGGCGCCGGAAGAAGAGGCGCCGATCCAGATCGACGAGCAGGTGTTCGAGGACGCACTGCAGCACGCCCTGCGCGAATACAAGGAAGCCCTGGCCCGCAACGACTTCGCGGCGGCGACGCTGCTCGCGTACCGGATTTTCTGGCTGCGCGCCGGCTGGGAGGGTTGCGTACAGAACGAGGACGTCCGCACCTGGCGTGACGCCTTGCGCATGGTCCGTGCCTCGGAAACCCGCCGGGAGGTACGCCGCCTGCTGCCGCTGGTCGAGCGCGTACGCTACGCCGAGTACAAGCCCGACCGCGGCGAGTTCGAGAACTGGACCCGCAACCTGGAAGGCATCCCGACACAGGGGGTGCTGCGATGAGCGAGAAGGGCAGCACGAACCGCGACCCCTCGCGCCGCGAAACCCTGGTGCGGGGCGCCCTGATGGCCGCGATCGGCAGCGTAGCCGTCATCTACTTCGTGGTGTCGGTGTTCCGTCCGCCGTTGAAGGCCGACAACTTCACCAACAGTTACTCGACCTCGCCGGGCGGGCACTTCGCGCTGGTGGAACTGCTGCGCGAAAACAAGCGCGAAGTGCGTACAGTCAACAAGTCACTCCGCCCGCCCGAGGACCAGTACAACGAGACCGATACGCTCACGCTGCTCGAGCCGGGGCCGCAGTACGTCGAGCACTACAGCAGCGAATTCGAAGAGCTGTTCGACCTTGCCCGCGAGCGGTATTCCAGCGTGATGCTGGTGTTGCCCAAGCGGCACTACGTGGTCGGCGAGTCAGACCCGGACGATCCCGATGCGCAAGAGAACGAGGTCGTCCTGTACGAAGAAGACGTGGAGCTGGATCTGGTGCGCGGCGAGCTGGCCCTGGCCGGCTTTGACCGCTGGCTTGATGTCGGGCGTAGCGACGACCCCGGGCAGATCCGCTGGGTTGCGGACGAGATGGGTACGACGGTGGACCTCGAACAACCGGTGCAGTACTTCCACTTCCTGTCGGGGATACCTTCCGAATTCGAAGTCCTGGCCGAGACCGGAAACGGCGACCCGGTGATCCTGCGCTACGAAAAGGGCGGCTGGAACGACAAGGGCGGCGTGATCCTTGTGGCCGACGGCGACATCTTCACCAACCGTTTCATCAACAAGCCCGGCGCCGCGACGATAGCGATGGACGTGTTCGCCTATACGCCGCAGCAGGGCGCGATCCTGATCGACGAAGACCTGCACGGCTTCTCGACCGACGCCTCGCTGGAATACCTGGCCGCGACGCCGCCCGGGCTGTGGGTTACGCTCTCGGCGGTTCTGCTGCTGTTGTTCTTCGGCTGGCGTCAGGCGACCGTGCTGCGCCCGCTCAGCGCGGAGCCGCAGGACCGGCAGGCGCGCAAGTTCTCGATCGACGGGCTGGCGTTGATGATGGAGAGAGCGCGTGACAACCACACGGCCTACCGGCGGCTGGTGCGGCGCTCAAAACTGGTGCTGGGCTCCGGTGGCGCGCAAGTGCAGGGTGCGGGAATGACGGGCGGCACGGCGGCGGTCCAGAAAGGCCGAACCGGGCGTATCACGCGTATCCAGGGCGACACGACGGAGGACCGGCTGATTAACGCGGCCCGAAAGATTGCCCACCAGGTCCGAAGCGGCGAAACAGAACACGGCGACTGGACAGTCGACTAGCAAAGGAACGGCATGAACGAAGGACTCGAAAACACACCTGCACCGAACCCCGGGGACGGCAACGCCTTTGAATCACCGGCGCCCGCCCCCGCCGAGCCGGCCCCGGCCGAACCCATTGAGCAGCGTATCGCCAAGTTCGCTGGCACGCTGGAGTCGGCCGTCGAGAAGGTGGTGAAGGGCCAGCCGGGCGTGGTGCGGCATATCCTGGTCGCGCTGATGACCGGCGGGCACGTGCTGCTGGAAGGCAACCCGGGCACGGCCAAGACGCTGCTGGTGCGCACGCTCAGCAAGCTCTGCGCGCTGGAGTTCCGGCGCATCCAGTTCACACCCGACCTGATGCCGAGCGACATCACCGGTACCAGCATCTTCCGTCCCGACCGCGCCGAGTTCGAGTTCCGCCGCGGGCCGGTGTTCACCCAGATGCTGCTCGCCGACGAAATCAACCGTGCGCCGGCGCGCACACAGGCGGCTCTGCTGCAGGCGATGCAGGAGCGCCTGGTGACGGCCGACGGTTTCGATCACGAGTTGTCGGAGATATTCACGGTGATCGCCACGCAGAACCCGCTCGAGAACGAGGGCACCTACCCGCTGCCCGAGGCCGAGCTTGACCGCTTCCTGTTCAAGCTGATGGTCGACTACCCGGAGGAAAACGAGGAGCTGCGGATCTTCCAACTTCACGGCGCGCCCAAAAGCTCCGACGAGTTTGCCGGTCTGGTCAAGCAGCACCTGTTCGGTACCGGCGAAATCATGGGTATGCGCCGGGCCGTCATGCAGGTCGAAGTGCGTCCGGATATCGCCAACTACGCCCTGCAGATCGTACGCCAGACCCGCGAGCACCCGTTCCTGCGGGCCGGCGCCAGCACGCGTGCGGGCGTGATGTTGCTGCGCGCCAGCCGTTCGCTGGCCGCAACCTACGGGCGCAACTTCGTCGTGCCGGACGACGTTCGCGAACTTGCCCCCGCGGCCTTGCGGCACCGCCTTTATCGTACGGCGGCGGCCGAGCTCGAGGGTACGAGCACGGACCAGATTCTCGACGACATCATCAACCGCATTACACCGCCGCGTTAGCCACACTGAGCTCTGCAGCCGATGGGATACACGCCTACGAGAATTGCCTTGTTCCTCGCCATCTTCCCGCTGGCGCTGGCGGTGTTCGCGTTGGCGGACCCGTCACTGTTCCTGCCCTGGCTGGGTTTGACGGTGGGCCTGCTGCTGGTCGTCGGGCTCGATGCCCTGTTGCTGCCGCGCAAGGGCACCATCGAGGTGCGTCGCCGCATGCCCTCTGAGGTCGGCGTCGGCGCGAGTTTTCAGATGCGGCTGACCATCGGCAATGACGGGAATAACGGGGTCAGCGGCAAGCTGTACGATATCCTGCCGCCGGAACTTGACGGCCCTCGCGACGCCCTGAAATTCAGCGTCGACCCCGGCGAAGAAGAAACCTGGACGCTCGATTTCGAAGCGCTCGACCGCGGCCAGTACGATTTCGACAAGGTCACGCTGGTTACGCCCGGCCCGCTGAAACTGATGAGCCGCGTCCTGCGCGTGAAGGCCGAGGGCACGGTCGCCGTGATCCCGGGCGTGGAGATTCTGCGCAGCAACGAGCTGATCCTGAAGGCGGCGCGCGACGCCGACGCCGGGCTGACCCGCGCGCGCGGCGTCGGGCGCGGCGGCGAATTCGAGAGCCTCGCGCCGTACGTGCCGGGTGACCCGCCGCAGTCAGTAGACTGGAAGGCGTACGCCCGTACGGGCACGCTCGCCGTGCGCCGCTACATCCCGGAGCGCCGTCGCCACGTCATGCTGGCCTGCGACGCCGGGCGCCTGATGGGCACGCGCGTTGGCGGCAAGCGCAAGGTGGACCTCGCCCTGGACGCGCTGTCCAAGCTGGCGGCGGCGGCATTGCAGCGCGGCGATCTGGTCGGGCTGATGATTTTCGACGGCGAGGTGCAGACACTGATCCCGCCCAAGGCCGGCAGCGGGCAGCTCGCGCGTATCGTGCGCGCCAGTCTGGGCGTCGAGCCGCGGCACAGTGAAACCGCGTTCACGACCGCCTTCGTACGGATGAACCACGCGCTCGGCCGGCGCTCGCTGGTGGTGCTGGCGACCGATTTTGACAACGAAGCCCAAGGCTGGGAGCTGCAACGCAACATCGCGCAGATCAGCCGCAAGCACGTGGCGATTGTCGCCGCCATGCGCGACCCGGTGTACCACGAAGCCGTCGCCGCGCCCGTCGAGGACCTGCACGGCGCCTACCGCCAGCTCGCTTCGCTGACCTTGCTGGAGGAGCGCTACAACATCCTTGCGCGCATCCACGCGGTGGGGGTCCACACCATCGACGCCGAGCCGTCTGAACTCACGGGGCCGTTGCTCAACCTGTACGGGAAAGTCGTCACCAGCGGCAAGTTGTAGTCACGCCGCCGCGGCGTTCACGCGTTTGCGCACGCCGAACAGCCAGCCGCCGCAGAGGATCAGCATGATCACGATTAGCGCGTATCGCATTTCAATGCCGGCGTAGCTTTGCCGGAACGAACCCTCGATCAGACCGGCCATCATTAATAGCGGCACGCAGCCCAGAGCGTTGATGCAGGCGGTCACGGCCGTATCGGTCAGTGCCCTGCGGCGCGACTGTTTGCCCGGGTTCAGCAGGCGGTGGCCGATCGCCATGCCGGCGCCGCCGCACAGGATGATTGCCCCGATTTCAGGGACGCCGTGCGGGAACATCCAGGCGATCGCTTCCGGCCCCAGGTCTTTGCTGAAGAACAGGCCCATGAAAGCGCCCAGCATCAGCCCCGTCTTCACGAGCATGTAAATGGTCGGCAGCCCCAGCAGGAAGCCCCACGCAAAGCACAGGAAGGCCACCTGCGTGTTGTGGGTGAACAGCATGGTCGAGAATGCCACGTCCACGTCGGCCGTCGTTTCCTGCGGGCCCAGCCCCTGCGCCAGGTACTCGCGGCTGGCTGAGGGGTCACGCCCCCCGGCCAACTCTCGGTCGATGAACAGGTAGTAGGTCTCGGGGGCGTAGATCACCGCAACGAACGCGATGGCCGTGGTCGCCGCGACGATGAGGAACGAAAGCAGGTGGTACTTCCACAGCTTCTGTACTGAAGCCGGTACGCCGAAAACGGTCCCGAGTACGATCTGCTTGAACTTCGGCCGGTTGCGCCGGTAAACCGCGAAGTGGGCGTTGGCCACCGCCTGCTCGATGAAGTCGGCGAGGCGCTTGTCCGGGCTGAACGCACGAACGCGGGCGAGCTCAGTGGCGCTGCGGCGGTAGGTTGCGGTAAAGTGCTCGACGGTGTCGAGGTGTGTAGGCCGGGCACGTACGCGCGACCACGCCATTCCCTCGAACGCCAGGTATCTCCAGCGATCCATCGCACGCGTGGCGACCTGTGAGATGCTATGATGCGGAAACCCGGCCATAGGGACCTCAATGGAGCCAGTATCCTACCGAGCATCATTCACCGACGCCACCCGCCCGGCACAGGGCGCGGACCGCGTCGGCACGCTCGCCTGGAAACACGAGGTGATGCTGCCCGAGGACGTCAAGGCGGCCTTCGAAGTCGCCAGCCCGTTCGCGCGCACGCTGGCGTTCCTGATCGACATCGCGATCATCATGGGGCTGCTGATGGCGCTGATTTTCATCGGCAGCCTGATGCTGGTCATGACCATGGCAAGCGGCGGCATGCTGGCGTACGCGCTGATCCTGATCTGCTTCTTCCTGATCAACGTCGGCTACTTCTTCATTTTTGAGGGCATCTTTTCCGGGCAGACCATCGGCAAGTACGTGATGAAGCTGCGAGTCATCAAGGAAGACGGCGAGGAAATCGGGCCCAAGGAAGGCATCGTGCGCGCCTTCATGCGCTTCCTGATCATCGGCCCGTTGCCCAGCCTGTTGTTTCTCGGCGTGTTCAGCGTGGATTTCCTGTTCTCGGTGGCGCCGTTTTCATTCCTGGCGTTCTGGATGTTCATCGACCGCAAGACCCGTGGCGTCCCGGATTTCGTCGCCAACACGCTGGTGGTGCGCCAGAAGGTTCCGCAGCGGCAGTGGAACACGCCCTACGTGCCGGCCTACTTCATGCTGCCGCACCATTTCTTTCCGCTGAATTCCGACGAGATGTCCCGCCTGACGCCCGAGGACTACGTCAAGCTGGAAGAGTTCGGCACGCGCCTCAGCACGATCAGCAGCGAAGCCCGCCAGCAGGCCGCCATGGCTGCTGCGGCGGCGCTCGCCACGCGGATGGAGTACAGCAAGCCCGTAGACCCTGAGTACGCCGAGATCTTCCTGTACGAAATGCACGCGGCCTTGAAGCAGCAACTGCAACAGCTCTACCCCGACCTGTACGCTTGAATCCGGATTGTTTCGAACCGATCCCCTGCCCCGGTCGTAATACAGGTAGCAGCGCCCCGTGCCCAGATCCGGAGGTAGCCATGAAGAAGGTACTGTTGATGCTCGCCTGCTGCGGATTGCTTGCCGCACCGGCCTTCGCGCAGGAGTCTCCCAACGCGGACGACCTGAAAAGCAAGACTCGCGACGAGCTGCTTGAAGATCTTCACAAGCTGATGAAGGAAGCCAGCAAGGAGATGGACGGGCTGGAGCGCGACCTTGCCCGAACGTCACTGGGACCCGCCAGGGCCGACATCATCGCCGAGCGTATCAAGCGCCTGAAGGAAGCGATGTCGAAGGGCGAACTCAGCGAGCTGCCCGAGGGGCTGCGCGAATACCTGGCCGAGCACCCGGAAGACGCGGCCGACGCCACCGGCAAGTCGGTCGAGGAATTCAAGAAGCTGACGGAAGACGAGGCCGAACTGCGCAAGCTGCTCGAGAAGAACCCGGACCTTCTGAAGAAACTGAGCAAGAACGAAGACGCGCTCGAAGACATCCTGAAGCGCCAGGCCGCCATCGAAAAGCGTGTTGCCGACTCATTGAAGCGCGCCGAGGAGTCGACTGAAAAGGCCGAGGAGAACATCGACCACAGCCTCGACGTGGCTCACGAATTGAAATCGCGCTCCTGCTGACAGGGTGGCTCCGGAGTTTCGGCTGGTCAGCCGAAGGCGTCGAAGGACCCCCGCGACGGGCAGAAGCAGAACGACAGCAAGAAATCGTCGTCAGGCGCGAAAGACAGTTACTCCCCGGGTGGCGGCGACAACCCGGACAAGAACAAGTCTGAAGAATACGCACACGGCGAGAACAAGGACGGCTGGCACGCCGACCATCCCGGCCAGACGCCTGGCGACGGTGCAAGCAGCGACGAGCGCAGCGAGCCCGACAAGTACAAGGGCTTCCGCGAGCGCTTCCACAAGGAAATCCAGAAGAAGGCGAAATCCCAGAAGTAGCGGGCATTCAAACGCGGCGCCGGGCTCGCCCGGCGTCGTTCATTTGCGGTTTGCCGCCATCCACTGCGCGCCGAAATCCACCAGCGGGCGCTGCCGCATCAACTTGCTCTCGGCGCAGGCAACATTTCCGCGGCTGACCCGTGCGCTTGCCTCGAACTCGGCGCCGATCCGGGCGAAGTCGGCCGAGTCGTAGTGCAAACCTTCGAACTGGACCCACTGCCTCCCGTGTCCGAGTTCTACGGCTGCTCCGGCCTTCACGCTTCGTTTCGATCCCCACTCCGCGCGATGCTCAGCGAGATGCAGTGACGAGTTCGTGTCGTGCCCGACTCCCAACTGCAGCACGAGTCCGTCAAAATCGTAAACGCGCGCCAGCGGTGACTCCTCGCCGAAGCTTGAGTTCAGCCGATGGTCAGCGGTGATTGCGTGCGCATAGCGTCCCCAGGCGCAGAAACTGGTGCTGGGGTGATCGCTGCGGCGCACGTCCGGCGCCGTGCGGAAGAGTTCCGGTATGGCGCCAAGGCGGCGAGAGGGCGTGAGCTTGCGATTGAAGGCGGGCATGTGGTCGCGAATGACTTGCCACCATGCCTCCGGAACGGGCGGATCCTGCCAGTGTGCCGGGTCCGAGTTGTCACTGCTGTAGGCAGGCATGACCAGCGTGCCGGAGTCGGTCAGCACCTCCATCAGCGCCATCAGCACAGCCTGTGCGCCGCCGGCAACCCAACCCAGTGCCGACAGAGAAGAGTGCACCAGCACCACTTGCCCGGCTTCCAAACCCAGCCCGCGCAAGTCCGCCACCAGCGACTCAACAGTCGCCGGCCTTTCCGATCTTCCGATTGCATCCGCTTCCGTCATGTCCGCTAACGTCGATTGGTTTCAAGAAAGTGCCTCAACCGCGCCCCAAGCCAACGGCTGTATTTGCGCGCAGAGGGCCCAGTCAGGTGCGAGTTGTCGAATGTAGCGAGCCCGCGGGTTGCCTCGAAATCAGCATAGTGCCAGCAGCGCCCGGGAAACTCCCTCTCCATCCGCGCCCAGTATTGAGCGCGAGGAAACTCTCTTTCTTCATCGGCTGCTTGCAATCCGGCACTCGGCATGCGCAGGAACAGGACGGTCACGCCGCGCTGCTCGAGTTCCCGTACGTCGTCGCGTGTGCGTCGCAGGACCAGGTCCATGGAATCGTGTGGGCCGGACAACATGACTTCACGCCACGCTTCCACCGTCAGCATGGCACGTTCTTCATCGAAGCCGCTAAGGCACTCACGCCAACCGTCTTCATGTACCGTTGTGGCTTTCGGCAGGTTCGCTTCCGCGTTCCGGGCGCCGGTGGTGCCGGAGGCGCGATGGGCTGCAACTCGCATTTCTTCGCTCGGTGAAGTGTCACCGCGCGCGAACATCAGGCGCTCACGGATCGCGCCGTTTAGTTCTTCTTCCCATGCGCTGATGCCGTAGTGGGTCATGTGCGCCGCCATCTCGGCGTCGGGTATGTCGCGTTCATTGCGGTATACCGCTCGGGGAAAGCACTCAACGACCACCACCTCGCCTTTGCGGAACCAGTCCATGCAGGCGTGCATCTGGCCCGGGCCGTTGCCGTGGGGGACCGCTGCGTGCCGGATTTCGAATTCGTTTCCCAACTCCTGCTCCAGAACGGCTGGGCTGATGCCGAATTGCGCGCGCGAACTGCCGAACAGGAACAGCCGCGCTTTGCCGTCGGCGGCCGGTTTGCGCACGCGCGCCGCGGCCATTTGGGCATCGGTTTTCGGGAACCGCGTAGCGTCACCGCCCCGCAGATGCCACTCCCAGCCGGCGAGCAATGCCACCGAAGCGACGGCGACCACGAGCAGCGTCCGGGCCTGTGCGCTTGCTGGCAGGCGCGACATGGCGTCGTGCTCGTGCGGCTCAGAACTGGAAGTAGATGAACTCGACACCCTTGTCTCCTGCAGTCAGGGCCAGAAACAGCATGACCGTAGTGACGCCCGCTGTCACCAGCCAGCCGGCCTTGGCACTCAGGTCTTCAATCCTGCGCTCGCGGCAGGTCCCGTGAACCACCAACAGTGCGCTGATTGCGAGCAGCACCAGCACCATGTTCCAGCGCGAAAAAGTCTGCAGCCCTGCCGCGTGCTTCAGTCCGAACATGGTCTCGATCAGGCCTCCTGCGCTGGTGAAACTCTCCGCGCGGAACAGCACCCAGCAGAAGCACACCAGATGGAACGTCAACACAATCAGGAGCGCTTTCGCGACGCGCCCGGCGCCGAAGCGCTCCGGCACGAAGCGGCGTATGACCCTTTCCGCCCCGAGATACACGCCGTGCAGGGCGCCCCATGCGACGAAGGTCCAGGCCGCGCCGTGCCACAGCCCGCC
>JAGQRI010000124.1 GCA_020425515.1 Planctomycetota bacterium | reverse complement strand
TCGCAGCGCACTTTCGGGTTCAGCCTGCGCAGCTTGATGATGTCGACGGCCACGCGCAGGTCGTCGAGGGCGCAACTCCCGCCGCCGCCGATCACCACCCGCGCGACCGGCTCACCGGAAGCCTCCCCCACGGTCTGCCAGCCGTCGATGCCGCCCGGCGGCGCGACGCTGAGTTGCGCGTGGGAAAGATCGAACGCCGCGCGGTGGGCGTAGCCGGCGTCCTTCTCGGGCTCGACGGTCGTGTACGGGCGCACGATCCGCTGGTTCAACTCGGCGACGCCGGCGCGGTCCGGCAGGCAGAACACGCCGGCCAGACCGGCGTGCGCACCCTGTGCACACAGCCTGCGCCGCTCGTGCAGGTTGAGCCCGCCCAGCCCCTCGCCGCCGATTTCCAGCGCGCGCCCGGCCAGGCGGTCGCGGCCGACCTCGCGGCGCAGGGCAAAAAACACGTCTCGCCCGGAGACCAGTGCCTGCCGTTGACCCGTCAAGTCGACGCGGACGGTTTCCGGCACGGTCACGGAGAGCAATTTGCCGCGCAGCAACTCGGCCACGTCGCGGACGGTCACGCGCAGCCCCAGCGCGCCGATGCCGCCGAGGCGATGAATCTCGACAAGGTTGGAAACCGCCAGCTCGCCGGGGACGATCAGCCCGCGCTCGATCAACTCCGAAGTCTCGCAGCCCGCGGCCGGGATGATGTTCGAAACACCCGCCTGCACCGCCGCCTCGTGCAACTGCTTGCGGCGCGCGGGGTCGGCGCCGGGCAGGTTGTCGTCCGTGAACAGAAACACGCTGTCCGGCGTGGATATCTTCTCGCCCCCGGCCAGGCGAAATGCCTTCAGCGCTGCCAGCCCGTCACGCGGTCCGAGCACGACTACATGTGGGCGAACCTCGATGCGGTCACCGGGGATGATATTCCGCGCATCCGTAACGGATTGCAGCAGGCGAGTGACGGCAGTTTGCGGCGTATGCGGCATGGGGTCGGACTGCAATTATCAATGTTCAATATTCAATGCTCAAAGACTTCATCGGGATCACTGGTCATTGAACATTGACTAGTGATCATTGCGCCGAAGGCGCCGCCTCGCCCATGGCTTCGTACAGGGGCTCGCGCCAGGCCTTCACCAGCTCACTTACCGGCAGGTCGACCGGCACCGTGCCCTGCAGCCCTTCGATCAGCAGGCGCGGGTCCTTGGTGACTTCGCCGATTTCGAACACCGGCACGCCTTCACAGAAGCGGAACAGCCCGGCCTCGTTGCTCGCATCGACTTCCAGCACGATGCGGCTGTTGCTTTCAGCGAACAGCAGCACGCTGTCGTCGATGTCTGAATCCGTGGCCGCCATGTCCTGGCGCAACCGGACCTTCGCGCCGACGCGCCCGCCGATGCACATCTCGGCGAGGCAGGCGGCGAGCCCGCCCTCGGCACAGTCGTGCGCGCTGAGCACGATGCCGGCTTCCTGCGCGGCGTTGATCGCGCGGAACGACTTCAGCGCAAGTTCCGGGTTCACGCGCGGCGGCTCGTCGCCCTTGACGCCGGTGACATGCTCAAAGTGCGTGCCCGCGAATTCGCGGTGCGTGTAGCCGACCAGGAACAGCTTGCTGCCCGGTTTCTTGAGGTCGCTGGTAGTAAGCGCGTCGAGGCTGACGGCCTTGCCGATCGCGCTGATCAGCAGCGTGTGCGGGATGTGAATGCTGACGCCCGCCTCGGTCAGGAACTCGTTGTTCAGGCTGTCCTTGCCGCTGATGAACGGTGTGCGGTATGCGCGCGCGGCGTGAAGGCAGGCGTAGCAAGCCCGCACGGCAGCGCCCAGGCGGTCGTCCTTGTTGCAGTTGCCCCAACTGAANNTTGTCGAGGATCGCGCAGTGGTCGATGTCACCGCCGGTCGCCACGTAGTTGCGCAGCGCCTCGTCGATGTTCGACATCGCCATCCAGTACGGGTCCACGTCGCCGTACATCACGCTGAGCCCGTTGCTGACCACGAACGCGTCGTCGCTGCCCAGCTTCGGCACGACCGCGCAGGCATCACTGGGGCCGTCGCGCATGGGGCCGGTGAACGGCTTGACCGCGCTGCCGGCCTGCACCTCGTGGTCGTACTGGCGGACCACCCACTCCTTGCTGCAGACGTTCCATGAACCGAGGATTGCCTTCAGCACGTCGCCGGAATCCCCTGGCTTCACCCGGCCCTCGGGGACCACCCTGTGCTCGGGTGTTTTCCAGACGGCGTCGCGCCAGACCTTCGGCATGCCGTCGTGGAGGAATTCCATGCTCACGTCGCAGACAAGCTCATCGTGCCAGCGCAGGCGCAGTTGCCCGTCGCCGGTGAACGTCCCGATGTCGGTGGCCTCGACGTCTTCGCTTTCGAACAGCTCCAGCGCTTCCTTCACGCGCATCTCGGGCACGGCCACGACCATGCGTTCCTGCGCCTCGCTGATCCAGGTTTCGAGGTAGCTCAGCCCCTCGTACTTCAGCGGCACACGCGCGAGTTCAACCTCGGCGCCGAGTTCCTCGCCCATCTCGCCAACGGCGCTCGACAGGCCGCCCGCGCCGCAGTCGGTGACCGCGTGGAACAGGCCCAGGTCGCGCGCCTTGAGCAGCGTCTCTTGCACCATTTGTTCCTGGATCGCATTGCCGATCTGGACCGCGCCGCTGCTGACCACTTCGCTCTTGCTGGTTAGTTCGGCGCTGCTGAACGTCGCGCCGCCGATGCCGTCGCGCCCGGTGCGTCCGCCGATCACGATGATGTGGTCGCCCTGGTGCGCGCGTTTTTCGATCTTGTCGCGCGGCATGATCCCGACGCTGCCGGCGTAGACCAGCGGGTTGCCGGTATAGCGCGCGTCGAAGTGCAGGCTGCCATTCGCTGTGGGTATGCCCATGCGGTTGCCGTAGTCGCGCACGCCGTGCACCACGCCCTGCATGATGCGCCGGGGGTGCAGCGCGCCGCGCGGCACGTCTTCATGGGGAAGGTCCGGCGGGCCGAAGCAGAACACGTCGGTGTTCAGGATCGGGCGCGCACCCAGCCCCGTACCGAGAATATCGCGGATCACGCCGCCGATGCCGGTGCCCGCGCCGCCGTACGGCTCGATGGCGCTGGGGTGGTTGTGGGTCTCGACCTTGAAGCAGATGGCGTCCTGGTCGTCGAAGGCGATCACGCCCGCGTTGTCCTTGAAGACGCTCAGGCACCAGTCGCGGTCGAGTTCCATCGTCGACTGGAAGACCGTCTCCTTGAGCAGGTTGTCGATCTTGCCGTTCTGCGGCAGGTCGGGCAGGTCGAACAGGCTGTCCACGGCCGCATGGTCTTCGCCTTCCGGGCCGACCTCACGGTAATAGACGTGCCCGCCGAGCGTCTTGTGCTTGCAGTGTTCGGACCAGGTCTGGGCGACGGTCTGCAGCTCGATGTCGGTGGGCTCACGGTTGAGCGATTCGAAATGATCGCGGATCGCCCGCATCTCCTCGACGTTCAGGGACAGTCGGTGCTGTTTTTCGACGTCGAGCAAGTGCTCGTCGTCGAAGCTGCGCACCGGCACTTCGACCTTGCGGAACTCGTACTTCCTGCCGCGCGGCAGGCTTTCGAGCGTCAGGGGCCCGTGGTGCGGCTCGTCCACGACGATGTTGCCGAGCGCCGGGGCCGCGCGGGACAGGTCCTGCGCGCTGGGTGAGTCGGCGAAGACATACTGGTCGCCGGATTTCACGGCGTCCGGCTCAATCTTCAGGTCGCGCAGCGCGCGGGTCAGCGACGCCTCGACGGGGTCCATCACGCCCGTGCGGCGCATGATGGTGTACAGGCGGTCGCCCTCCGGCTCGGGCTTGTCGCCGGGCATTACCTCGGCGGTTTCAAGCACCGGGTCCTGCAACAGCGCCGCCGCGCGCCCGGCCTCATCCTCACTGATCAGCCCCTCTATAAGGAAGAGACGGTGGTGCACGATGCCTTCCGCGTGCACGCCGGCGGCCTTCAGGCTGCGGGCAACCCGCAGGCTCTCGGGGCTTTCGGCCCCCTGCTTCGGTACCAGTCGGATCTTCCAGAGCATCGGTCTCCCTCGCGAGCGCGAAGATACAGCCGCCCGCGTGAAAGGGAACGGTGTGGGCAAAAAGCGCGCGGCGGGTATGCTGGGGGCGGCCCTGTATCCCCGCTTTGGTCCGGCTGATGGCTCCACGACTGGTTCTCGCAACGCTCGGCGTGCTCGCGCTTTCGCTGATAGTGCGCTCGCAGGACGCGCCTGCGCTACGGCTTTCCGAGGTCACCGACCCGATGGGCCAGGGCTTCCCGATCCCGGCCGACATCCGCGGCACCATGCCGGGCGTCAACAGCTTCGGCTCGCCCTACCTGCTGCTGAACAAGACTGACGGGCTCGCACTCTGGTACGTGCAGGGCGGGCACGTCTATCCCGTCGCCTTCGAGGGCGGACAGGTGCCGAAAGGCAAGGCCGCGCCCCAGGTGGTGAACAGCGGCGGCAACTGGTTCCTGATGTACGTGGTGGACGGCGGCAACGAGTTCTGGCGGCTCGACGCCGAGCAGGCGAAGCCCGTGACGCTGCCTGACGGCAAGCTGTTCTCGCAGCGCTCGCACATCACGCGCGGCGGCGACAAGGCCGTGCTGTACCAGGGCGACTACACCGGCAAGACCGACCTGTACGAGATTGACGGCGAAACCGCCCGCGCCATCCGGGTGACTGACAAAACCGACCACGGCACGGCGCAGTACGCCTGGCACGTCGGCGGGAAGCTGCTGGTGGCGTTTTACATCAACGGCACGCACGACTTTTACTGGCTCGCGGACGGCGCGTTCAAAGCGTGCTGGGAACGCAACGGCACCCAGGACGACGAGCTGCAGATCGACAGCATCCACGCCGCCTGGTGGAACGGGCAACTGTTCCTGAACCTGGTGCGCCGCGACGCCAGCGCCGAGGTCTGGACGGTCCGCGACGGCAAACTGGCAAGCGTCTCCGACAAGGCCGCGTCGTGGTACAAGGAAGGGCTGGTCGCAGCCGGGCGCGACGGGCTGTATTTCATCGGCAACGGCGCGCTGGAGGTCAGCGACGGCAAGACCACGCGCACCATACGGCACGGCGACGACCCGCTGACGCTCGACACCAAGGCGGCGCTGACCAGCCAGGGCGGCGGCGTGCTGGTCAATGTGCGCAACTTCGACGAGTTCACCTGCTGGCTGGTCGGCGACAGCGCGCACAAGCTGGGCACGCACAAGATCGGCTCGGTCGCGCGCTACGTGCTGGCGGCCTCGACGGGCGCAACGGACATCGTGCAGTTCAGTGACGAGCAGGGCGTGCCCCACTGGAAAGTCTTTAAGGCCGGCAAGGAAAGCGAAACCGGCGTTGAAGGTGCACCGGAGGATTTCGGCGCGATCGAAAGCGCCTGGTCCGTGGCCGAATCCGGCAAGCAGGTCAGCTACACCGTCGAACGCAAAGCCGGCACCAAGGCAAGCTTCCGCCTGTGGCGACTGCAATGATCTGAACGCGACGCGTAAGCGAGCGCCTTGCCGGCATTGAGCATCGAACAGGCTGACGTCGCGGGAAACTCGGCCAGTGAGGCGAGTACGAATACAGTGCACGAAACTTGAAGTCGCAATAGCGCTCGCTTACGCGTCGCGTTCAGACCGTGTGCTAGTCCACTTCCTTCAGGCGCTGGCTGCGCTGCACGAGGGCTTTCTTCTGGTATTCGCGGAACTGCGGGCAGTCGCGCAGCGGCTCGAGGTCCGGGTCGCGGGTCAGGAAATCGAAGTCGTCGAAGCCCAACTCGATGGCCTTCTCCAGCGCAACCAATGCTTCCTCGCACTGCCCGACACAGCACAGGCTGCACGCATAGTTGTAGTGGTAGCGCGCGTTGGAAGCGTCGGCCTTGACCAGTTCAGCCGCCATCTCCAGCGCTTCGTTGTGCCGACCGGCCGCGGCGTAGGTGCTGACCAGCCCGTCCATCACGCGGCGCGAACGCGGGTACAACTCACGCCCGAGCTCGTACATGCCGAGCTCGAAGTTGAGGGCGAGTTCGTCTCTCGAATCCGATTGCTTCATCGTGTGTCCCAGCAACCTTATTGCTATCACGCCGCGCGCGGGGCGGCAAGCGGGGCACGTGCTGGAAATCGCCGGTTTGCGTGGCATAAGCGTTATCAGACACACGTTACGCACTGGGACACAAGACACGCGAGGAAACCATGACGATCCGCGACGACGCACGCGCCACGCTCAAGACTCCGCTCGGCGAAAAAACCATCTACCGCCTGGACGCGGTCAAAGGCGCCGAGAAGCTGCCGAACACGATCAAGATCCTGCTCGAAAGCATCCTGCGCAACCTCGACGGTGAGGGCTTCACCGAGGAAGACGTCAACGCGCTGGCGGCCTACGACGCGAAGAATGTCAAAGACGTAGAAATCAACTTCATGCCCGGGCGCGT
>JAGQRI010000123.1 GCA_020425515.1 Planctomycetota bacterium | reverse complement strand
CAGTCACTGAGCACCGGGCCGACCGTTGATTCCGCCCGGGCGTGCTCGTCACCGCCCAGGAAGGGCATGGCGACCAGCGCCGCGAGCAGCCCCACGATCACCCCAAGGGGCCAGTGAAGCCAGGACGATTTTGCGCGCGTCTGCATGCTTATCTCCCGCTTCCTGCGTGTCCCTTACTTCTCGACCTTGGTTTCCGCCTTCGGCTGCTCTTCGACGTCCGGCTTGGGCTCTTCCGCGTCCTTGTTCTCTTCGACGACGCGGTTGAGCGCGCGGCGCAGACGGGCGTCCGTCGAAAGTTCTTCCTTCTGGCCCGACATGCTGAAAGACATGGCGGCTGAGCCCTCGATCGCCTTGTCGGTTTCGAACTTCACCTCGGCGGTCTTGCCGGCCTCAACCGTGACGGTTTCCGTCTTGGTCCAGACGACGCGCGCGATGGAGGGCATGCGACCGCGCGAGATCAGGCTGCGGCTGAGCATCGAGACGGTGACGTCTTTCTCGATGCTTTCCTTGCCGTTGTTGGTGACGCTGACGGTCAGCACCGGTTTGTCGCCGACGGTGTAGGTTTCCTTGTCGGCCTTGAGCGAGATGTCGCAGTTGTCTTCGGCAAGGGTGGGGGTGGAGATGGTGGGGGTTACCTTGGCCAGGGTCTCGGCCGTCTTGGCGTCCTTGGTGTCGGCGGCATCCGCGCCGCGCGGGCCGAGGGCAGCCAGCGTGGCGACCATGGTGAGGGCCGCGACGGCCAGCATGCAGAGTGTGTTCTTGCCCAGATTTTTCATTTCGCGCTCCTTGGTTGACGGTGACCACTGCGGCCACACATAAACAATACGCGCTGGAAACCGCCGGGATGGTCAATCCCTGTAACCGCAGTGTAAAACGCGCCTCGGAGGGTCATTGCGGCTTCCAACGTCCTTTTGAACGGGAAGCCATTGGCGCCGGTTCCGTTTTTTCCCGAAATCGAGGGATTCGCATGACAGAGCACCCCAGCATCGTGACGGAACGCCTGAAACTGCGCCCGTGGCGGGATTCCGACCTGGAGCCTTTCGCTGCCATGAACCGGGATGCGCGGGTAATGGAATTCATGCCGCGGGTCCTCACGCCTGAGGAAAGCGAAGGCTGGGTCGGGCGCATTCGCGGGCACTTCGATGAGCACGGCTACGGCTTGTGGGCGGTGGAGACGCCGGATGCGCCGTTCATCGGTTTCATCGGGCTGCAATGGATGAACTTCGAGGCTGACTTCATGCCGCAGGTTGAGTTGGGTTTCCGCCTGATGCCGGAGTTCTGGGGCAAAGGGCTCGCGACCGAGGGCGGCAAGGCGGCGGTTGCGTGGGCGTCTGCGAACACGGAATTGCCGGCGATCTACTCGTGGACGGCGCGGCTCAACCTGCGCTCACAAAGCGCCATTCGCAAGATCGGGCTGGTACAGATCGGCGAGTTCGATCACCCGCGCGTTCCCGAAGGCCATCCGCTGCGCCCGCACCTGCTGTTCCGCATCGAGCGTTCGTGACAGGTTATCCCCGCATGGCCGCTGTCGCGCGACGCGCTACGATGCGGGCATGGAATTCACGTCCGAAACCGAGTTCGCCATCGAGGCCGTGCAGGACGCGGCCGGGCTGCTGGCGCCCTATCTCGACGACGAGCGCCTGCGCAGTGACTCGGCGCGGCAGAAGGCGGCCGGCGAAGTCGTGACCGAGGCCGACAAGGCGATCAACGCCTTCCTGATCGAGCGTTTGCAGCACCGCTTCCCGGACGACGCCATCTGCGCCGAGGAAGGCTCGCCCCACGACGACGTGAACGCAAGCCGCCGCTGGATCATCGACCCGATCGACGGCACGCGCAGTTTCGTGAAAGGCGCTTCCGGCTACAGCCTGATGCTGGCGCTGGCCGTCGAAGGTGAGCCGGCCGTGGGCGTCGTGCACGACCCGGTCAACCTGCGCACGTGGTATGCCGTACGCGGCGGCGGGGTGCACCTGATCAGCTGCAAGTCGGACGAGCCGGTGCAGAGCGCGGGGGCGGAGCCGCGGCTGATCTGGAGCCCTTACGCCGACGACGCCAACGGCGAGCACCTGCGTATCGAACTCGGTTTGCGGGCGCTGGACCGCGTCGAAAGCTTCGGGCTGCGCGCCATTGAGCTGGCCCAGGACGGCGCGGGTGTGTTTGCTTCGCGCCCGGGCTCGCCGAACGTGTGGGACACGGCGGTGGCCTACGTGATTGTGAAGGAAGCGGGCGGCACCATCACCGGTTACGACGGCGCGCCGCTGGCCTACTGGAAGCAGGAGTCACCACTGCACCCGCAGGGTGCCGTGGCTTCACGCGGCGTCGATCATGCACGAGTCCTGGAACTGATCCGGAAGTATTTGCCGCGGCGCTAGTGAGTTGGCTTCGATGCCACAGGCAGTTGGACCGGCAATAAAACGCCAGGACGCCAGGGTGCGCCACGAACTGTCTCCGGCTCGCGCGCCACGCGGCAAAGGATGACTCTGGGTTTTTCCCGAAGAACAGAAAGTGCACGAACCAGTGGTAGCTCGTGGCGTTGCTTTGCGTCGTGGCGTTTTGCTACTCAACCCATCGAAACCAGCACGCGGGCCAGCAGTTCGGGGTCGATTTCCGGTGTGCTTTGCTCGCTGATCAGGCGGGTTTCGAGCAGGTCGATGCCCTGGTCCGCGACGGCCTTGAAGGACGACGGCTTGGTGCGCTGGCGCGCGGTTTCATCAAGCATGACGAAGTTCAGCAGCTTGTCGGTCGGCGTCGTTTCGCCCGCGTCGTGCCGCAGGTACTTCAGCAGCATGTCGACGCGCTGTTCCAGCGACAGCCCTACCTGCTCCGGGTCGACGCCGGTGTTCGGGATGTAAACCTTCGGGCATTCCGCGTCGCGCACGGCCTCTCCTACACCCTTGGGCAGCAGGTTGGCGACGATGCTCGAAAAGAAGCTGCCCATCGGGAAGACGATCACGTCGGCGCGCAGGATCATCTTGCGAACCTTCTCGTCGATCTCACAGCTTGCGGGCTCGCCCCGTTCGAGGTCTCTGACGAGGCTGAGTGATTTCACGGCGCTGCGGATCGGGGCGGCTTCCTTGCCAGTCAGCTTGTGCTGGCCGAGGATCACCGTGCCGTCTTCCAGCTCGGCCTTGAGGTGCAGGTCGTCGCGCACGGTCGGCTGCACCGTGCCGCGCACCTCGACGAGTTTGCTGAACAGGTAGATCACCGAGTCGATGTCGCGCTCGTTGTTCAGGAAACCGGCCGCGAGCATCAGGTTGCCGATGCTGGCGCCGCGCAGGTCGAAGCTGGGCGGCATGTTCTCGGCGAAGACGCGCAGGTGGGTGCGCACGATGCGCCGGAACGGGTTCGGCACGTCCTTGATCAGCGGGTCGCTGCCTTCGACCATCTTTTCGAGCCGCTTGCCGAGCTCGACCTGGTCGGCCTTTTTGTCGAAGCGATGGTTGAACAGGCGGTAGATCTGCGGATTGCCGCGCTGGGATTCCTCGGCCAGCGCCATCAGCCGGTTGCGCAAATCGCCGACCGAGAGCATGTGGAACGCGTTGCGGATCGTCGCCGAGCTGCCGCCGGAATCGAACGGCGTAATCAGGTGGACCGAGTTGTGGGTGTAGCGTTTCAGTTTGCGGCTCAGTTGCCGCAGCGCCGTGCCGCCGCTGAAGAACAGAATGCGCGGGCCCAGCTCGGGTACACGCGAATGCCGGGCGACGCGGGTTTCGTCGC
>JAGQRI010000122.1:867-2604 GCA_020425515.1 Planctomycetota bacterium | reverse complement strand
TCGTAGTAGCTGACGAAATACTCGACGGCGTTGTCGGGGAACAACTTGCGGAATTCGCTGAAGAGCTGGGCGGCGAGTGTCTTGTTGGGCGCCATCACCAGCGTGGGGCGGTTCACCTTTTCGATCACGCTGGCCATCGTAAAGGTCTTGCCGCTACCGGTAACGCCGAGCAGTGTCTGGAATGGCGCGCCGTCGTCCAGCCCGCGCACGATTGTATCGATTGCCGCAGGCTGGTCGCCCGACGGCGTGTTCTTCGAAACAAGCTTGAAAGGTATCTGTGCCATGGCCGCAAGCATAACAACGACTGCGACATCCTGCGCCATCCAGAGATCGACGATCATGCAAAGAACGCGAAGCCTGCGAAGAACCGCAAAGAGGGAGTCGATAAAGCCGCGAGGAGCCAACATCAGGGCGCTCCGGTTTTCTAGAATCGAGACCCCTGACGCTTCCCCGGAAGGCCGATTATGAAACGGCTTGCTCTAGCGCTGCTGGTCGCCCTGCTGTTGCCGGTTGTCGTCGTTGCCAAGGACGACGAGGGGCAGAAGTTTGAAATTGCGAACGATTCCGCCCATGCGACGGCCGTGAAGGTGATCGAGCTTGATGCGAAAGTCGGTTCGAAGTTCGCCGTCGAGGGGCCGGACGGCAAACAGGTACCCGCGTATTACGATAAAAAGGCGAAGAAGCTGCTGGTGCTGGCCTCTGTGCCCGCAGGTGGGGGCGCATTTACGGTGTATGACGGGCAGTCGTCGAAAGCCAAAGACCCCAAGTGGAAGAAGCCCAAGACCAAGAAGGAGGGCAAGCTCAAGCTGGGCAAGACGATCACCCGCATGAGTGGTGAGTTCGAGAACGACCTGCTGAAGGTGAGCGTGCCCGCGCTCAGCACAGTCCACGGGCGCGTGATCATCGAGGCGAACAAGGGCGACTACAAGCTTGAGTTGTCACCGTTGGGCGCCAGCGCCGGCTGCGTCGAAACTGAAGAGATTGGCAAGGACGTCAACGAATCCTACATGCGCGGGCAGAAGGTCCACGACGAGGTGTTCAGCATCTTCCCGAGTGTGGCGACGGATATCGAAGTGCTGGAGCCGAACCCGTTTCAGCGGGTTTTGCGTGTGGAGTGCTACGCCTGGGCGCGCAAGAACAGCGGCGACACGCTGGACCTGTTCAAGGAATGCGGCTACGAGATTACGCTGACGTGGGGGGCGCCGGTGGTGAAGATCCACAGCTGGCGCAACCAGGAGAAGACCTTCTGGAACCACAACGGCGTTGACCTGAACGAAATCTATATCGACCAGCAGCCTCCGACGATGCAGTGCGACGATGAAGAGGAAGCTACGTCGCGTGTAGTTAGCGGCAACGTGCTCGACATCCCGTTCGATAAATCGCTGTTGCTGACGGACAAGACGGGCAGCACCGTCGTGTACCAGCCCGACTTCAAGAAGCTGAAGATCTACAAGGAGTGCATGGCATTGGCGAAAGACCGCATCATGACGATCATCAGCCAGTCCTGGCACGAAGGCTGGAAGCCGATCGAGATCAAGGCCGGCGAGTACAACGACACCATGTACCTCGCCTGCGATGTCGGCAAGTCCGGCAAGACACTCCAGGAGTGGGTGGCGGAAGTCGAATAGTGCCGCTTGCCTAGATGTCCAGGTTCTTCACTTCCAGCGCGTGACGCTCGATGAACTGGCGCCTTGGTTCGACCTGGTCGCCCATCAGGATCGTGAACATTTCGTCGGC
>JAGQRI010000122.1:0-785 GCA_020425515.1 Planctomycetota bacterium | reverse complement strand
AGGCCCTTGTAGCGCTGGATGCTGATGCCCTTCCGCCCGGCTTCGCGTACTTCGTGGAGCAACTCGTTGAGGCTCAGGACCGGCTCTTCGTCGGCGTCCTCGAAGCGCAGCATGAACTGCTCGGCCTGGTCGTCGCGCCCGTTGATGGTCCAGGCCGGGAAACCGCGTACCTCAAGCTGCGTGATGATGTCAGCCGCCTGTTCCGCGAGGTCCGGCAACTCGATGCGTTCCTCGATCTTGTCGCGGTCCAGGCTCTTGTCCATGTCGGTTTCGCGGTTGCCGATCTCGGCGGGCGTCATGACTTCGAAGCCCGCTTTCAGGCGATCGCCAATGAACTTGTTCAGCTCGGCTTCGTCCTGGTCGTGGAAGTAGCGGGCCTTGTCTTCACTGAAGATGATGGTGGTCGGCAGCGACTTCGTTTCGCTGTTGTACTGGTTGTAGAAGCGGATCGGGTTGACGCCCTTCTTGCTGATCTTGCCGGCCAGTTCCTCCAGCTTGATCAGGCGCTCGAAGATCTCGCTGCGCATCTGCGCGCCGCTGAACTCGCGCCCGGCTGCGCCGATGTCCATGTCCTTCGGCACGCGCATGTTCGCGCCCTCGATGCCCATGCGCATCAGGGTATCGTTCATTTCGCGGTCGCTGCGGACGTACTCGGACTTCTTCTTGCGTGTCACTTTGTACAGCGGCGGCTGGGCGACGAAGATGTTGCCGGCGTCGATCAGCTGTGAAAGCTGGCGGTAGAAGAACGTCAACAGCAGCGTACGGATGTGGCTGCCGTCGACGTC
>JAGQRI010000121.1:9193-27286 GCA_020425515.1 Planctomycetota bacterium | reverse complement strand
CGGCCATGGTCATGCTCAGCCAGCGGCGGTTGCTGTCCTGCTGCTCGAAGCTCAGTGCAACGCGCTTGTCGAGCGCATCCAGCGCCTCCTTGCCGAGGCTGATCCAGCGCACCACGAAATTTTCCAGCTCGCGCACGTTGCCCGGCCACGGGTATTCCTTCAGTTGCTGCATGATCTCGTCGTTCGGCGGGTCCACCTCGATGCCGTAGCGCGCGCCGTGCTTGCGCAGGAAGAACTCCACCAGCGGCTGGATGTCCTCGATCCGCTGGCGCAGCGGCGGCACTCGAATCTCGAACGTGTTCAGGCGATACAGCAGGTCGCTGCGGAAGCCGCCCTCTTTCACCAGTTGCTCGATCGGCGCGTTGGTGGCCGTGATGATGCGGACGTTTACCGGGATCGCTTCCGTGCTGCCCAGGCGGCGCACCTCGCGCTCTTGCAACACGCGCAACAGGCGCTTCTGGAAGCTGAGCGGGATGTCGCCGATCTCGTCGAGGAACAGCGTACCCCCCTCGGCCTGCTCGAACAAACCGGGGCGGCTTTCGCGCGCGTCGGTGAATGCGCCGGGCTCGTAGCCGAACAGTTCGGATTCGATCAGCGCCTCGGGGATCGCCAGGCAGCTTTGCCCGACGAACGGCGCGTCCCGGCGCGCGGACAGGTTGTGGATCGCCCGCGCGACCACCTCTTTGCCCGCGCCGCTTTCGCCCAGGATCAGCGCCGGGAACTCCGCCTGCGCGACCTGCAGAATGGTCTGCTTCAGCTCGCGCATGCGCGGCGAGTTGCCAACTACCTGAGACAAGGCGTCGATAGCCATGTGTGTAAGAATAACACACCGGTGATGTCGTCGTCAGTATCGAATTAACGTGTGCTTTGGCGCGGATTCCGCACCATGGCGGTATGGCTGACGACCCGTTTTTCACGTTCCTCAAAGACCCCAACCGCGACAACTTCATCGCCATCCGCGACGTGGTGCGCAATCATTCCAGCTACGCCCCCTACGGGCAGGAGCTGAACGCCGCTGAGAAGCTGCTCGAGGGCGAGGACTGGAACGGCTTCATCGACAAGGGGCGCGAGCTGATCCCGAACTACCTGCTCAGCCCGCGCTTCCACCTGATGCGCAGTTTCGCCCTGAAACAGATCGGCGACGAGGAGTCGGCCGACATGGAAGCGGCGATGTGCATGGTCTGCATCGAGGGCATCCGCAGCACGGGCGACGGCACCGAAGACGCCCCCTGGCTGGTGCTGCGCACACTGGATGAATACGACGTGCTGGAGCAGATGGGCAAGAGCCTCAAGAAGCAGGCGCTGGTGCACAAGGAAGGACGCGCGCTCGACCGCATGGAATGCGAAGACGGCGAAGTGGTCTGGTTCGACGTCACCGACGCGTTCAAGAAGCTCAACGAAGAAATGGGCGAAGGTAAGAGCGGCCAGTGAACAGTGGCCGATTGGAGGCCGGAAGTTCACGACGCTGAAACCCAAGCACCGCTCGTCTCTCTCAACACCTGTGAGTCATGGCGCGGAGCGCCATCACAAGATTGGCCCCCAGCAGCTATGCTGCTGGGGGTTTTCGTTCAATCGCATTTCCGAGGCGCGGATGCGCCGACGCAATGGGGCAAGATTGTGTCGGCGCTCCGCGCCTTATCAGACGGACCCAATGCAAACCCCCGGCAGCGAAGCTGCCGGGGGCTAATCCTGTTTCGGCGCTCCGCGCCTTTCGTCGAAGGAGTGAGGGCACTTACTTCCAGCGCCACTCGCTTCGCAATCATCCCGCTCTCAGCAATGAATCCCCTGTCCTCCGACCTCTGACCTCAAACTTCTAATCGCCGGCTACTGACCACTACTACGCGGCGTTCTTCTCAGCCAGGTAGCGCTTGCGGTTGATGCGCACCTTGATGAACAGCGTAATGAAAAACACCAGCCCCATGGTCACGAAGAAGGCCATCGCGTGCTCGCGTACGAGGCGCTGGAAGCCGCTGATCTCTTCGTCGCCGTAGTACCAGAAGCCGGGCAGCTCGTCCTGGATCGTGCCGACCTTGAAGAACACGTCGTCGCTCCAGCTCGCGATGCCCTTGTCGCCATCGTTGAAACCCTCACTCTCGATCCGGTTGACGTACCAGCGCTGCGCATCGCGCTTCGTCACTCGCTCGCTGAAGGCGGAAACCAGCGGTGCGGGCAACTCCTGCACCGAGTACAGGTTCACCAGTTGCACGTAGCCGTGGCTCTTCGCATTCAGGCGCTGGCGCATCTCGCCGAAGCCCTGCGTGTCCAGCGGCTTGTCGGTGATCACCGTCAGGTCCAGCGCGAAGTTGCCCTGCCGGCTGCTGAACTTGCCCGGGTAGTACGGCTTGTCGGTCTCGAAACCGATCAGCAACGGCGGCAGGTCGAGTTTCCGCCCGAGGCTCGACTGACCCTGCGGCGGCGTCACGTTGATGCACAGGAACGTGAAGTCGTTGTCCACGAAATACTTCAGATGCCCCGGGTCTTCCTGCGGGAAGCCGCGCTGCGCCAGGTATTCATTCAGCGCGGTCACGGCATCGGCACCGCTTGCACGCACCGGCGTGATGCTGTACGGGCCGACCTTGACCAGCTCGTCCACTTCCACGCCGCCGGACTTGTCGTCCGCGGGCGCGCTGTCCCGCGCGGTCATCCAGCTCAGCCATTCCGGCCATTCAAAACCCGTCTTGTTCGCCCACTGTTCGCGCGCGAGCTTGAACAGCTTGTTGTGCAGTTCCGGCCCGGCGTTCAGCGCGTCCATGCTTGCCTGGTCGTAGCGCAGCGGCTTGCTGGGCACCGTCACCACCCAGGCCATCGTTGCGGGGTTGGCGTCCGCGCCCTGGAAGAAGGGCTGCACGCGGATAATCATTTCCTCGTAGCCGGGGGTGTCGCCGTCGGGCGCGCGGTACACCACCACGACGCGCTGGGCCGACTGGTCGACGTCGCCCTTGTAGTCGCGCGGCGCCATGCAGCAGGCGCTCAAGGGCGCGGCGAGGGCGAACAGCAGCAGGGCCAGGTACTTCATGAGTCCTTCTCCGGGGCGGGCTCTAGATCTTCCGGCGTCGTCTGGCGACGGTTTTTCATCTTCAGGATCAGCCAGGCCCACGTCATCACGATCGCGACCAGTGCCAGCGCGCCGAAGTAGTACTCCAGCGGCGAATCGATCTTGTCGTCCACCGGCGCGTTCGCGTTCTGCGCACACAGGGCGCCGGCCGCGATCAGGCAGGTGGCAACGAGCACTGCACGCTTCATGCGGCCTGTTTACTGCAATCGCCGCCCGATTCACAGGTGCAGTCCCTCAATGGAATTGTCGCTTGGCACAGGCAGGATTGCCTGTGCCACGCGTCTTTGATCTTCGGCAACAGAATTGGAGCCCGAAGCGTCAGCGAAGGGGCAGGACGCGAAGCGGCCAGACGTTTGTGCTTGCGCTCGCGACCGCGCTCAAGCCTCGGCGGGTTCCTTGATGAAGTCATCAAGTTCGCGCGAAAGCTGCGGGCACATGTCGTCCGGGTACTCCAGCGTGATGTGGCGCTTGCTGGTGTCGTCGTCGATTTCGAAGCTGACGTGCACGTGCCTGTCGGGCCAGACCTCGCGCCAGATGTCGGCCCACTCGACGACGGTAATCGCGCGCTCGTTCTCGATGGCCTCGATGATCTCGCCGGGCAACTCGGGAGATTCGTTCAGGCGGTAAAAATCGATGTGATGCAGCACGCAGCGCCCGCCGTGGTAGCTCAGCATCAGCGTGAAAGTCGGGCTGCGCAGCCCGGCCCAGCCGCCCTCATCGAGCCCGCAGGCGATGCCCTTCACGAACTGCGTTTTGCCCGCGCCGAGGATGCCGTCCAATGCCACGAACGTGCCCGCCGGCAGGCATTTCCCGAGGATGCGTCCGATCTGGATGGTTGATTCCAGTGTCGGACTAAGAAGATACAGCGTGCCCATGTTTTCAACTCCTACCCCGACGCGACCGAGGCGTGAGCCCTGTCACACGAGTATATCACACCGGGCCGGTTCATCTGAATGAAACCGCCCATTTACTTGTACGCGCGGACCGTCAGCGTTCGGTGTGCATTCCGGACGCTCGCAAGGTCCTGCTTATGGGGTCGGGTTTGGGGGTGCGTCAGATTCACTTACAACTGGTGCACCCAGGACATCACTTCCAGCGCTTCCGGCTCGCCCTTTTTCAGGATCCGCACCAGCGGCTCGCCCTTCCGCAGCGGGCGCATCATGCCCAGTGCGCGGATCGGCACGTCGAACGGCCACTCCTGCACGATCTTCTTCCAGCGGTTCGGCTTCACGATGAACAACAGCTCGAAGTCTTCGCCGTCGTGCAGCGCGTGGTGCAGCGCGCGCTCGGAGCCCTTGCCTTCCAGCTTCGCGAGGCGGCGCGCCGACTTGCTGACCGGTACGGCCTCGGCCGCGAGGTCCGCGCCGACTTCAAAGCGCCGCCCGGACTCCTCACAGATGCGGGTCAGGTCGCCGCTGAGCCCGTCGGAAATATCGATCATGGCGCTGACGCCCTTCTCGGCAAGAAAGCGCCCCTCGGCGATGCGCGGCTCAAAGCGCAGGTGCTTGCCGAGGATGCTGCCGCCGAGGCTGCCGGTGATCGCGACCACGTCGCCCGGGGCCGCGCCCGCGCGCAGTGCGGGGCGTACGCCGTCCATGGTGCCGGTCATCGCGACGGAAATCGAAAGCGGGCCGTCCCAGCTTTGGGTGTCGCCGCCGGCGAGCGAAACGCCGTAGGTGGCGCAGGTCTTCGCGATTCCAAGGAAAAGGCGCTCGCGCAGGCTGACCGGCGCGCCGGTGTGCAGCGTGACCGAAACCAGCGCCGTGCTGGGCGTGGCGCCCATGGCCGCCATGTCGGACAGGCAGCGCGTAATGGCCTTGCGCCCGACCTCTTCGGGCGTGGCGCCTGGGCCTAGCACAGCGGGAATCTTCTTGCCCTTTTCCGCGAAGACGAAGTGCTTGTCCTCAATGACCGTGTCGATCTTGAGGGCCTCGCGGTCCTGCTTGGTGCGCATGATCGCGCAGTCGTCGCCGGGGCCTACTTCGAGGTCCGGCGAGGCGGGCGGCAGCTCGGACCGAATCCAGTTGATGTACTCGAACTCGTCCGAAGACTTGGGTGCGTGCTTCGTCATTGCGTCTGCGTTTCCAGATCGTTGCTCAGCGATGTAGCTTTCGGCCGCATCGACGGTGGTGGTCTTATACATATCGTCCACGGTCAGTCCTCAGTAAACTGCTCAGCCCTTTCCATTGCCGTGCGCGAGCGTAAACTTCGCGGCCCGCACTAGTTAGTAGAACGCGCGGGAGTTCCAGCCGCCTTCCAGAGATAGGGTGATTTCATGCGTAAAGCGGAAGTTATCGAGGGCCTGCGCGACACCTGGCAGGTCTTCCGGGTAATGGCCGAGTTCGTGGAAGGTTTCGACGAGATGTCGAAGGTGGGCGGCTGCGTCAGCATCTTCGGCAGCGCGCGCACGCACCCGGACGACGAGCTTTACAAGACCACGGTCGAGCTGGGCAAGAAGCTCGCCGAGGCGGGCTACGGCGTGATCACCGGCGGCGGCCCCGGCGTGATGGAGGCCGGCAACAAGGGTGCCGGCGACGGCGGCAGTGATTCGGTCGGGCTCGCGATCGACCTGCCGATGGAGCAGGAGGCCAACCCCTACTGCAGCACGCTGATCGACTTCCGCTATTTCTTCATCCGCAAGGTGATGTTCGTCAAGTACAGCGAGGGTTTCGTGTTCATGCCCGGCGGCTTCGGGACGATGGACGAGATGTTCGAGGTGCTGACGCTGGTGCAGACGCTGAAGATCCGGCGCATCCCGTGCGTGTTGTTCGGCATGAAGTTCTGGCAGGGGCTGTACGACTGGATGGAAAAGACGATGTTCGCCGAGTGGCGCCACATCAGCAGCGAGGATCTGAACCTGTTCCACCGCACCGACGACCCGGACGACGCGGTGAAGTACATCGTCGACTTCCACAAGCGCAGCCCGACCCGCAAAGGGCGCACCATAGGCCGCGGCGACACCCGCGAGATAGGCAAGATCACCCGCCCCAAGAAGTAACAGAGATAAAGAACAGAGCCGCGACCGCAAGGGAGCGGCCCGGCTCGATTTGAGTCGCGGGTTTGCATTGGGCGGCGCACGTCAACTGGTAGGGGCCGCTTCCTTGCGGTCGCGGCTCTGCCCCGCCCTCGCAATTTGTCCTTCGCGGACTAGAGTTCCGCAATGGCAGAGGCGACGCCGCAAAAACTTTCCCCTGAGCAGAAGCGCGGCGTCTTCACCGTCTGGCTGATCATCTTCATCGACCTGCTCGGCTTCGGCATCGTGCTGCCGAGCCTTCCCTACTACGTGCGCATCTTTGAAGTTCCCGACTGGGCCAACAGCCTGGCGCACGTCGTCGGGCTGGAGCGCTCGCGCGGCGGCGTGCTGGTCGGGATGATCCTGACCGCCTACTCGCTGTGCCAGTTCATCTTCGCGCCGATCTGGGGGCGGCTCAGTGACAAGGTCGGGCGCCGCCCGATCCTGGCGCTCTCCACCTCCGGCTTCGCGGCCACCTGGGTGATGTTCGCCTTCGCGCCCGGCTTCACCTTCCTGCTGATCTCCCGTGCGCTGGCCGGCGTGTGCGCCGCCAACATCAGCACGGCGCAGGCCTACATGGCCGACGTCTTCCCGCCCGAACGCCGCAGCAAGGGCATGGGTCTGATCGGCATGGCGTTCGGACTCGGCTTCGTGTTCGGCCCGGCGATCGGCGGCGCGCTGGTCAGCGAAACCGTGCTGGGCTGGTTCGGCTACGGGCCGAACATCGACGCCGAAGCCTTCCACCGCGCGCAGTTGATGTTCCCCAGCCTGTTCGCGGCAACGCTCAGTTTCACGTCGTTCGTCCTGACGCTGACCATCATGCGCGAGTCGCTGTCGAAGGAACTCCGCGCGCAACTCGGCCCGCGCAAGAGCCGCATGAAACAGTTCCTGTCGGCGCTCACGCGCCCGGCCATCGGCCCGATGCTGGCCGTGCACCTGATCGTGACGCTCGGTTTCGCGAACCTGGAGGCCATGTTCACCCAGTTCAACGCCGAGTACCTGAAACTCGACGCAAGCCACAACGCCTGGGTGTTCGTGGTGATCGGGCTGACGCTGGCGTTCGTGCAGGGCGGGCTGATCGGGCGACTAAGCAAGGCGCTCGGCCCGGCCAAGGTGCTGAGCATCGGGCTGATCGGGCTGACCGGCACGATGTTCCTGTTCGGCTACCAGGTGCACCTGAACGACATGCTGGGCTGGAACCAGTTTGTGCTGCTGCTGTTTTTCTCGTTCCTGATCGGCGCGTTCAACGGGCTATGTAACCCGAGCGTGCTGGCGATCATCAGCAGCCACGCCAAGGCGACCGAGCAAGGCGGCACGATGGGTTTCACCGCCAGCGCCGCGACCCTGGGGCGCATCATCGGCCCGATCCTCGGCGGCTACATCTACGACCGCTTCGGCCCCGAGCAGCCGTTCGCCGTCGGCGGCACGCTGATCGGGCTGGGGCTGCTGCTGTTCCTCGCGCGCTGGAAAGTCATCAACACCAAGCCGGAACCTGAAGCGATCGCATCCAAGCCCAGTCCGCAAGGGCTGGGGTAATTCGCCGGCGGCGCACCGATTTCGCGATTCATCCCCGCGTCGACCCCAGCCCTCGCGGGCCGGGCTGCGGTTTGCGCACGGCGGATGGACGGTTTACCTTCGGCGCTGCGCCGCGCGGGCGTGAAGAGGACAACTGCTCGTCGGGGATGACTTCACCGGAAATCGCGGCTTCGAGCAACTTGACGACTTCACCGCAACGCCGCAGCGGCTCGTCGAACACCGGGCCGATGTCGTTGCCCATGCCGAGCGCGCTGTCGATCGTGGCACTGACGCTGTTGTTCTTGATCTCGATGCCCTGCCGCGCCGACAACAGGTGGGCCAGTTCCCTGCGTACGCCGTAGCGTTTCAGCAATCCGTAAACCTGTGCCGCGTCCGGCGCCGTGATGGTTACGGCCGCGTTGAAATCGTCGTCGGAGTCGATCAGGACGATGTCTTCAAATTTGGCATTGGGCAGTTTGCGCCCGGTCATGAACAGTTTGTCGGGCAGTTTGAATTTCGAGCGCATCATCACCCGGCAGGCGCCGCGGATGTGCGAGCGGCTGCCGCCGGCGTCGTGTTCGTCGAACAGCAGCTCGACCTGGTAGCCCTCAAGGAACCCGGTGATCCTGCCCTTGTCGTATTGCAGGTTGCGGCTGGCAGCCCATGACTTGAGAGCCGACTTGCGCAGGCTGCGCACCACCAGCCAGGCGCAGAACATCCCCAGCAGGATGACCGCGCCGATGATCACGCCGATCACCCTCCCCGATGGAAGGATGCGATCGGCGCCCAGCAGCAGCGCAGGCAAGTCAACGAAACTGGGCACAGGGAATCCCCTCTGAGATCGGCAGTATCATACAACCCGGACCGGCTCAGGGCACGAATTCGCCCTGGTTGTCGCCGCTGGGGATGGCCGCGATTACCTGGTAGCCGTTGGCGTTGAAGCGCTGGCCCTTGGCGATTTCGAAGTCGCGGCTGATGCTCAGGAACGTGCCCGCCTTCGAGTTCGTGCTGATCTGCGTGCTGGTGTTCACCTTCAGGTTGTTCAGCGTGGCGCTGCTGTACAGCACGATGCCGCCGCCCCCGCCGGCCGGGTTGCCGTTGATCGAGATCTCGCCGCCGCTGCAGAAGACGCTGGTGTCCTTGTAGACGTTCAGGCTGCGGCTGCTGTTCTGGTACACCTGCAATTTGCCGTCGCTGATGTTGACCGTGCCGGTAAGGCAGAACATGCCGCCGCCCTTGGTGTTGCGCATGCTGCCGCCATACATGTTGAGGGCGTCGCCGGTACTCCAGATGTCGTCGTTGATCTCGAGCGCGCCGTCGTGGATCGTGATGGTCGCGCCGCTGAAGTCCGCGTCGCCGTTGCCGACGAACTTGCCCTTGTAGATCGTCAGCTCGCTGCCGGGCAGCCAGCTTTCCTCGCCGCGGTCGGTGCCGTTGCCGTTGGTGAAGCGGCACTGGAACTCGCCGCCGTCGATCACGAGCGAACCCGCAATCTGGAAGCCGTAGGCGTTGGGCGTGGTCCACTTGCCGCCTTCCTCGATCACCAGCGTGGTGCCCTTCTCGACGTACAACTGCGCCTTGCCGGGATCGGCGTTGGCGCTGCTTCCGGTGCCGAAGGTGCCCTTGCGGATGCGCTTGGTGCCGCCGCGCAGGATGACCTTGCCGGCCGTGATGTTGCCCTCAATGCTCTGGTCGCCGCCGTCGAGAACCAGCGTCGTCTTCGCGGCGTCGAGTTTGCCCTGGTTGATCAGGTCGCCGTCGATGCTGACTTCGCCCTGCTGCAGTTTCAGCGTGCCGCCTTGTGCGACGCTGATTCCGTGCAGGCTGGAGCCGGTCTCGGTTTTCGTTTCGCCGGCGCCGACGGAAACCTCCGGGCGGATCGGCGGCAGGGTTTCCTTCACTTCCGTCGTTCGCTTCGACGCGGCTTCTTCAGTCGACTCGTCTTCGGGCGTCTTGCTGATTTTCTCGGCGGGCTCGGACTTCGGTTGGGGCTTGGGCGCTTCGGGCAGACTTTCGTCCGATGACTCGCCTTCGAGAGGCGCGTCGTTTGGAGCTGCTTCGTCGGCGGATTCTGCCAAGGTGAACGCGGGTTTGGCCGACGATCCCGAATCCGGCCCCAGCACAAACAGCGCGGCGAGCATGCCGGCCACGAGCCAGACACCGGCCATCCCCAACCAGAACGTTTTGCCCTTCATGACGCCCCCCAGTTGCGACTACTTTCCTACGAACGGAAAGCGGGCACGCATGGTTCCGTCAGATTGTACGAAGGTCACACGGATGGCGCACGGGAAGAAGCGTGTCGCCGGAAGGCTTCGGCGATTCGGTTTCGGTCCGGCTCGCTAAACGAGTCGCCATGCAGCAGCAGGAACAAGCCCGCCGGGTCGCCCGGATACCGCTGTTCCGCAAGTCGCCGCGCTTCGGACAATGCCATCGCGTCGGCCGCGCAACCCAGGCGCATGCGCTCTTCAAACGACTTGCTTTGCCAGATCTGAACCTGGCGTTGCCAAACATGGTCCGGGGTATCTCGCAAGTCACTCATGGCAGGATTCTACCACACCTCGCGACAGGCCTCTTGGCCCCTTTCGCGGGGCCTGCCGCCCGCTATAACATGGGGCCTGTACGAAGGAACATCCATGCCCGACAGCACTATGCCCTCCATCCAGATGACCGCCGGCGAGCCCGGCGCGCTTGAAGTCCGCGAGGCGCCCGTACCGGCCATCAAGCCTGACGAAGTCCTGATCAAAATCCGCGCCGCGGCCGTCTGCGGCTCCGACCTGCACCTCTACCAGTGGGACGAATCCATCCGCGGCAAGCTCAACCGCGCCAGCGACAACTTCAAGCACGGCGTGATCGCCGGGCACGAGTTCTGCGGCCACGTCGTCGAGATCGGCAGCGAGGTCGGCACGATCATGGACGACCCCAGCGTGAAACTCGAAGTCGGCGACTTCGTCAGCGCCGAAAGCCACGTCGTGTGCGGCAAGTGCTACCAGTGCCTGCACGGCGAAAAGCACGTCTGCGTCAACGACAAGATCATCGGCTTCGACCGCGACGGCGCCTTCGCCGGATACATAGCGCTGCCTTCGAGCTGCGTCTGGAAGAACGACCCCGACCTGCCCTACGAGATCGCCGCCATCCAGGAACCGCTCGGCAACGCCATGCACGCGGCCGCGCACTTCCCGTTGAAGGACCAGCGCGTGGTGATTTTCGGGCTCGGCCCGATCGGCATGTTCAGCGCCGTGATCGCGCTGATGCACGGCGCGAAGCACGTCACAGCCGTCGAGGTCAGCGAGACCCGCGTCAAGCTGGCGAAGGAAATCGGCGTCCACGACGTCATCCTCGGCAAGATCGCCCGCAGCGACGAAGAGCGCGCGGCCGAACGCGAACGCGTGCAGAAGCTGGTGCGCGAGGCGGCCGGTGAGGATGGCCCGGACGTCGCGCTGGAAATGTCAGGGCACCCGGACGCCATCACCAACGCGATTAAGAGTGTGCGGCGCGGCGGCAAGGTGATCGCCTTCGGGCTGACCAAGGGCAGCGCCTACACGTTCGACGACTACAGCACCGACGTGATTTTCAAGGGCATCACGGTGCAGGGCATCATCGGGCGGCGCATCTACGACACCTGGTACAAGGTGCGCGACCTGGTGCGCATCCCCGAAGCGCGCGACAAGCTGCGCAAGGTGATCACCGAGGTACTGCCGTACACCGAATTCCGCGGCGGCATGGAGCGCATGCTGAAGGGCGAGACCGGCAAGATCGTCCTCAACTTCGAATAAGTCAGGGCTTGGGGCCTGGGGCGCAGGGCTTCGGGGAAGACGCCGGGACTCGCCGGAAATTCCCCCAGGCCCCATGCCCTGAGCCCCAGGCCCCTGTCCTTTAGTGACGACTAGCAAGCCCCCCAGCTTGCACCTAGAACCTGAATCCCCCACCGCCTATAGTTCGGCGCTACACCATAACAGGACGTGCTTTGCGCTGGTTTCTGCTGTTCATCCTCTGCCTTCTGCCTTCGCTGCTGTGCGCGCAACGCGTGCCCGTGGGCGCGGAGGGCGCCCGGGTCGGCAGCATCGAGCTCAAGGTGAAGTCCGAGGGCAAGATCTTCGACCGCGCGCCCGACAGCGCCCCGCGCCGCAAGATCTTCGAGGCCATGATCACCCGCGAAAGCCGCCCCTTCAAAGCCGAGGAACTCAAGCGCGACATCGAGTACCTGACCGAGACCTCCCACATGTTCCGCAAGGTCGAGTGGAAGCTCGACTACGACTCCGCGGCCGAGACCGTCGACGTCACGCTGATCTTCACCCAGCCGCTGGTCTGGCGCATCCGCGTGGTCGCGCCGCTGAAGGGCAAATGGTCCGAGGACGGCGTGGTCGACTTCTGGCGCGCCCGCGGCCAGATGGACACGGCCGAAGGAGCCGAGTTCAGCGTCGCGCGCATGGACGCCGACGTAAAGCGCGTCTACGACACCGGCGGCTTTCTCGATATCCGCACCGAGTACAAGTACACCAGCAAAGGCGTGGACCTGCTGTTCCGCGTGATCCAGAACCAGCCGCTGTCGATCCTGCAATTCTCGGGCGTGCACAAGTCGGGCTTCGAGAAGTCGCTCAAGAAAGTCATCGCCGGCATCGAGCCGATCCGCGAGCTGCCCGTCGCCCCCACGGAGGGCACGCTGGTCAGCCCGCGCTACTTCCCGCAGGCGGCCTTCGACGGCGACATCGTGACCGACGCCAACGCCGCCAACATCCTCGGCTCGAAGCAGCAGATCGAATCCTACTACCACGTGAACGGCTTCCCGTTCGCGGAGGCGCGCCCGCTGCTGATCAGCCTGCCGATGAAGTACGACCGCGATTCGCTGCTCGAAAACTATGGCGACCTGAAAGACAGCACGCTCGAAACCTGCCGCGGGCTGATTGGCGACGGCTACGGCGGCAAGCTCGTGCTGGTGTTCGAGGTCTACGAGGGGCCCGAGCTGCTGGTCGGCGACATCCGCTTCACCGGGCTCGAGGGCGTGGGCTCGCCGGGCAACGACGCCGTCAGCGGCTCGCGCGTCGGCGGCTTCTTCGGCCCGATCTACCAGTTCTGGTACAAGTTCCTGGCCAGCAACGCGACCGAGCGCGCCGCGGCGCTGGGCGAAAACCTGCGCACCAAGGAGGGCGGGCCGTTCGTCGAATCGGACGCGATTCGCGACGCCGAAACCCTGCAGACCTACTTCCAGCAGCGCGGCTGGCTCGACGCCAAGGTCACCTTCGCGAATTTCGAGTTCAACGAAACGCGCACGCGCATCAACGTGATCTTCCACGTCGAGCCCGGCTCGCCTTACGCCATCACCAACATCCGGCTCGAATACGGCACCAGTTCGCCGCGCGTGCCCCAGGGCGCCGAACCGGCCGAGTTCGACCAGCCCGCCGTCACCTGGGAAAAGCTGCTCGATACCCTCGGCATCGAGGCGCTGATGGTGCCCGCCGACCAGTACGGCGCGCGCTTCGGCAGCGACTACATGACCGGGCTGATCGACCCGGCCAAGGGCAAGTTCTTCTCGTCGTTCGACCTGACCGAGCCGGTACCGTACGACGAGTTCCTCCTGAACGGCGAGCCCGGCAAGGGCACGATCGGCTACGCCGGCATCATCCGCGCGCTGATGGCCAATGAGGGCTACTCGAACATCGACCTGTCGATGGTCCGCGTCGAGACCAAAACGGACTTCATCAAGACCGAATGGGAAACACCCTTCCCCGTCCGCCGCACCGAGCTGATCATCAAGCTGCAGCAGGGCTACAAAAGCATCGTCGGCAACATCACCATCCGCGGCAACGAAGCCACGCGCGACGACGCCATCCGCCGCAACATCACGCTGTTCCCCGGCGACGTCTACGACAGCAACCGCCAGCGCAACTCCGACAACCGTCTGCGCCGCACCCAGTGGTTCGAGCAGGCCGCCCCCGGCCAGGGCGTCAGCAGCCGCGCGACCCCGCGCCTCGTGGTCACCGAGGACGGCATCGTCGAGTACACCGACATCGACTACGACGTCGTCGAGGGGCGCACCAACAAGTTCAACTTCGCGGCCGGCTTCAACTCGACCACCGGCTTCACGGCCAGCGTCGACCTGACGCTGATGAATTTCGACATCAGCTCGGCCGTGTCGTGGATCTGGGGCGAGCCGAACTTCACCTTCGTGGGCGCCGGCCAGTCGCTGAGTTTCAAGGCGCAGCCGCCGCTCGACCGCCAGCAGGTTTACAGCATCAGCTTCGACGAGCCCTGGCTCTTCGGCTACCCGGTGTCGGCCGGCGTGTCGGGCGAGTACTCGACGATCGACCGCGGCGATTACACCCGCGGGCGCCTCGGCGTGGACCCGTACATCGGCTGGCGCGTGCTGCCGGACGTGCTGTGGAGCTTCGGCTACAGCTACGAGATCATCCAGCTTAAGGACATCGCCAGCAACGCCCCGCAGGAGATCAAGGACGCCAAGGGCACCGAGGTGCTGAGCACCCTGTGGTCGCAGATTCGCTGGAGCACCACCGACAACCCGCAGTACCCGACCACCGGCTGGGACCTCAGCTATCGCTACCAGTACACAGGCGGGCTGCTGCTGGGCGGCACGCTCGACTTCTGGCGCATGAACGCCAACGCCAGCCTGTACCTGCCGATCGCGCACCTTGACCCGACGCGCACGATGGTGCTCGCGTTCAACGTCAGCAGCTACTGGCAGGACGTGCACACCGACACGGACGTGATCCCGTTCCCGCAGCGCTTCCTGCTGGGCGGCAACAGCATCGGCGGGCGCGGCACGCTGCGCGGCTTCGAGTACGCGGGCGTCGGCCCCAGCCGCAACGACATCGCCATCGGCGGCAACTTCATGGTGACCGGCTTCGCCGAGCTGCGCTTCCCGATCTTCCCGGGCAACCTGTGGGCCGTGGCGTTCATCGACGCCGGCGAGCTTTCGCCGACCATGAACACCTTCGACGGGCGCGGCATCACGGTTTCCGGCGGCGTCGGGTTGCGCCTGCTGCTGCCGATTCTGCCGGTGCCGTTCGCGCTCGACTTCGGCTTCCCGATCATCAACCAGCCCGGCAACCGCGAGCAGGTGATCAGCATCAACCTCGGCTTCGGCTTCTAGGCTGCCTGTCTCAATCCTCATTTCTATACTGCGGGAAACCCGCGGGAGAGTCCCATGCACCGATCCATGCTGAGCGTCGCGTCCGTCGCCGCACTGACCGCCGTCATTGCCACCGTCTGCACACTTGCCGCCGTTCACTTCACCCAACCCGAGGTCGTGCAGGCGCAGAAGCCCGAGCGCGCGGGCACGCAGATCGCGCTTGTGAATCTTGAACTACTGTCGCGCCGCAGCCCGCTTTTCGCAAAGGACAGAGACAAGTGGGTCAAGGCCAAGGCGCAACTGGACGAGCATCGAAAAAGTCTGGAAGACAAGTACGAAGAGCTGAAGGCCAAGGTCAGGCGCTCGGCCGATAGTGAAGACCTCCTGATGCTCAAGGTTGAACTGCAGTCCTACGAGGAATCGATCAAGGCATGCAGGCAGCAGCACCAGGACTACCTGGCCGCGCTGCTCGACCAGTACCAGCGGGAAGTCCTGGCGGACGTCATGACGAACGTGAAGCGCTACGCCGACCAGCAGGGATTCGACCTCGTGCTGCAGACATATAGCCTCGGCAGCGCTGACCCCGAGTTCTTCTCCGGCGGCTCGTATGCGCAGGATCTGATGAGCCAGGCCGCACTCTACGCCCCCGGCGCCGCCGACGGCCAGAACGCGCACGTGGTGGACATCACGGACACGATGATCGGGTTCATGCGCGACGGCGGCGTGCCCGAGAAGAAATAGCGCCCGGATTGTCGAAAAAACTCGCGCGCTGACATCGGTACCGGCCCCCCGCATCAGCCGGCTTGCCGCGCGCGGCGAAAGCGGACCGGTTGGTGCACGCTAACCGCGGAAGGCTTCATGAAGCCTTTCTCAGCTTGCACCACCCTCGCGCGGGCGCCTAACATCGGCGCATTCTTTCATGCGAGGATGACCATGAAACGTTTCGCGAAACTCTCGTTCGTGCTGGCAATTGCAGTCGCGAGCTACGGCGCCAGTTGGCTGCAGCACTCGTCGCAGGAGCAACCGGAAATCGTTCACGCCCAGGACGTCAAGGTTGAGGGCGTGCGCATCGGGCTGTTCAACCTCGAGGAAGCAT
The DNA here is from genome assembly GCA_020425515.1 of Planctomycetota bacterium. Taxonomy (GTDB): domain Bacteria; phylum Planctomycetota; class UBA8742; order UBA2392; family UBA2392; genus JACKID01. The sequence continues at coordinate 11,523 of JAGQRI010000121.1, read as the reverse complement.
CCCGCCATTCAGCATTGTTCAAGCGCTACAAGATCGACTGGGAACGCACCCAGGAAGAGCTGAAGAATTCCAACCTGCGCATGCGCACCAGCTACGAAACCAAGAACGCCGAACTGAAACGCGCACGCGCCGAAGGCAAGGATCAGCGGGTACTCGACCTGCGTATCGAGTTGCAGTCGCTCGAGGAAGCAATCAAGGCCGCCGCCGAGGAGCAAAAGAAGTATCTCGCCAGCCTGCTCAACCAGTACCAGACGGCCGTCATCCAGCACGTCATGAACGTGGCCGAGCAGTATGCGATCCGCCAGGGGTATGATCTCGTGTTGCAGGACTACCGTGTAAGCGCCGAGGACGCGGACTTCTTTTCCGGCGGCGGCTACGCGCAGTCGATGATGAGCAAGCCGGTGCTGATCGCTCCCGGCGTCATCAGCAACAAGAACGCGCACGTAACGGATATCACCGGCGCCGTGTCGCAGCTGGTGCAGGTCGGCGGGAATCCCCAGCCGAAGCCGGTAGAGCCGCCGAAGCCCAAAGACGACGAGGACGACGGCTGAAGAATCCAATACGCGTGTATTTGCCGGGCCACAAACGCTCCACGGCTTGACGCGGCTTGCTTGTGCGCCCTACCATTCTGCGGGGCATGTGCTCAATGAGGATTGATCTGATGAAACGATTCACTGTGGTTGCGCTAGTATTGCTTGCCGTGGCGGCCGGGTTTGCCGGCAGCCTGATCCATGACGCCGTGACGAAGGACGCCGAGCCGGTACACGCGGCCAAGGCGCGCTCGAAGGACGGCGGCATCCGCGTCGCCCTGCTGAACCTGGAAGAGGCTTCACGCCAGTCCAAGAAGTTCAAGGAACGCAAGAACGACTGGGACGCGGCCCAGAAAGACCTGAAGGAACAGGGCGAGAAGCTCAAGAGTTCCTACGACGCCAAGCGCGCCGAAGCCGCCCGCGAACACGCCAACGGCCACGACACGCTCGACCTCAAGGTGGAACTGCAATCGATTGAGGAAGCCGTGAAGGCCTTCCAGGACGAAAGCAAGAACTACCTCGCCGCGCTGCTGAACCAGTACCAGACCGAAGTGCTGCGCGAGGTCATCAAGGCCGTGGAGGCTTTCGCCGCGCTTGAGGGCTACGACATCGTCGTGCAGGACTACACCGTCAACGCCGAGGACGCGGACTTCTTCTCGGGCGGCGCCTACGCGCAGTCCATGATGAGCAAGCCGGTGCTCGCGGCGCCGGGCATGCTCACGAACAAGAACGCGTACGTCACCGACATCACGCAGGCCATCATCGACAAGCTGAAATAGTGAACATCGACCCCGCCGACTTTCATGCCCTGCTGCGCCGCCGGCGCTCGCGCAGGTTTTTTACGTCGCGGGACGTCGAGCCCGAAAAGCTGGAGCGCGCATTGATTGCCGCCATGCGCGCCCCCAGCGGGGCCAACACCCAGCCCTGGGAATACGTGCTGATCGAACGCGGGCCGATCCGCGAAAAGGTCCGCGAGTTCTGCGAGAAGGCCGACGTCAAATTCCATGAGGCCAGCCCGGACTGGCTCAAGGCCTTCTTCGACGACCACATGATCACGCCGGTCAAGGAATTCGCCGCCAACGCGCCGTACCTGGTGGCCGTGTTCGGGCGACGCGACCTGCCCTTCTGGCTGCAGAGCGTGTGGCTGAGCGTGGCGAACTTCATCAACGCGCTCGAACTCGAAGGGCTGCATTCGCTGACATACACGCCCAGCCTGACGCGCGACTTCAACAAGCTGCTCGGCGTGGACGAAAGCTGGAGCTGCCAGGCCGTGCTGCCGGTCGGCTACGGCGAGCCGGACGAGGAACTCAAGCCGCGCCCGCGCAAAGGCCCCGCCGAAAAGGCGCACGTGGTGGACGGCGAAGGAAACCTGAAGCCCTACGACGCGCACCTGCCCTTTGAGCCCTGAAGCAATTTCTAACCGCCAAGACGCAAAGGCGCCAAGTAAGTTGAGCTTTGGCAGTTGATTCGCTTATCTTGGCGACTTGGCGACTTGGCGGTTCAACCGATGACACTCAGTTTCACAACCGCAGGCGAATCGCACGGCCCGGCCGTGATCGCCACCCTGTTCGGGCTGCCGTTCGGCCACTCACTCGACACGGCACTGATCAACGCGCAGCTCAAGCGCCGCCAGGGCGGCTATGGGCGCGGCGGACGCCAGAACGTCGAGACCGACGTCGTCGAGGTCCTCAGCGGCCTGCGGCGCGGCGTGACCATCGGCTCGCCGCTCACGCTGATGATCCCCAACCGCGACCACCGCATCGACAAGGCCCCGGACCTGCCCAACGTCCGCCCCGGCCA
>JAGQRI010000121.1:0-9139 GCA_020425515.1 Planctomycetota bacterium | reverse complement strand
CGCGCCAGCGCCCGCGAAACCGCCGCGCGCGTGATGGCCGGCGCCGCGTGCCAAAGCCTGCTGCGCGAGTTCGGCATTCACGTGACGGCGCACGTGCTGTCGATCGGCGGCATCGAGGCCGACCAGCCGTTCGGCGCGGGCTACGGCGCGATCCGCGACGACGCGACGGCCGCCGTCAAGACGCGCGACGGCAGCGACCTCTACACCCTTGACCCGTCAAGCGACGCCGAGATCCGCGCGGCCATCGACGCGGCGAAGAAAGCAGGCGACACGCTCGGCGGCAGCATCGAAGTCGTCGCCACCGGTTTGCCGCCCGGGCTGGGCAGCCACAACCAGCACGACCGCCGGCTCGACGGGCGCATCGCGCTGGCGCTGATGAGCATCCAGGCGATGAAGGCGGTCGAGGTCGGGCTGGGCGTGGAAGCGGCGCGACGCAAGGGCAGCGAAGTCCACGACCCGATCCTGCTGCGCGATGAGCCGGACCCGCGCGCCCCCTTCGCCCGCGGCAGCAACAACGCCGGCGGGCTCGAGGGCGGCACTACCAACGGCGAGCCGCTGGTCTGCCGCGTGCACATGAAACCGATCAGCACGCTGATGAACCCGCTGCCAACCGTTGACGTGTCAACCAACCAGCCCGCGCAGGCCAGCACCGAACGCAGTGACACCTGCGCCGTGCCCGCCGCGGCGATTGTCGCCGAGTGCGCCGTCGCGATCGTGCTGGCGCAGGCGCTGCTGGAAAAGACCGGCGGCGACAGCGTGACGGAAGCCAAGCGCAACTTCGACGCGTACATAGAGAGCCTCAAGAATTTCGGGGGCGGCGCATGATCTCGCGCCTGGACATCGTCATCCTGCGCGACGTGGCGCTGCTTACGCTGGTCTGCGTGCTCGGGCTGACCTTCCTGTTCACCGCGCTGAGCCTGTACCAGATCGTCAACCGCTTCGAGGTCACCCCGCAGATCGGCACGCTGATGTCGTTCGCGCCGTCGCTGTGGGTCAGCCTGCTGCCGATGACGCTGCCGATGAGCGCGCTGTTCGCGGCCACACTCGTGTTCGGGCGCATGCGGGCCGAGCGCGAACTGCTGCTGCTGGCGGCCTCCGGCGTGACGCCCTGGCGCCCGTTCGTGATGCTGATTCCCATCGGTCTGGTCGCCGCGTTGATTTCCTGGTTCGGCGTATCCGAGTTCGGCCCGACGGCCTACGCCGAACGGCACTCATTGGAGCGCCAGGCGCTGGCGGACTTCATCGAAAGCCCGCCGCAAGGCCCGCGCGAGCTGCACTTCCCCGGCAAGGGCGGCCCCGACCCTAGCATCGACATCAGCTACGCTCGCGTCGAGGGCGGCCAGTACAAGGACCTGAAGATTCTCGTCTACAACGACCTCGGTCTGCTGGCCTCGCTCAGCGCGGACACCGCCAGCATCGACTACCGGCGCTACAGCGGCACGCTGGTGTTGACGCAGTGTTTCGAGCCGCGCCTGATCGAGTTCAACCCGGAAACCGGCAAGCCCGCCGGCGCGCCGCTGGTCGCGGACAAGATCAACGAACTGCGCGTGCCCTTCGACTTCGGCAGCGACACCGGCCCCAGCGCGCCAAAGGCCATGGTCACCAGCGAGCTGTTGCAGGACATCGCCAAGGACGTCGAGCAGAACTCGCACCAGCGCGGGGCCGCCGCGGAACTGGTAAGGCGCGTCGGGCTGGCGCTGGCCGGGCTGCTGCTGCCGTTGCTGGGGGCGCTGCTGGCGTCGCTGGTGAACCACCCCAACCGGCTGCTGGCAATCGGCGTCGGCGTGATCCCGAGCGCGCTGGGCTACTACCCGCTGATGACGGCCGCGACCACACTGGCCGAGAACGGCACCATCGCGCCGCAGGTTTCGATGCTGGTGGCGCCGGTCGCGACGGCCATTGCGGCAATGTTGATCACGGCCGGGTTGATCCGGGGGCGCTGGGTGTGATTTGGTGGCTGGTGGCTGGTGGCTGGTGGTCAGTGGCCAGTGGTCAGTGGCCAGTGGTCAGTGGTCATTGTTCAGTGGTCAGTGGTCAGTGTTCAGTGTTCAGTGGCCAGTGGTCAGTGGCTGGTGGTCAGTGTTCAGTGGCTGGTGATCAGTGTTCGGTGGCTGGTGATCAGTGGTCAGTGGCTGGTGATCAGTGGTCCGTGGCTGGTGATCAGTGGTCAGTAACTACATTCAACGGCCTTGCCGTTGCCTGCGGAGCAGGCATACAAGATTAGCCCCCACCGTCAGGTGGGGGTTTCTGTGTATCGGTACGAACGAGGCGCGGAGCGCCGACACAAAGATGGCCAAGTTGTGTCGGCGCTCCGCGCCTCGATGCCCCTGTCACGCCAGACCCCCAGCTCACGCTGGGGGCTAATCCTGTGCCGGCGCTCCGCGCCTGGACCAAACCAAACCTGTGTGAGCGCTCCGCGCCTGAACCGAACCGAACCTGTGTGAGCGCTCCACGCCTGGAGCACACCGAACCTGTGTGGACGCACCGCGCCTGGAGCACACCGAACCTGTGTGAGCGCTCCGCGTCTGGAACGCGCCGAACCTGTGTGAGCGCTCCGCGCTTGACTGCGATCAACGGTGGATACTGCTGAACACCGCCCGCTGAACTCCTCAGCCGTCCCAGCGCTCGCCGCGCTTCTTGAGCAGCCCCTGCATGCGCCGTGTGCCCAGGATTCCCGCCCGCATGGCGGGCTCATCGGGCGCGTACAGTTCCAGCGCGCGGTCGATGACTTCACGGTAGTCGTCCGGCTCGACGAAGTTTTCCAGGAAGCGCCTCACGTCGCGCGCGCGGCGCAGGGTGGTCGCGCGGCGCTGCATGACGGTCTCCAGGTCGACCAGTTGCAGGTTGTGGCTGCCGTCGTCGCCGGTGGTCACGAGCAGGTTGCCGGCGTGGTAGTCACGATGCTCGAAGCCGGCGTCGTGAATCTTCCGCAGCAGCACCAGCGCGTCTTCGAACAACTGCACGATTTCGGCGTGCTGCGGCGAGCGCTGCCCCGGCTGCAGGTCTTCCTTCAACTGCCGCAGCGTGCGCCCGTTCTCGACGTAGCGGCTGATCGTCCACACTGCGCGCGGGGCCGTGGGCAGGCTGACCGTGCCGTGGTCTTCCACGGCGCAGACCGGGATTTCCGCCTTCGCCAGTTCGGACGACATGCGCACCGCGCGCCGGGCCGGGTTCCAGCCGATCAGCCGCGCCCAGCGTTTTTTCCAGTCCGCCTGGCAGCCGATGAACTTGAAGACTTTCAGCGCGCCCTGGTGGCGGATCAGCGCCAGCCCCCCGCGGCGCGAAAGTTGCAGTACGTCGAGGAAATCGTTGTGGCCCAGCACCTGCGCGCCCGCAGCATCGAGCTCAGCGCGGTCGCCGCGCCGCTTCGGTTTGGTTGGCGCCTGCGGTGCGGGCGCGGTAGTCTGGAAGGCGGTTGCTTCAGTCATGCTGGATGGTCTGTTCAAAGCCTGCAAACAATACGAAACTGCCAGTCTATTCGATGAAACCGATCCTGCACCGGAAATTTGTCCGGTTTGAAACGCGCCGTCCGCAAGCAAGTCACGCCGTATGAAACGCTTTGACCGATATTTCCTGGGCATCTTCCTGCAAAGCCTGGTGCTTGTGCTGGCGCTGTTCACGACCGTCTTCCTGGTCGTGGACGTGCTGCTGAACCTCGACAAGATCCAGAACTTCCCGGACGTCGCGGAAGGTACCACCCTGTTTTACGCCTTCAACCTGCCGCCCATCCTGTACCTGCTGTACCCGTTCATGGTGATCGCGGCCGGCATGTTCGCCGTGGCGCGCATGATTCGCTCGCGTGAACTGCTGCTGCTCGAAGCGGCGGGCGTGGGCCAGAAGCGGGCATTGGCGGCGATCATGATACCGGCCCTGCTGATGGGCGTGCTCGGGCTAGGGCTGCGGCAGTGGGCTCTGCCGGACCTCGCCGACGCCGCCCGCGAGTCACCCTACGGCGCGTTCGAGTTCCGCAAGGGCAAGCGCATCAGCGTGCGCGACGACGAAGGCAACGTCTGGTTCGTGCGCAAGTACAACCTGGATACACGGACCATTGAGGATGTCCGCATCCTCAGCCGCGACGGCTCGCGCGTGATCGTCGCACCCGAGCTGCACTGGGTGGATTCATCCGGCGAGTGGTGGGCGCCCGGCACCGCGACCGTGTACGACCTCGCCGGGCTGACCGGCGCCGACCCGGTCAAGGACGGCAAGCCGGCCGAGTTCGACGGCAGCCTGCCCTTCGGCAAGCTGTATCCCGCCGACTTCGCGCGCCGCCGCCGCAGCTATTCGGACCGCCCACTGACTCAGCTTTGGAGCGACAGCACGGCGGCGCCGGATGATCTCGACTTGCGGACCAACCTGTGGCACGAGCTGTGGCACCCGTTCGTCGGCTTCATCCTGCTGAGCTGCGGCGTGGGGTTGATCCTGTCGCGCCGAGGGTTCAAGGCGTTCACGGCCGGCAGCCTGGCGATCCTGTGCGTGGTGGGCTACCAGATCCTGCAATTCTGGTTCGAGACCCTGGCCCAATCCGGAGCGTTCTCACCGGCGGTGGGCGCAGGCATCACGCCGGTCCTGTTCAGCATCTTCGCTGCGGTAGTCTTCGCCCGAACCTAGGGGACTGTCCCCGCTTTTGGGGACTGTCCCCGTCCTCGAACTGCAACTGCCCGGAACCACGAAGGACCACCAAGCACCACGAAGTTGACTCGCTCGTGCTCCGCACTTGCCTTAACTTCACGCGAAGGAGCGAAGGCGGGCGAAGAACGCGAAGGCCTGCAATCCATACGGCTCGCACAAGCAAGAATCGAGGCAGCAGGTCACACCAAGCTCAGTGCACCTTCATTCACTCTCAAATGCCTTCGCGTAGCTTCGCTCCTTCGCGTCTTCGCGTCCAAGCCTCAGCGAGTGCGGCCTGTCCGCCGAAGCCTTGGCGGAGGCGGAAGCACGAGCCAGTCAACTTAGCGGTTCTTGGCGGTTCTTAGCGGTTAAACGAGACAGGGCGGCCGTGAAGGCCGCCCGTCGTGTCTTTTGTGGTTCGATCCGCCTTCGCCAAGGCTTCGGTGGATAGCGCCTGCGGCGCTAGATCTTGCCGGCGCGGCGGCGCTTCTGGCGCAGAGCCTCGCGCTGCTTGCGGCGGCGCTCAAGCACCTTGCGGGGCGCGCCCTGCTGCTTGGTCTTGTTCTCTTCGCTGACGGTCAGCTTGAGGCGACCCTTGCGGCGGCGGCGCGAAAGCACCTTGCGCCCGTCGGCGGTCTTCATGCGTGAGCGGAAACCGTGCGTGCGGTTGCGCTTGACGTTCGATTTGCGGATTCGCTGTTTCATCTGTCTGCCTTTCAGCGCCGGAGAGGGTCAGACCCCTTTCTCGCCGGCAAGCTACTAACGGCGCGCATGCGCCACCCGCGAAAAGGCGTCAGACCCTTGCCGCGGGCGGAGAAAAGTAGTGGCAGTCGGGGGGTGTGTCAAGCCCCGGTCCGTACCTTGTGCAACCGGATTGCGTTCCATACTATGCCCGCCTTGCAAGGCAAGCCATGAGCGATGACGCCAAAACCGACACACCCCAGCTCAAGCCCGAATTCCTGGCCATGCTGGTGTGTCCCAAAAGCCACAAGCCCCTCGTCCAGAAGGGCGACCGCCTGCTCTGCAAAGACAGCGGGCTGGCCTACCGCATCGAAGACGGCATACCCATCCTGCTGATCGACGAGGCCGAGCGAATTACAGACGCCGAGCTGGCGGAACTGTAACGAACCGCTCTCGGCGACCTCGTTGTAACCACGGATAAACACAGATAAACACGGAATCCGCGCAGGCGGCACGCCCGCGCGTACACGGGGAACAATCATGAGCAGTGAAGACGCACTCAAAGAAGCCAAGAAGCGCTACAAGGAAACCGTCCATCTTCCGCAGACCGACTTCTCCATGAAGGCCGGTCTGAAAGAGAAAGAACCGGCGCTCCAGAAAAAGTGGGACGAAGAAGACCTGTACGGGCAGATCCGCGCCGCGCGCAAGGGCGCCGAGCCCTGGGTGCTGCACGACGGCCCGCCCTACGCCAACGGCGACGCCCACACCGGCACGGGCATGAACAAGATCCTCAAGGACATGGTCGTCAAATACCGCACCATGCGGGGCTTTGACGTGCCCTACGTGCCGGGCTGGGACTGCCACGGGCTGCCGATCGAACACAACGTGCTGAAGGAACTCGGCGGCAAGAAGCCCGAGGAAATGACCTCGGTGCAACTGCGCGAGCGCTGCCTCGAATACGCCAACAGTTTCGTCGACAAGCAGCGCGAGCAGTTCAAGAGCACCGGCACGCTCGGGCGCTGGGCCGACCCGTACCTGACGACCTCGCCGCGTTACGAGGCCAACGTCCTGCGCGTCTTCCGCGACCTGTTCGTGAAGGGCTACATCACCCGCGCCCAGCGCAGCGTGCACTGGTCGTGGGCCGCACAAAGCGCGCTGGCCGAAGCGGAGCTGGAATACGAAGACCGCGAAGACACCAGTATCTACCTGCGCATGCTCGCGCGCGGGCCGGTCAAGGGCGTGGACGACGTCGCCCTCCTGATCTGGACGACGACACCCTGGACCATGCCCGCCAACCTCGCCATCGCGGCCGCGAAGAACGCGGAGTACGCGCTGGTCGAGTACACACGCAACGGCAAGACCGAGCGCATGGTCGTCGCCGAGGAGCTTCGCGAACAGGTCGCTGAAAAGGCCAGTCTGTCCGACGTAAAGGTCTTAAAACACTTCCGGGGCGAGGCGCTGGAAGGCGTGACGTACACGCATCCGCTTTGGGGGACGGAATGCCCCGTGGTGTTCGCCGACTACGTGACGCTGGAAGATGGTACCGGGCTCGTCCACACCGCGCCCGGCCACGGCAAAGAGGACTTTGAGACGGGCAAAAACCACGACTGGTTCAACGCGGACCGCCCCGTGTGCCCCGTCTCCCCCACCGGGCATTACTACACCGACGACCGCCTGCGCGAAGAGTTGAACCTGCCCGCCGACTACGCCGACGAAAACGGCTGGTTCGCGTTCATCAACGGCAAGCAGATCTGGAAAGCCAACGACGCCATCGTTGAGCGCCTGCGCGAGCAGGGGTTGCTGCTGCACTCCGAGAAGTTCATGCACAGCTACCCGCACTGCTGGCGCACGCACACGCCCGTGATCTTCCGCGCGACCGAGCAGTGGTTCGTGAACGTCGATCACGTTGAGGAAGGGCACGACAAGCCTCTGCGTCAGCGGATACTGGACGAGATCAAGAACGTCGCCTGGTTCCCCGCATGGGGCGAAAAACGCATCAGCGCCATGGTCGAGAACCGCCCGGACTGGTGCATCTCGCGCCAGCGCAACTGGGGCATCCCGATCCCGGCGTTCTTCGACGTCGAGACCGGCGAAACCTGCATGGATGTCGAGACCGTCGATCGCGTGGTCAAGCTCGTCGAGGAACACGGCAGCAACGTCTGGTACGACGACGCCAACTGGCCCGTCGACAAGCTGCTGCCGGACGACGTGCGCCCGGACAAATTCAAGGGGCGCAAGCTGGCGAAGATGGACGACATCTTCGACGTCTGGTTCGAATCCGGCGCCAGCCACCGCGCCGTGATGCTCGCCGACCCGGATTTGAAAGACAAGTTCCCGGCCGGTCTGTACCTCGAGGGCGACGACCAGCACCGCGGCTGGTTCCAGGTCTCGCTGATCCTGAGTGTCGCCACCCAGGGCGTGAGCCCGTTCAAGCAGTGTCTCACCAGCGCGTTCGTGGTGGACGAAAACGGCGAGAAGGGCAGCAAGAGCAAGGGCAACATCTGGCCGATCGACAAGGGCGTGCGCGATTTGGGCGCCGACCTGATCCGCCTGTACTTCGCGAGTGTGAACACGTCGGAGCCGATCCCGGTCACGTACGACCTCGTGCGCGGCGCCAGCGACGGCTACCGCAAGCTGCGCAACACCTGGCGCACGCTGGTGGCGAACCTGTTCGATTTCGACCCGGCGAAAGATGCCGTGGCCGCCGACCAGCTCACGCCGCTCGACCAGTGGGCGCTCAGCCGCACGGCCGCGCTGGTCGAGAACGTCACGTCGTTGTGGGAGCGCTACGAGTTCCACCACGCGACGCGGGCGCTGGTACACTTCTGCACGGTGGACCTGTCGGCCCAGTACATCGACGTCTGCAAGGACGCCCTGTACTGCGAAGCCAAGACCGGCCCCGAGCGCCGGCGCATCCAGACCGTCTACTGGCAGGTCGCCGACGTGCTCGCGCGCCTGATGGCCCCGGTGCTGGTGCACACGGTTGAAGAGATGTGGGAGTTCCTGCCGAAGCTCGAAGGCGAGCCGGCCAGCGCGCACCTTGCGCTGTGGCCGAAGCTGAGCGACCTGCTGCAGTCCCGCCCGAAGCTGGACGCGCGGTTTAGATTGCTCTTCCGCATCAAGGCGGAAAGTGACCGCGTGCTCGACCGCCTGCGCAAGGAAAAGGTGATCGGCAAGGGCTACGATGCCAACGTCACGCTCGGGCTGAACGCCGCGCTGCTTGAAGAACTGGCCGAGTTCGGCACGCCGGAAGAGCTGCAGGGCGAACTGCCGGGTCTGCTGAACGTCAGCCAGGTGGTGCTCGACGGCGAGTCGGACCACGCGGCCTTGCAGGAGTTCGAGCCCGCCACCGACGTGCAGGGGCTGTGGGTGAAAGTGGTCGCCAGCGCCGAGCACGCCTGCGTGCGCTGCTACCGCCGCACCGGCGACGTCGGCAGCGTAAAGGAGCACGAGTACCTCTGCACCCGCTGTGCAAAGGTGGTTGGATAGTCAATTGGAGCCCGAAGCAGTTCGCGAAGCGAACGTATTCGGCGCGAGACAACGTTTCGCAAGATAAGCGAAGGGGCACGCCGCGTTAGCGGCGAATTCCGCGCCTGCGGCGCGTGCCCCTTCGCTTACGCTTCGGGCTCCAAGCTTTCGCTTTTCCCCAAACCGGCCAGTTCTGGACTCTGCGCGCCCTTGGTGTATCTTTTTGTACAGGACATGCGGGAAGAACGATGCCGGGACACATGAAAATCCGCGCCGTGATCCTGATTTCAGGCTCCGGCACCACCATGGAAAACCTGCTGGAACGCGCCGCCGATGGCAGTTGCCACATCGAGCCCGTCGGCGTGATCAGCAGCAAGGACGG
>JAGQRI010000120.1 GCA_020425515.1 Planctomycetota bacterium | reverse complement strand
TTCTCGTTCAGGATGATGTCGCGCAGGGCGTCGTACTTGAAGCCGCCCACGATCTTGCCCGCGAGCCTGGCCTTGGCCTGCGATTCTTCGTCTTCGCCGTTGTACTCCTCGACGGCGCGGTTCTTGATTTCCTTCAGGGCCGCCGTGCGCTCGTGCTTGCCCTTGATGCGGATGGTCTTCTTGAAATCGGCGTAGTACTTCTCGCGGATCTCGTTGACGAATTCCTCGGGCGGGCCTTCGGGGGGCGTCCAGTCGTACTTCTCGACGCCGACCTTCTCAACCAGTTCGAGCTGCGCCTTGCAGAGCTTTACGATGCTTTCGTGGGCGACCTGCAGGGCCTCGATGATCTGGTCTTCGGTCAGCTCGTTTGCACCGGCCTCAACCATGCTGATGCCGTCGAGAGTGCCCGCGACGACCATGTTCAGTTCACCTTCGTCGACCTGGTCGTAGGTCGGGTTGACGACGAATTCGCCGTTGACGCGTCCCATGCGCACCGCACCGACCGGGCCGTCAAAGGGCAGGCCCGACAGCATGGTGGCGCAACTGCCGCCGTTGATCATCAGCATGTCCGGGTCGAGATCAGGGTCGGCGCTCATAGCCATGCCGTTGATCTGCGTCTCGTCCACGTACCCCTCTTTGAACATGGGCCGCAACGGGCGGTCCGTCATGCGCATCGTGAGGATTTCCTTGGCGCTGGGGCGCGCCTCGCGCTTGAAGAAGCCGCCGGGGAACTTGCCCGCGGCGCTTGTCTTCTCGCGGTACTCAACGGTCATGGGGAAGAACCCCAGGCCCGGGCGCGGGTCGGCGCGGGTGACGGCGACGAACACGGCGCTGTTCTGCTCGCGCACGAGCACGCTGCCGGCGGCCTGCTTCGCGAGCCAGCCGGTTTCAAAGGTGATGGTGCGCCCGCCGATTTCGACGGACACTTCGTGTTTCTGTTGCTTCAGCTTGTCTACAGCCATTGCACACTCTTCTGCGTCAAAGACGCAATGCGGCCCACGCCCTGTCAGCGGCGGACCTGTTTCTTTCTGTTGTGCGCAAGGGTCGGGATTTGCCCGGGCGGGCAGAGAAGCCAGGGCTGTTTTTCACAGCCGACGCCTCTGTGTCCGCCTGGGACGTTGACAGGGTCCCGGACCCGTTGCACGAATTTCAAGCCGCAAAGAAGCGGGCAGGCCCGAAGGCCTGCCCGGCGGTTACTTGCGGATACCCAACTTGCCGATCAAGTCGCGATAACGTTGCTCGTTCTTCTTGTTCAGGTACTTGAGCAGCGCACTGCGCTTGCCGACCATCCTAAGCAGCCCGCGACGGCTGCTGTGGTCCTTCTTGTGAATCTTGAGGTGGACGGTCAGGTTATTGATTTCTTCGGTCAGCAGCGCGACCTGGACTTCAACTGCGCCGGAGTCTTTTTCGTTGCTGCCGTATTCCGTGACGAGCTGCGCCCGTCGTTCCGCGGTGATCATTCTTTCTCTCCTGCACTTACGTCTGAGGCAGCCGCAGCCGCGAAAGACGCGCTAAAAGTTGCGGGGAAGGTAACAACAACCCCTGCCCGGTCAAGGGGGCGACGATCAATCATGCTTCGGCGGCTCGAGGTCGAAAACCGTCTCGCCGCCGGGCAGGCGCCGGAAGATCACGCTGGCCGGGCGGATGTCGCCCTGCCGCGCCGAGCGCATGACGATCAGCGCCTCGGCCATCTGCAGATCCTCGGGCGTTGTGATCTTGAAGTTCTGGGCGCTGCCCTGCACGACGGCGCACGTGCCGCCGGCCAGGGCGAACAACTCGGCGTCGTCGGTGACGTCCTGCGCGTTGTGCTTCTTGAACGCATCCAGCAGCGCCTGGCGCTCGAACGCCTGCGGGGTCTGCGCGGCCCACAACCCGGCGCGGCTGACCGTCTTCTCGATCGCGCCCTTTGTGCCCACACTTTTCAGGGTATCGCGAACGGGGTGTGCCAGGATGGCGGCGCCGGTTTCCGTGGTGCGCTCCATCAGCTTCTGCAGATCGCCTTCCGTCACGAACGGGCGGGCGGCGTCGTGGATCATCACGTACCTGGCTTTCGGGTCCGTCGCCCAGAGGCCGTTGAGCACGCTGTCCTGGCGGCGCGCCCCACCGGCAACCATGCGCGTCACGCCGGCCTGCTTGAGTTTCAAAAGCAGCGTGCCGGCATCCTGCGGCAGCTCTGACAGATCCGCGCTGGCTTCTTCGCCCGTAAGGTCCAGCAGCTCCTGTCTGGGCAGCACGACGATGACTTCCCGGATGCCTTCAACGCGCCGGAAAGCCCGGGCCGTGTGCAGCACCAGCGGCTCGTCGGCGAGCTCGATGAAAGCCTTCTTTCGGTCCGACTTCATGCGCGAGCCGGTACCGCCCGCGACGATCACGCAGGAAAATTCCGCCATGGCTGCCTCCTGACCGTCTGTCTACCAACTTGATGAGCGTTTTTCGATTTTGGATTTTGGATTGCCGGGCGTCACCGCTACAAGTGCCGACGGGCAAACACAACAAGGGGCCGATACCATGCCGCAGATTACCAACCTCACCGCACGGGAAGTTCTGGACAGCCGGGGCAACCCGACAGTTGAAGTCGAAGTCGAGACGCTCAGCGGCGCCAAGGGGCGCGCGATCGTCCCTTCCGGCGCCAGCACCGGCGCGCACGAAGCCATTGAGCTGCGCGACCAGGACGCGCGCTACGGCGGCAAGGGCGTGCTGCAGGCCGCGCGCCACGTGGAAGCGATGATCGACCCGGAACTCGCGGGCATGGACGTCACCGGCCAGACCGAAATCGACGAGCTGATGCTGGAGTTGGACGGCACGGAAAACAAGTCAAAGCTCGGCGCCAATGCGATCCTCGGCGTCAGCCTCGCCTGCGCCCGCGCCGCGGCCGACTTCGAAGGCATGCCGCTGTACCGCTACCTCGGCGGGCTGAACGCCACCACGCTGCCGGTGCCGCTGATGAACGTGCTGAACGGCGGCGCGCACGCCGACAACAACCTGGATATCCAGGAGTTCATGCTGGTCCCCCACGGCTTCGACAGCTTCGGCGAGGCCTTGCGCGCCGGAGCGGAAACGTTCCACGCGCTGAAGAAGCTGCTGAAGGACAAGAAACTCAGCACCGCCGTCGGCGACGAAGGCGGCTTCGCACCCAACCTGGGCAGTGACGCGGAAGGGCTCGAGTTGCTGAACGACGCCATTTCGGCGGCAGGCTACAAGCCCGGCAAGCAGATCTGCCTGGCATTGGACGTGGCAGCCAGCGAGTTCTTCAAAGACGGCAAGTACGCATTCGGCGGCGGTGCAAAAAGCAGCGAAGACATGATCGCTTACTACGCGGACCTGTGCGGCAAGTACCCGATCGTGAGCATTGAAGACGGGCTCGCCGAAGACGACTGGGACGGCTGGACGGCGCAGGTGGCGAAGCTAGGTGACAAGGTCCAACTCGTTGGCGACGACCTGTTCGTTACGAACGTCAAGCGCCTGCAGGAGGGCTTCGACACAAACGCTGCCAACAGCATTCTGATCAAGCTGAACCAGATCGGGACGCTCACCGAAACGCTGGCGTGCATCCGCATGGCGCACGAGCACGACTACACCACGGTAATCAGCCACCGCAGCGGCGAAACCGAGGACACCTTCATCGCCGACCTGGCAGTCGCCACCAACGCCGGGCAGATCAAGACCGG
>JAGQRI010000119.1:8128-19120 GCA_020425515.1 Planctomycetota bacterium | reverse complement strand
TCGGCATAGATGGTGTCGAACGCGAGCGACGACTTGCCGCTGCCGGAGAGCCCGGTCACGACCACCAGCGCGTCGCGCGGCAGATCCACGTCGACGTGTTTCAAATTGTGTTCCGCGGCGCCGCGTACGGTGATGTGCGTCAAGGCCATAATGTGTCCCCGGTCAGGCGCTTCCTTTTAACAAGGTGCGGGACACACAACGAAGGGGCGGCCGGTTTTCATTCCGATTCCATGCGCTGCCGGAGTTCCCCGGCACGGTCCAGCTCATTCTGCCGCCTTAGTTCGGTGGCGAGGGGGACGGCTTCGTCCAGCGCCTCCCGCGCGGGGGCGCCGCGCCCCAGGTCGTGCAGTACCTCGGCCAGGTTGATCAGGCTGGTTACCACATCCCAGCGGTCGCCTACTTCGCGCTGGATGGCCAGCGCTTCGCGCGTGAGTCCCTCGGCTTCGTCCAGCCTGCCCAGCCGGTACGCGGCGCGCGCGGTGTTGGCCAGCGACTTTGCCTCATACAGCCGGTCGCCGGCCTGGCGGTAATACTCGGCCGCCTTGCGATAGCAGCTTTCGGCTTCGGCCAACTCGTCCTGCCGGTGCCAGGTCATGCCGAGGTTGCCCCAGGCCAGCCCCTTGAGCTTCGGCATATCCAGCTTCTCAAGCAGGGACAGGGACTCCCGCAGCAACTCGCGGGCGCGGTCATATTCGCCCTGCGCCGACAGCCACGTGGCGTAGTTTCGCTGGGCCACGGCCAGCACTGCGCCCTTGCCGGTGCGGCTTGCGGCCTGCATCGCGCGTTGCAGCAGGTCCCCGGTATCCTGGGCGCCGCGCCGCCGTGAGATCAGGGCGATTGCCTGCAGCGAACTGGCCAGCACGCGATCGTCGCCCAGCTTCTCGGCCAGTTCCGCGGCGTGCCGCACCCCGGCCTCGGCTTCGTCGAGGCGCCCGGCATGAAACTGGATCGTGGCGATGTAGTGCAGGGCGTCGGCCTTGGTGGCGTCGTCGACTTGCGGGTGCGCGACGACGCGCTCGAAGTACGTCAGCGCCTCGGCGTTGCGGTAGCGGTCGCCGGCGTACTCGCCCGCAAGATTGAGGTAGCGGACCTCTTTCCGCCCCAGCCCGTCCCGCAAGCCGGCGTCGGTATCGACGGCGCCCATGGCGCAATGCCCGGCGAGGTCCGGCGCCATCGACCCGGGCGGTTCTTCGCCGAACACTTCTTCAAGTATGTCCAGCGCCAGCCGGTGCAGGTGCGCGCGGTCGCCGGGAAGCTGCAACCCGTAGGCGGCATCGCGCAACACAGCGTGGCGAAACAGGTAAGCGGTTTCCGCGTTCATGTTCGGCGGTCGTCCTTCAGCGGCGGTACGCCCTTGCGCTTGCAGGCCCCGAGCATGTCGTCGTGCAGCGCGTCACGATGCATGCGGGAATTCTCCAGCAGGGTGCGACCGACACTCCAGTATTCCTGCGCCTGCGCGGCCTGGCCCGCCTCGATTTCGACCAGCGCCAGGCGCAGCAATGCCACGCCCTCGCGGTCCTTGTCCCTGACCGACGCCGACAGGCGTCTCGCTTCCAGCAAGGCCTCTCGCGCCGCGGCCAGATCCCCTCCATGCAGGTAGACGTCGCTCTTGCCGATCAAGGCCGCGGCTTCGCCCCACACGTTGCCGGTCTCGCGGTGGATTTCCAGCGCTTCGTCGTGCAGGGGCAAGGTTGCCTCCGGCCGGTCGTCGGCCCCAGCTATGGCGGCGAGGTTCACGAGTGCTTCGCCCAGCTTGTAGCGGTCATTTGCGCGCCTCGCGCTGTCTACCGCGCGGGCCAGGTATTCCGTCGCGATCGCCGGCTCGCCGTGTTCAAAGTAGCCGACGCCCAGCCCGTTGCAGACGGCGGCCTCCTGCCTGAGGTCGTTCAGCTCGAGTGCCAGGTCCAGCGAACGGAGGTAGTCGCGCTTCGCCTGCACCCAGTCGTCGCGCCGATGATAGTAGTTGGCAAGGTTGCCGATGATCTGCGCCTCCAGCCCGCGATTGCCGAGTTGGCGGGCAAGTTGTTCGCCCCGCAGCAACGACTCCTCGACGAGTGCGATCTCGCCCAGCATTTCGCGGGCGCCGGCCAGATTGACCCACAGGCGCGCCTGGTCGGCGGTAGGGCCTTCCGCTTCCAGTGCCGGCAACGCCAGTTCGTATTGCCGCAACGCCTCCGGCAGCTTCGCCATGTTGTACAGCACCGCCCCGAGGCTGACGCGAAGCCCGGGAACCGACGGGGCTTCTTCATTGCGGGAGATCGCTTCGCGCAGCAGTTGCTCGGCTTCCTGCAGGCGTCCGCCCTGGAGCCGCGCCGTTGCGGACCGGTCGATGGCTTCCAGCCTGGCGTTGTCGTCCAGGGCCGGGTGCGCCGCCAACCTGTCCCAGAGCCGGATGGACTCCTCCATGCGGTAGGCCTGCTGCGCGTACCTTGCCGCCCGTCGCAGGTAGCCCGTCTCCGCGGCCGCCAGCCGCTTCAGGCGCGCGCTGCTGTCGTTGTCTTCCTGCCACTCCCCGCGGGCGAGCGCGGCGTGGTCGGCGAGTTCGTGCGCGACGGGATCGAGGGCATCAGCGAACAAGTCCTCCAGCGATTGCATCGCCAGCTCGTGCAGCCGTGAGCGCTGCTCCGGCGGCAGCAACTGGTAGGCGCCCTCGCGCACCAGGGCGTGGCGAAACGCGTAGTAGGATTCGGCGTCCATCGACGTGCGAGTCTACCCGGCTTCTTCGCCCTGCGCCGCCATTTGCCTCGCGCGCCGCAGGTTTGCCCCTAACGCCTCGCGTGCGGGAGCGCCGGGGGCGGCATCCAGGGCGAGCTGCCATGCTGCGACGGCTTCGTCCCATTCACCCCGTCTCTCGTTGGCGCGGGCGAGTTCGACGCACGCCGACTCGTAGTCTTCCCGCGAACCAAGCTCTTCCGCGCGGTCGCGCAACGCGGCCAGCGCCTCGCAGGCCTTTGCCGCGTCGCCGGTTTCGGCATCGACGCCCGCCAGCTTGATGCGCATGCGGACCACACCGGGCGGATAGCCGGCCAGGTCCATGAGGTGCGCCGCGTGCTCGTACTTTGTCCACGCTTCCATCAGCCTGCCCTGCTTGCGGCACACGTCGCCCGTACCGCCCACTGCCCCGGCTTCGGCATATGGATTGCGCGCTTGCTGTGCGGCTTCCTCGGCGCGTGCGAAGACTTCCTCGGCCTCGTCGAGCCGTCCGCCGCGCTGCAGCGCCGCACCGAGATTCACCAGCCCGTAGGCGATGTTCATGACGTCGCCGGCCTCCCGGGCGATTTCGATCGACTCGCGTAGGAACGCAAGCGCGGGTTCGGCGCGCCCCGCTTCGTCCTGCACGATCGCGGCAAAGTTCAGCGCCTGCGCCAGACCGGCCCGGTAGCCGAGTTCCCGCGCGATCGCCATGGCAAGGTCGACGCAGCGCGCCGCCGTGTCGAAATCGCCGGCGCGCATGGCGAGGTCGCCAAGGTGGCTGCAGGCGTCCACGCGGAACATGGCCTTCGGCGTCCCGTCCAGGACTTCGAGGGCAAGCTTCAACTCCAGCTCGGCGTCGGTCGTCCGGCCCTGCATCGAAAGCAGGTAACCCAGCTGCAAGTGGGCCACGCCCTCATAGTCCGGCGCCCCGGCTTCGCGCCCTACCTCAATGGCGCGGCGATACATTACGCCGGCCTCATCTCCGCGCCCCTGCTGCCGGCGAATGCTGCCGAGGTTGCACAGCGCCGCGGACTCGAGCCGCCCGTCGTTGAGTTCACCCGCCGCCCGCAGCGCCCGCGAGTAGGCCTCGTCCGCTTCCTCGATTTCCCGCGCGGTGTTGCAGGCGTTTCCGAGTTCCTGCCGCGCCCAGGCCTGCTGGTGGGGATCGACGGCGGCTTCGAGGGCTCGACGCGCGAACTCAACCGCCTGGTCGACGCGCTGGTCGATGCGCAAAGCGACGCTCATTTTCAGCAGCGCATCGGCGCGGTCGCGCGGGGAGGATTCGGCATGCGCGACCAGGCGCTCGGCCAGCGCCGCGGCCTCGGGGATACGTACCTCGTTGAGTGCCCGCCGGTAAGCGACGTTGAGGAAATGCAACTCCAGCTCAGTCAGCATGCGCCGGCTGGCGGGCGAGCCGGTCTGTGCGGCGATCCTGGCGTGGTGGGCCATTTCGGCTGCGTGGCGGTTGAGCTCGGCGTCGCTGAGCAGCGTGGTCTTCATGAACTCGACGGCCCACTTGTGACGCTCCGGGTCGTCGCCCTGCCGCAACCGGGACCCCGCATCGTGCAGGATGGCATGGCGAATCAGGTAGTGCGTCTCGGCATCCATGCGGCGAGTGTAACCCGCCTAGCCGTCTTCCGGCAGGATTTCGTACAGGGCCCAGGCGTCGTTGTCGGCGCGGATCAGCAGCTTCAGTTTGCCGGCGCGGGCTTCCTCGTTGAGGCGGTTGTAGAAGTACTCGCTGCTGCTGCGGTGGGCGAGGATGTAGTCGGCCTCGAACTCGTCACGGATCGGGCCGAGTACCTCGCGGCGCTTGCCGCGCTTGATATCCCACCAGTCCTTGTACTTCTTCTCGTCGTGCACGAGGAAGTAGGTCGGGTCCAGCCCGGTCAGGTAGTCGCACTCGCTGGCGAAGAACATCAGCTCGGTGAAGTCGTCCCAGCGGTCGTGCCAGACCAGCTTGCCGTGCGTTTCCGGGTGATTGTGCAGGTAGCGGGCGGCCTGCTCGATGTCGCCGCGGTCGCGCGCGCGGTACGACATCGCGGCGCCGACCCAGATGCTCAGCCCGGCGATCATCGCGATTACCGCCGCGGAAATCGGCAGCGCGCGGGACAGCACCGGGCGCGTCTCCAGCCATTGTTTGTAGTTGTCGCTCTCAAGCAGCCCGGTGATCCATACACCGAGCGCCAGCGTCATGAACGGCGCGGCGTATTCAAGGAAGCGCCCATTAATCATGTAGGCTACGAACCAGACCACGGCGATCGTCGCGGTCAGCACCGCCTCCCGGTTGGGGCGCCAGCGCAGAATCGACGCCACCAGCGGCAGCAGCATCGGGCCGAAGAAAATCAGCGGCGTGCCGAAGATGGCGGCCGGGCCGTCGGTGGGGTTCAGTTCGCGCCCGAGGCTGAGCTCGACGCTGTTGGCGTAGTCCGTGTTGCCGCCGAAGATCGCGGCCAGGTTGTCGAGCACGGGGGCCACGCTGTCCTTGTGCGACAGCGCCAGCACCACGACATTCTGCACCCACCAAAGTTTGACCAGCTCCAGCGGGTGCGGATGCAGGATGCAGCCGAGGAAAATCCCGCCGATGATGCAGACGCCGAGCAACGCGTTGCTTTTCAGATCCTTCTTGCGTGTGCTGCCCTCGCGCGCACCGAGCACGAACTCCATCACCGTGCGCACCAGCAGCATCGCCAGCAGCAGGTGGCTGGCCGTGTAGGCAAGCGTGTACACAGCGCCGAGGAAAAACAGCCCGATGCGGTTGTTGCGCGCGATCAGCGTCCAGCCGGCAAGCGCCAGGATCATGCTGCCCAGGTAGCTGCGGCACAGTCCCAACCGGAACACGAAGTAGGTGCCCCCGACAGCGACGAGCATCAGCGTGAACATCCACGCGTGCCGCACCTTGAACATGCGCAGTGCCGCGAACAGCGTCAGCGTGATCAGCACGCCGAGCACCGACACGCCAAGCTTCGCCCCCAGCACCAGCCCGTCGGCGTCACCCGGGCCGTCGGCGCAAAGCGTGAACGGGATCAGGTAGATGTGGAACAGGAAGTCCTTGTCGCTGAAGCTGCCGTTCCAGGTGCTCTCGCGGGTCCAGTGGAATTTCGCGCCGGCCGCGCCGACTTCGCCGGTGCGGTACAGGTAGGCCATCTTGATGTGATAGTAGCCGTCGGCGCCGGGCAGCCCGACCGACGTACTGTGCAGCTCGGTGCCGTCGCCGGTGGGGACGTAGCCGGGCACGAACTGGTAGTACAACCCGGCGCCCAGCATCAACAGCGCCAGCAACGCGCCCTGGAACCATGCGCTCTCCCACCACGGGCGGGAAGGTGCGGGGGTTTCCGATGCGTTCTTATCTATGGTCGGCTCGTTCATGCGGCGCGGAGAATAGCACGGGTTGATCGAGTGGTCTGTCAGTCAGTCGGGTCGGCGTGACACAAGTGCAAAGATTATCGGGCGTTATGCCCGCCGGAACGCCCCTGTTTCGGTTGAACCGGCCCCTCTGGCAAGCTAGTTTGGCGTCAGGGCAGCAATTTAGCTGCCTTTAGAGACATTAGGGATCGAGAAAATGACAGAAGCCACCTCAACCGGCGAAATCAGCATCGACGATTTTGCCAAGGTGGAGTTGAAGACGGCGAGGGTGAAGGCCGCCGAGCCCCACCCGGACGCGGACAAGCTGCTGGTGCTGACCGTTGAGGTCGGCGATGAGGAACGCACCATCTGCGCAGGCATCAAGCAGTGGTGGCAGCCCGAGCAGCTGGTAGGCAAGGACATCGTAATCGTGGCGAACCTCGCCCCGCGGAAACTGCGCGGCGTGATGAGCCAGGGAATGCTGCTGGCGGTCCAGGACGGCGAGAATGTCGTCCCGCTGACCGCCATGAATCCTGTGCGGTCCGGGCTGCGCGTAAGCTAGCCCTACCGCAAAAGGCGACTGCCCCTCGGCAGTCAGGACATATGGCTGGGTATCTCGAAGCGGCGCGCACCAAGGAAGCGGTCTATGTCCGCGCGGTTGGTCTCGGCAACTTCAACAACGCCGGTCCGCTGCGCGAATACTGCGAAAAAGCCTTCGACGAAGGGCTGCGCAACGTCATTGTCGATCTGGCCGAGTGCACCGGACTCGACAGCACCTTCATGGGCACGCTGATGGGCTTCATGGCCTACGACGCGGGCAAGGGGGAAACCCTGGGCCCGGTCGCGGTCACCGTGGTCAACGCGACGCCGCCCACCATGCGCGCCATGAGCAGCCTCGGGCTGCCGAAGATCCTGCACGTCAAGGAAGAGCCGATTTCCTTCCCCACCTGCAAACTCGAACGCCTGCGCGAGGGCTGGCAGGACAAACGCCGCCGCACGCTGCTGATCCGTGACGCGCACGTCGCCCTGATGAAGGCCGACAAGGATAACGAGGCGCGATTTGCGCCGTTCGTTGAAGCGCTGGTAAAGGAAGCGCGCGAAGTGCTCGAATGCGACGACGGCCCCGCCGACAAGTAAGTTGGGACTTGGGGGCCTGGGGTTGTCCTGTATTCCGTACCCGCCATGACCGAGATCAAATGCAAAGTAGACTGCGCCTGCGGCTGGACGGAAGTCTTCAGCAAGGCATACAGCGGGCTGCAGATCGAATGCCCGAGGTGCGGGAAGGCGCATCGCATACCGACCTTCGACGCGCCGGACGCTGACGCGGATATTGACATGTCAACGATGGAACGCCTGCTTGAGCAGCAACAGCCCCACGCGGAGCCTCGCGTGAGCGTGCCGTTCAAGCCGATGTTCGTCTTCTCGTGCGTCTTTGCGGTGGTGATGGCCGCGGTCTGGCTGCCGATTTTGTGGCACGACTGGCCGATAAACGTCGCCGTGGTCGGCGGCTGTTTCGCGTGGCCGCTCGGGATTGCCGTTGCTTGGCTGGGCCAGAGGCGACAGGTTGCGAAACGCTCGCGCGCGGAAAATCCGTCCGGCTGACAGGCGAATGTTCCGGAACGGTTAAGAGCCTGTCAGTGAGATTTTTCCGGACAAAGTTAAGTGTCCCTGTATCGGCAACTTTCGTCGTTACTGACAGCTTTTCCAGCCTGTCGGCTGCGCGGCACCCGTTGACCCGTCCCGGTGGAAAGCTAACTAAGTCCTTCACAGGAACTTTGCGGCGAACGAGGGGGCTTCCGGGACCACTTCCCGGGGTAGTTCCAACGACCAACTGAGCCTTGATAAACGCGCAATCGAATCACGATGCGCGCGTGGGTGGTGTTGTCGCTGGACCGTCTCGTGCGCCTTTTGCAGGAACGAACAGACCAAGATTGGGGTGCAGATGTCAGCTACCAACGGCGACGTCCTGGGTCAGTGGCCGGCGATTGAAGAGCTCGCCTTGACCCGTTCCAGGGGACTCCCGGTTCACGAGATTCTTCGCAATGCCAAGCTCTCCGCTTATGACGCCGAGCTCGATACGCTCAAGCTGACCGTGCGGGGCGACAAGCTGAACAAGTCGGAAGCCGAGAGCCTCCGCACGTGCGTCGCCAAGGCCTGCTACCAGGTGCTCGGCTTCCAGCCGCGCCTCGAGGTTTCCACCGGCGGCAGCGCAAGCGGCGACCACGAGGTAAAGGTAAGCGCCAACGTGCCGAACGTGTCGAGCACCAGCGCCGGTACCGATGAGGACTTCCTTACATCGAAGAAGATTCCCGCCGGCGCGGACTTCGGCCATTTCGTCGTCGGCCCCAGCAACCAGCTTGCGTGCGCCGCAGCGCAGGCCGTCGCGGAAAACCCGGGCAAGGCCTACAACCCGCTGTTCATCCACGGCGGCGTCGGGCTGGGCAAGACCCACCTGCTGAACGCGATCGCTTCCAGGCTGCTGCCGCGCATGCCGAAGATCCGCATGATCTCGTGCGAAGAGTTCGTCAACCGATTCGTGTCGGCGCTCAAGAACGGAACCGTCGAGGCGCTGCGCCATGACCTGCGTGATTCCGACGCGCTGCTGATCGACGACATCCACTTCCTGGCCGGCAAGGAACAGACCCAGGAAGAGTTCTTCCATACCTTCAACCACCTGTACCAGCTCGGCAAACAGATCGTGCTGACCAGCGACTCGCTGCCACGCGACATCCCGAACCTCGAAGACCGCCTGATCAGCCGCTTCCACTGGGGGCTTGCTGTCAAGGTCGAGCCGCCCTGCACCGAAACCCGCATGGCGATCGTGCGCAAGAAGGCCGAGCTGCGCGGCATCGACGTGCCCGATGAGGTCGTGCACTTCCTGGCCGACAACATCGTCACCAACGTGCGTGAGCTGGAAGGCGCGGTCGTGCAGATCGCCGCGCTGAGCAGCATGAGCAGCAAGCCGATCACGCTGCAGCTCGCCCACGAGGCCCTGCGCCACCTGGTAAAGAGCAAGCCGACGCCGGCGCGCATCGCCACCGACGACATCATCGACGTGGTATGCGAACACTACAACGTGCGCATGAACGACCTGCTCAGCCAGCGCCGCACCAAGAACCTCGCGTTCCCGCGGCACGTGGCGATGTTCCTGACCAAGGAGCTGACCCAGTTGACGCTGACCGAGATCGGCAGCTTCTTCGGCGGGCGCGACCACAGCACGGTCCTGCACGCCATCAACAAGATCAAGGGACTGCGCCTCAAGGACACCGACCTGCGCAACGAGCTGGAACGCTTCGAGCTGCAACTGCGCCGCCCGGTCAACTAGACAAGCCGCCAGAACCAGAACGCCCCGGACCTGTTCCGGGGCGTTTTCTTTTCCGCCGCGGGTTCAGTCCGTCCGCGTGGCACAGGCTATCTTGCCTGTGGGGCTGAGCACGAAGCGAAGCCCTATCGTTTGTTTCGGCAGATTCGCCGCTACCACAGACAGGATTGTCTGTGCCACGCGTCAATTGTTCCGTTGGCGGATGCTGAAAGTGGTCAACGCAACCATTAGTTGTTTTCTCGAAGGCGGCCCACAACGACTCCCCCACAGCGAACCACGACACTGCGGGCAAACTCTCCACGTGTCAGCCGCACCGGTATTACCGGTGAACAGCGTGCGGATTCGCCCGTACTATCCTGACAGCCGCCAACAACCGGGCGGTCCGCAATCTTTCCGGCTGTCAGCGCAGCGAACGTCGCCAACGTTTTTCCCGGGGGCGCTTCCACGTACTTAGCCGCTACGTGTCGCGGGTGCGTGCTACTCTCAACGCGCTAGCTGACTTTCGGACAGCCCGCATTAACACCACGAGGGGTTTAAACCTATTAGTTAAAGAACAGCAGGGCCGACGAGTCCTTGCATCTGCGCAACTGCCAGCTTATGCACAGTTGCAAGCCCGCGCCTGCTGGCTAGAAGGGCTCGAAACCAAACGAGGTAGCCATGCACGTAATCTGCGCACGAGATCAATTGGCCGAGGCAATGGGCCTGGTCAGCAGCATTGTAAACCAGCGTTCGACCAATCCCATCACCCAGAACGTGCTGCTCGTGGCCGACAAGAAGGGCCTGGAAATACGCGCCACCGATCTCGACCTCAGCCTGAAGCGCACGCTGTCCGAAGTCGATACCAAGAAGCCGGGCAAGTGCCTGGTGCAGGCCTCACTCGTCGGCGGACTGCTGAAAGACATCCGCAGCGACACGGTCGAGTTCACCGCCGACGGCAGCACCGTCGAGCTGAAGGCCGGGCGCGACCGGTTCGAGCTTACCAGCGCCGACCCGGAAGAATTCCCGAAGCTGCCGGAAGTCGACGCCAAGACTGAGCTGACCATCAAGGGCCAGGATTTTGTCAACGCGATCCGCCGCGTCGGGCGCAGCATCGCGCAGGAGAAAGGCCGCTATGCGCTGAACGGCGTGCTGGTCGAGCCGCGCAAGAACGCGGTCGAGTTTTGCGGCACGGACGGGCGCAGGCTCGGCTACACCAAGCTCGGCGCGAAATGCAAAGAGCTCGACTATCAGGTGATCGTGCCCGCCAAGGGCTACAACCTGATCAGCAAAGTGATCGGCGGCAATGAGGACGACGTCAGCATCCGCCTGAGTGAAAATCGCATCGTTGCGCTGGTCGACGGCACCGAGGTCGGGACCTTGTTGGTCGAAGGCCAGTTCCCGGATTACCGTGCGGTCATCCCCGGCGACCTCGACAAGCAGTTGACCGTGAACCTCGAAGACTTCCGCCTGGCGCTGAACAAGGCCCGTCACCTGACCAGTGTGGAAAGCCAGGCCGTGCGCCTCGAGATCAGCAAGGGTGAGTTGACCCTGCGCTCGAGAAGCCCGTCGCAGGGCCAGGCCGAGGTGAAGGTCGAGATTGATTACAATGGCGACGACGTGGCGATCGGCTTCGACCCGCAGTACATCCTGCA
>JAGQRI010000119.1:0-8102 GCA_020425515.1 Planctomycetota bacterium | reverse complement strand
ACGTTCGAGTTCAAGGACAAGGACACCGGCGCCATCATGCACGCCGGCGACAAGGAAAAGTTCTACTACCTCGTCATGCCCATCGACATCTAGGAGCGCGGGCGTCCCGCCCGCAAAACCCCAGGGATAAACGCGCCGGTGAACGAAACACCGGCGCGCCCGTTTAACCAGTCATGTACCGGCTGCTCGCAATCGCGGCATTGCTGTTTCTGGCGCAGGGCGCCCTGGCGCGCGATTACAACTGGCCGCTCTGGGTGACGACGCAGGCGGAAATCGACGCCCTGCCGGCGGACGCGGACGCCGTGGCGTTCCAGCCGGATGACGAGAGCGCGAAGTACGACTTCAGCCGGCTGAAGGATCTCCGCACGGTTCACACCTGCCGAACCGGGATTCGCTGGTTCGCGTCGGCCACGGGCGTCACGAAGCTGGTGATCCTCGACGATGATATCGACGACGAACTGTCCGCCCTCAAAGGGTGGACGCGGCTCGAGGAACTCGAAGTACTTCGGGGCCCGCTAGGCGCCGGCCTGGAATCGCTGAAAGGCTGCAAACGACTGAGGGCGATTGACGCGCCACTGGATGACCGCGGCGCCGAGAAGCTCAAGCTGTTCCCGGCGCTGGAGTGGGTAACGAGCAACGGCACTGAGCTGGGCTCGGTCGGCGTGAAGCGCCTCGCGGAAGCGGTCAGCATCCGGCACCTCGTCCTGCGCGCGGACATGCTGTTGCCGTCCTCACTCGTCGCGCTGGCCGCCATGCCGAAACTTGAAACGCTCGACCTCACCAGTGCCGACGACTTCGACGCGCCGATGGTCGAACAACTGGCAGGCATCAAAGGATTGAAGCGGTTCAAGCTGAACGGCCGGGTGTTGGACCCCGGCGCGCTGAAACCTCTCGGCGGGCACAAGGGCATTGAGGAGATTGACCTGCTCTGGAGCAAGGGCTGCACGGAAGCGGACATCGAACCGTTGGCGGCATGCCCGATGTTGCGCGTGCTGAAGCTCAGTATCAACGCGGGCCTGATCGGCGACGCAATCCTGCCGTTCGCAACTCACGCGAGGCTGGAGACGCTCGGGCTGCGGTGGGCGATTGCTTCCAGAGCCGACGAGGCGGTGAGCGGGCTGAAGTGCCCGGCGTTGCGCGAACTGGACATCACCGGGCTGCGCCTGGACCCGGAAACGGTAGCCGGGCTGGCTGACTTGCCTTCGCTGAAAGTGCTGCACTTGGGCGCGGGAAACATGGCCGAAGCCCACCTGAAACGCGCCCTGAAACTCGAAACGCTCGAAGGGCTCGAGGTGACGACGCTGACGGCCGGGGAAGAAACCTGGCAGGGGCTGCTGCAGGTGAAGACGCTGGAGTGGCTGGAGGTCGACTGTGCCATGCCGGCCGCGATCGTCAGCCGTCTGCACGAACTGTCCGAGCTGCGCCACCTGCGGATGTTTCCCGAACACAACCTGTCGCCGGAGGAATGGGCGAGCCTGACAACGATCGGAAAACTGGAGTGGCTGCATGCCGGCGGTCCGAACCTCACCGACGAAGTCATGCGCGCCATGGTCGAGAAGCACCCGGGCATCACTTTCTATTTCGGCGGCGCGCCAAAACTGACCGACTGGCTGCCGCTGCAGAAAGAGTACCCCCACAGCGAACTGGTAGGCACCGACGGCTGAACGATCGCCGTCGAAACCCGTTATTACGGGCATGTACCGGTTGATCGCATTCGCGGCATTGCTGACCCTGGCGCAGGCCTGCTGCGCACAGGGAGCGGACGTCCCGCTGGTGCGCACACCGGGTGATCTGGCGGCACTCGCGCCGGACACGCAGGCAATCGAGTTCTACGCGGACGACGCGGCGGAGCACTATTCGTTCGAGCACCTGCCCAACCTGGCCAGCGTCAGCACCGACGAACAGTCGCTGGTCCACTTGGCCGATTTGCGCACCGTCAAACACCTGGAGATCTGGGGGCTTGAACATCCCAACGTCGCGCTGGCCCATCTGGGCCAATGGACAAACCTTGAAAGTCTAAGGCTGGACGGCGGCGCCGACACGCTCCGGCGCGGGCTGCGACACCTGAAAGCAAACACGAAGCTGAAACGCTTCACGACAACGCAAAGCCTTACACAGCAATCTGCGCGCGACCTCGGGTTGTTTGAACGGCTGGAATACATAGCGGCCAATTTCTCAAGATTCGCGGGGCTGGGGACGGCTCGCGAACTGCTGGGGCTTCCCAACAGCAAGCGGTTCGCCCACGTAGAGCTCCATTTCCGGGACACTGTCGAGCCGGAGGTGGTCCGGTTGCTCGCGAAGCTGCCCGGCCTGGCCGTGCTTGACCTGCGCTGGACAACACAGATCGATGACTTCACAGAGCCCCTGCGCGGGCATGAGGGGGTGCGGGAAATCGATTTCTACAACCACCGGCTGACCTACCGGATGATGCAGAACCTGGCCTCGTGCCCGAACCTCGAGCGCCTGCACCTGACCTGCTGCAAGGGCTTGGGCGATACAGGGCTGCTTGAGTTCAAGGACCACGCCAGTCTTCAGGTGCTGGACTTGTCCTACGTGAATGGCGTAACGCCGCGGGCGCTGAAGCGACTGCGCTGCTCGAAGCTGCAAAACCTCAATCTGGTCGGCTGCAGCGGCGTGGACGCGGACAGCATGGCGAGCGTGGCAAGGCTGCCGGCGTTGAGGGAGCTTTCGGTCGGCGGTAGTGAAAGCTTCGACGATACGTCCATGGCCCTCGTAGCCCGCATGAATCACCTGACGTCCCTGCGGCTGCACAACGCGGTAGCCCTGACGGTGGAAGGCTGGACGGAACTGCTGAGGATGACCTGGCTGGAAAACCTGAACGTCGAACGCTGCGAAGTACCGGCGGATGTGCTGGTCCTGCTTACCGCGCTTACTCGATTAAGGACGCTCAATTTGCGAGGCAGCGCGAACATGAGCGACGATCTGTTTCTTCGGCTGACTGAACTGCCGATGCTGCGGTACATCGCCTGCGATACGGACCGGCTTGGCGAGGACGCGCAGATCGAGGTCCACAAGCGACACCCCGCGCTCAGCCAGGTCGTGCGCCCGCCCCGGAATACCCCGTATCAGGCCCGGTGGATGAAGACGCAGCGCAAGCTGGCAGAACTCTTCCCCGAACAGATACGCCGCGAGCGCTTGGACGACAGCGAGTACTGGTGGCAGGACTGAGCGGTCAGGTATTGATGGTCAGCACGGCCGTGTAGGCCTCGCCGGTTGGGGTGAAGTTGCTGGCGGTTTCGGCCAGCGTCTTCAGCTCGCGTGTGGCGGTGGCCGTGCGCTCCTTGCCGTTGACCACCAGCTTGATCTCGCGGTCGAGGTAGAGCAGGTCGTCCGTCAGGTAGACGCGGATCTCTTTCACGTCGTCCGTGGTGATCGTCAGCGTGTTCGTTTCCTTGTCGGCCGTCACGGTCACCTTACCGCCGGCGAAGATCTGGTAGGGCCAGTCGCCCTTCTTGCCCTGGTACGACTCCTTGGTGATTTCGACCCAGTAGTTGCGCCCGTTGCCGAGACTGGCCTTGTCTTCGCGCACGCCGCGCGCGGTGATCGAAACCGGCAGCGGGTTCCGCTTCACCTTCACGCACCCTTGCAGCGCCTTGGCGATCGTCGGGGTCGAGCCGCTGGCGTGGCCACCTTCGTACTCGATGTACTCCAGCGGCACACCCGCGTCCTTCATGGCGTCGCGGGCCTGGTGCGCGTGGGCCGTGGGCGCGGTCTTGTCGTCGTCGCCGTGCACCCAGAAGACCGCCGTGTTGCGGTAGCATTCGACCCACGGGAACTCCACCTTCTGCTCGCCGAGCGTGCCGGCCTTGCGCAGGGCATCGAGGTCGGCCTTGGGTTCGAGGTCGGTGTAGTAAAGCGGCGGCAGGGAGTCTCGCACACAGATCGCGGCGAACTGCGACGGGCGCAGCATCGCCAGGTGGAACACGGCCTCGCTGCCCATGCCCGGCCCGCCCTCCAGGTACACACGGTCGCGGTCGATGTTGTACTCGGCCAGCAGTTTATCGATCAGGTTGAAGACGCTGTCGATGCCCTCGCGCTTGGGACCCCAGCCGAAGTACTCGCGCGCGCCAGACGTGTTCTCGCGGGGGTCGTCAGCTGTGTTGCCGCGGTTGAGCGCGTTCGGGCAGGCGATGATGCAGTCCTTCAGCTCCGGGGCATAACGCGAACAGGTGCGCAGGGCCTGCATCTCGCGCCAGCCGGTGCCGAGGTCGCTGTGCAAGCCGATCAGCAGCGGCGCCGGCTTGTCCTTGCTGAGCCCGTCCGGCAGGTCGAGCAGCGCGAAGGTCTTGTAGGTGGTCTTGCGGGTGACGACTTCATACTGGTAGTCGAGCGCGCCCTCGAATGCTTCGTCCAGCTTCGGCAGCTTGCGCGGGGCCTCGCGCTGGAGTTGCAGGGCGTGGGCGCGTGCTGCCTCGGCGGCGGCGAGGTCGAGCGTGTCGCCTTCCAGTTTGCCGATGATCTTCTCGCGCGCCTTCGTGTCGGACTTGGAAAAGACGTCGTCCAGGTCGCGCATCGCGTGCTTGGCGTCAACGTCCTTGGCCAGCACGCACGAAAACACCGCGACGGAAACAGCCAGTACGAAAAGTGCTCGAAAAACGGATCGCATGACAGCGCCCGGCAGGGGAGGCAGGGATACCCAGTGTACGAATCGCGGGTTCAGGACAAAAGCAATCTCGCGCAGAGGCGCAGAGACGCAGAGAACTGCAACTACGGTTAGTCAGGATTTACAGGATTAGAATGGATGCTGGTTGGTGATTGAGTGCCACACCCTTCCCTCGAATTCTGCCCATGCCGTGCAACAACCAAGGCACATCCGCTTTCATCCTGTAAATCCTGACTGAAGGCTTTCTCTGCGTCTCTGCGCCTCTGCGTGAGATACTGACAGGATGTAGCGCGGTGTTCGTCCCGGCCTATACTGCCCGCCTGAATTCGAGGGAGCGCTATGGGTTTCAAATGCGGCATCGTCGGGCTGCCCAACGTCGGCAAGAGCACGCTTTTCAATGCGATCACGGCCTCCGAACAGGCCGCGGCCGAGAACTACCCGTTCTGCACGATCGACCCGAACACCGGCATGGTGCCCGTGCCCGACCCGCGCCTCGACCGGCTTATCGAAATCGTGCATCCGCAGCGCACGCAGCCCGCGACCATGCAGTTCGTGGACATTGCCGGGCTGGTCGAAGGCGCCAGCAAGGGTGAAGGCAAGGGCAACGATTTCCTGCGGCACATCCGGGACTGCGACGCGATCGCCCACGTGGTGCGCTGCTTCGAGGACGACAACATCATCCACGTCAGCGGCGGCGTCGACCCCGAGCGCGACATCCGCGTCATCGAGCTGGAACTCGCGCTCAAGGACCTCGAAACCGTCGACAAGCGCATCGAGAAAACCGAGAAGCTTGCCCGCAGCGGCGACAAGGAATCGCGCGTGCAGCTCGAGGTGCTGGCGAAACTCAAGGGCGCGCTGGACGAAGGCAAGTGGGCCCGCAACGTCGAGGTCGACGAGAACCACCAGAAGTTCGTGCGCGAGCTGCAACTACTGACCCTGAAGCCGATCCTGTACGTCGCCAACGTGGCCGAGGACGACCTGCCCGACGGCAACGCACACAGCGACACCGTCAGGCGCATCGCCGAGGAAGAGAACGCCGCCTGCATCGTGATCAGCGGCAGGATCGAATCCGAGATCGCCAACCTGCCCGCCGAGGAGCGCAAGGATTTCCTGGAGACGCTCGGGCTCGAGCGCAGCGGGCTCGACCAGCTGATCCAGGCGGGCTACAAGTTGTTGGGCCTGCGCACCTACTTCACGGCTGGCGTCAAGGAAGTGCGCGCCTGGACGATCAAGGAAGGCGATACGGCGCCGAAAGCCGCGGGCAAGATCCACACCGATTTCGAGCGCGGGTTCATCCGTGCGGAGACGATCAGCTACGAAGACTTCGACAGCTTCAACGGCGAAAAGGGCGCGAAGGAAGCCGGCAAGATGCGCACGGAAGGCAAGGAGTACGTCGTGCAGGACGGCGACGTGATGCACTTCCGCTTCAATGTTTGAGGAGCCGCCATGGAAGTCCGGAACCACTGGAGCACGCTGCACGTCCCACGCGACGACGGCCCGCCGGAACACATGGACGCCTACTTCGCGTTCCCCGCAGAGGGCGGTCCGTACCCGGGTATAGTTGTGTACCAGGAAATCTTCGGAGTGAACGAGCACATCCGCGAGGTGTGCCGACGCGTGGCGGAGCACGGCTACGTCGCCGTCGCGCCGGACATCTACCACCGCACGGCGCCGCGCATCGAGCTCGGCTATGACGAGCAGGGCGTCAGTGAGGGTCGCAAGCACAAGGAGGCCACGACCATGGACGGGCTGCTGCGCGACACGCACGCGAGCATCCAGGCCCTGCGCGACCGTGACGACGTGCGCGATGAGGCACTGGGCGCGGTCGGTTTCTGCTTCGGCGGCCATGTGGCGTTCATCGCGGCGACGCTGCCGGATCTCAAGGCGACGGCCTGCTTCTACGGCGGCGGCATCACCACCATGCGTCCCGGCGGCGGTGAGCCGAGCATCAAGCTCGCGCCCGAGATCAAGGGCCGCGTGCTGATGCTGTACGGCGACGACGATAAGGGCATCCCGCCCGAGCAGGTTGAGGAAGTTCGCAACGCGCTCGCCGAGGCCGGCAAGCGCTACGAGGTAAAGACGTTCGTCGGGGCGGGCCACGGCTTCGCGTGCGACAAGCGGCTTTCGTACCACGTCGGCGCGGCCAACGAGGCGTGGGAAGCCACCTACGCCATGTGGGCCCAGGAATTTGCCTAATCCAAGCCCGGCCCGCGAGGGCAGGGGTCGAATCACTATCGAGGTTCGCTAAACCGGGTGATCGAGCCGGGCGCAGGTTTGCCGACGGTAGTTGTTGGATTTGCCTGTCGCTGACCCCAGCTCTCGCGGGCTGGGCTTTGATTACGCGAGCAGCGTAACGATGGTGCCCTCGGGCACGTCGCCGTCGAAGTTGCGCATGGTGATGCGCGCGTTGGCCGACGAGGCGACCCCTTTGGCGAAGCCTACGTTGTGCTCGAAGGTTTCGCCGTCCGGCAGCTCGAACTTGGCCTTGTAGGGCTTCTCAAGCTCCTTGGTCATGCTCAGGAACTCGGCGTAGCTGGTTTTCAGGTCGATGTTCAGGACCTCGTTGCCGGGGACCAGTTCGACGCGCTTGGTGCTGACGACGGTGAATTCGAGGGACACGTTCGGGCTCCGTTACTTCTTCTTAAGCCTGGCCTGGTACTTTTTCACTTCGCTTACCCGCGCGCCCTCAACTTCCTCGTCCTCGATGCGCCGCAGGGCGAGGTTGATGAACGCGAAGGCGATTTCGTCTTCCCGCGCCGACAGTTCTTCAAACAGGTCATTGTAGAACGCGTCAAGCAGGATGCGCTTGGTGGTGTCGCCGTACAGCTTCACCAGCTCGGCATGGTGCTTTTGCAGCAAAGCGATCGCTTCGTCAACGCTGAGCGCCTGCGCGGCCGCCACGCGCTCTTTCGTGAAGATGAACGAAAGCGCGCCCTCGTCGAGCTTCAGGTAGGTGCTGTCCAGGAAGGCGTCGTTGAAATCAGTGGTTTCCATGGCTTCTCCGCCGCGAATTTAGCCAGCCCGTGTGCCAAAGCACAACGCCCCGTCCCGAAAACCGGGCCGAAAGCGACCCGGGGCGCGATTGCAGGTTGGCGACGCCCGGCCGCACTGTGCATATCCGGGCGGGATTGCAGCGGACGGACGTTGCGGGCCCCGTCCGCCGCCTTAATATGGAAGCCATGCGATACGCCATGCGCACAATCGCCATTGCGCTGCTGCTGCTGGGGGTTTTCTCGGCGGCGCGCGCGGAAACCGTCTACCTGAAAAGCGGCAGCAAAATCGTCGGCAAGATCCTTGAGGACACCGACGAAAAGGTTCGCATCGAGGTACAGGTTGAGGGCGGTGGCAAGGCCGTCATGTCGATCGAGAAGTCGCGCATCGACCGCATCGAGGATGCCGACACCTTCGCCGAGCGCATCAAGGCCGCCGACGACCTGCTCTCGCTCGAAAACTTCCGCCAGGCCGAGGCCGCGTTCCG
>JAGQRI010000118.1 GCA_020425515.1 Planctomycetota bacterium | reverse complement strand
GTCCACACCCAGGGCGCGGAGCTGTTCAAGCCACTCGCCGAACCGACCGTGCCTGACAACGGCACGTCCTCCGTATCCGGCGAGACGCTGAGTTGCATGTGCCACCGCCTCGGGGTCGCGGTCGAGCCCGACGATTGCCAGGGCTTCATACCTTTCGAGCAATGCGGCACTGTGACCACCGAAACCGCAGGTACCGTCCACGACAGTCGCGCCGGGTCTGACGCCTGCAAAGGCTTCGACAACCGCTTCGACAAGGACGGGTACGTGTTGGGCCACGGGCTGCTCACGCGACCTCCGCCAGGCGGGCGCTTTCGTGCTTTTCCGCCACGTTGATCATGCGCATCACGTACGGGCTGAACTCGATGCCCGGGCTGAGTTCCTGCACCCGGCTGAGCAGCTTCTTCACCCGCTTGATCTCCGGCAGGCGGTCGCTGACCTTCTTTTCGAAGTCGTCGTGCTTGCCCTGGTCGAGCAATTCCGCGACGGCCCTCAGTCCGTGCGGGTCATCTTCCTGGCGCGTGTTGGGAACAATGTGCATGGCTCTCCCCCCTCGGGATTTCGGTTCGGGCACAGGATGACCAGTGACGAGTTCACTCGCCGTCCGTGCCGGTGTTGGTTCCGCCGCAATTGCGGCAACGTTTCTGAAGTGACGCCCTCGCGCCGGGCGTCTGGCGACTGGCTTTGTCGCGGCCAGTGAGCGCCGTCAGTCAGGCTGACGGGGCGCCTAAGCGCCGGGTGGGGCTTTGCCCCGCAACACGCTAGCCCTGCTCGGGTAGCGTGCTGTTGTAGATGGCGGACACGGCACTCGGGTCCAGCTTCTCGATGGCACTGGGCGCCGCTGAGTCGTCGGCTTCGGACGGATCGTAAACCTGCATGTGATCCCCCGCGCCGCCGACCACCACTTCGCTCTGCAGCTTCGCGTAAGCGACGTGGCTTTTCGGAAGCAGGATGCGCCCCTGTTTATCGAGCTCAACCTGCTCCACCATGGCGAGAAACTGCTGGCGCTTGCGCTGGGTTTCGCCCGGCAGACCGGCCTCACCCGTCAGCGCCTCAATGCGCTTCTCACCACTTTCCTGGTCAAAGATGTCAAGGTGACGGAAGTCCGCGCCAATCATCACGTAGAGGAGCGTTTTTCCATCGCTGGCCGCAGGCAGTTTCGACCTGAACTTGGCCGGAATTGTGATGCGGTTCTTCGAGTCCATCGAAGTGGTGGCGAGTCCGAAATATTTGGGCAAACCCGCCATTCTCCCTCCGACCTCAGGGAAGATAACCCACTTTCACCCACCTGTCCAATCAGAACCCCACTTTTTTCCTAAATCTTTGCTTCAAAGGGTTTATGGTGTCTCAACCCTAGAAGGGCGGTATTTCAGCAATTATATACCCTATATATTGTGCCTGTATGACCGGATAATCGCTCCTATCGAGTGATCTTGCTTACTTTATCGGACGAAACTGACGGTCATTTTCAGTCATTTCCACCACTTCCACCCACGATTGCCTTTTTTCGTCCCCCCTCTTCCGCCCTCATCCCCCACCCAGCACAATCGCTGCACCATGGAAAACAACGCCGCGCACTACGCAGATCGCCTCGAAGCCGCCATACAGGCCAAGGGAGCGCCCATCTGCGCCGGAATCGACCCGCGCCCGGAGTGGATTCCGCAGTCCTTCTATGACGACGCCTTCAAGCAGCACGGCCAGACGCCGCTTGGCGTGCGGGCCGCCGTGCGTGGTTTCTGCCTGGAAGTACTGGAAATCGTCGCGCCGCACGTCCCCGCCGTGAAGCCGCAGGCCGCGTTCTTCGAGGCCTTGGGCAGCGGCGGCTGGGACGACTACTTCGCCATCTGCGCCAAAGCCCGGGAGCTGGGGCTGCTTGTGATTGCCGACGTCAAGCGCGGCGACATCGGCAGTACCGCCGAGGCCTACGCGCACGCCCTGTTCGGCGAGCGCGAGATCAAGGGCGTGAAGCTGGAATCGGCCCACGTCGATTGCGCCACGATCAACCCCTACCTGGGCGGCGACAGCGTGGTGCCGTTCATCGAGCGCGCCCGCACCCACGGCGCCGGGATTTACGTGCTCGCACGCACCAGCAACAAGGGCAGTGCGGAGTTTCAGCAGCTCGAACTCAAGCAGGACGGCGCGCTGGTGGACGAAGTCGCCCGCAAGATCGACGCCTGGGGCAGCGAAAGCGTCGGCGAGTGCGGCTACAGCGACGTCGGCGCGGTCGTCGGCGCCACGCACGTCGAGGCCGCGCAACACCTGCGCAAGCTGATGCCCCGCACACCGTTCCTGGTGCCGGGCTGGGGCGCGCAGGGCGGGCATGCCGCGGCCGTGCGGGCGTGCTTCGACGCCGACGGCAAGGGCGCGATCGTCAACAGCAGCCGCGGCGTGATGCATGCCTACGCGTCGGGGCCGCTGAAAGACTTCGGCGAAGAGCACTGGAAAGAAGCCGTGGAGCAGGCCGTGAAGACCTTCCACGCCGAGATCAGCCAGCTTGCGTCTGAACCCGCGGCGCCCTGAGCCCGTTATAAGGTAAGCAACACGGGGTTGTCTCAGGCGGCTGATTTGGGCAGACTTGCCCTCCCGTCACTGAAATCAGGGATACACGAATGCTTAGAAACCGACTGTTCGTCGCGATGAGTTTCATGGCTGTGCTGATGGCCGGCGCGCTTCACGCCGACAAGATCGCCTACATTTCCAAGGCCGAGGTCAAGCACGAAGACAGCGTCACGATCACGGACTGGAGCGCTTCAAAAGTCACCTTCAAGAAGGGCGACGCCACGGTCAGTGTGGACTACAAGGACGTGATCTCGCTCGACCGCCACTACGGAACCATGAGCGGCGCGCTTTCCGACGCGCTGGAACTGGTCGGCTCGGACCCGCAGGGCGCCATCGACGCGCTGGAACAGGTCGCCCAGAGCGGCGAGAGCCTCGACAAGGAAGAAGCCAGCATCATCCGCGCGCAGCTTCTCGACAACGAAAGCGCCGCCGACTCGCGCGTGGCCCCGGCCGCCATCAAGGCATACAGCACCTACCTGAGCAACTGGAAGTCCGGATACTTCGCGCGCGAAGCCTACCGCGGGCTGGCGGCACTGCAGGAAAACGGCAACCAGGACGGCGCGGCGCGCACGACGCTGAAGAACATGATCAAGGCCGACAGCTCCATGCAGCGCGAGGGCAACCAACTGCTCGGCGAGTTTGAAGCGCGCAAGGCAAAATGGTCGGACGCCATCACCGCATTCAAGAATGCACAGTCAGCCGCCAAGACCGATCGCGACCCGAACAACGAAGCCCTGGCCAAGGCATGGGAAGGCTGGATGACGCTGAAGGCGGGCAACGCCGCCGGCGCCAAGACGCTGCTCGAATCGGTCACCACGGACGACAAGCTCGACGACTCCGACACCACGACTGATGAAGTCGCACTGTCCATCGCTTTCCCCGCGCTGGGTGACGCGCATATGGACGCGGGCAATTACCAGAAGGCCTACGACGCCTACGTCAAGGGTGCGTATTACGCCTGGTGGTCGGCCGGCAGCCAGGAAGGGCGCTGCCTCGGCCAGGCTTATGTCTGTGCGAAGAAGCTCGAGGGCACCGACGACAAGTGGAAGACCCGCAAGGACAAGCTGCGCACGGCGCTGGCGCTGGGCTTCCCGCGCATCCTTCAGGACGTCGAGAAGGACTAGCCGGTTTCACGAAACAAAACAAGGGACGCCGATCGGCGTCCCTTGTTGATTTGCATCCTGTCCGTTACTCCCACTCGATCTTCACGAGTTCGAGCACCGTCTCGGACGTCTTGGTCTTGATCAACTTTTTCACCGGCGCGCCTTCGGAAACCCACTCGGTGGTCTCCTTGCCGGTCTTCTCGTCCTTCTGCTTGTAGACGTCGCACTTGAACTCGCCGGCGCCGACCGTGACGGTCACGCCCGTCTCATCGGGCTTGCCGTAGTCCTTGTCCCAGTCGGCCTTGGTCTGCTCGCGCTCGATCGGCTTGGAATCCGGCAGCGGGATGCCTTCCTTGCCGCAGGAAACGATGTCGTACTTCGAGCTGGTTTCCTCGACGACGGTAATCTTGCGGCTCTGGTAGCTTTCGTCGCGCCCGGTGCCGCTGATCTTCAGGACGGCCCGGTTGCCGACCGTTCCCCAGAAGCGCGGGAGCTGCGACTTGGTGGCGACCTTGTCCGGGTTTTCCTTCACTTCGCCGGACTTGCTGGTGTGGAAGCCGGTCAGCCAGACGCTGTCCTTGCCGCCGCTGGTGGTCTTGACAATGCCGCCGCAGGGGACGTCCTTGCAGAAATAGATCTGCGCCACCACGCCGCCCAGGGCCCACTCGGCCACGTCGCACTTGAGTTCCACGCCCTCGAGGTCCAGTGTTTCCTCTTTCCACTCGACCAGGTTTTCCTTCTTGTACGGCAGCTTGCCCTGCAGGCGGATGGCGTTCCAAGCCTTGTCCTTGCGCTCGTTGCTGCTGAGTTCCTTGCCCTTGGCGTCGAAGGTGGTGTGGGTGTAGGTAACCTTGCCGTCCTTGGCCGCCGTCACCTCGTCCTTGTAGTTGACGACCCCCATGGAATACGTCGCCCAGTCGCCTTTCTCGGCGTTTTTCCAGGTGTTCCAGCCCTTGGCCCACTCGCCTTCCTTCGCCTCCGCCTTGACGGGCGCCGACTGCTGCCAGGCAAGCAGCACAAGAACACACAACAGCGCCGAAGCGCGTACGTAATGAAGCATGCCTCCTCCTCCTCAAAAGGGGGTGCTATGGCCCGCGTACAGTGTAGCGAGTTGAAAGGCCGAAGCCTACTCCATCTTGAGCTCGGTCACTTCCATGACCATCGTGATGCCGTCCATCTTGATCTGCGTTTTCACGGCGATCCCGTGCCACGTCCAGGTGACCGTTTCGTTTTCACCCGTTTCCGTGCGGATCGCGGGGAATTTGCCGGCCGGCGTCTCGATCAGTTCCTCGACCTGTTTGGCGTAGGGCGTCAGGTGGTCCGGCGCGTCGGTCAACTCGAGGCCCGACTCGCTGCGGAAGACTTCGCGCCCGTTGCCGTCCTTGCTGACCAGCTCAAAGGTGGACGTGCCGTTTTCGACCTTGGTGATGTTGTAGGTCGTGTAGGATTCGACTTTCATGCCGCCCGTATCGGTGACCGAGTGCATCGTGTAGCTGTTGCCGGCGGCGCGATACAGCTTCATCGCATCGTGGCCGAGGTCGAACTCGACCAGTTCGCTGGTGACGCCTTTCATCTCCAGGGCGACGGTCAGCCCGGTCCATACGGTCGACGACCAGATTTTCGTCCCGTTGTTCACCGTCAGGTAGCACTCGAAGGTGCCGGCCTCACATTCCTTTTCTTCGATGGTTGGCGGCTTGGCGGGGGCCTGCGCGGTTGAGACCTGCTTGAATTCAATCGGCAACGTCGTGCTGGAAACGACCGTGCCCTGGGCATCCAGCGCGAGTACCGTGTAGTCGGCCGAGCTGTCGGTCACGTTGCTGACGCTGTACTCGGAGTAGTTCGTCTGGTTCACGCCGCCGAGCTTGATGGTGGTTTTCGTTTTCCAGTGGCGCCCGTCCATGCGGTAGAGCAGCCAGGGGTCGCGCTCGGCCGAGACGAACGAGGTGAGCTTGCGGATCTCGGTGTAGTCGCCCTCGAAGGTGACCTGCTTGACAATCAGCGGGTGGTATTCGGTGCTGGTCCAGGTGGTTACCTGCACGCCATCATCTTTGCGCACGAGCTTGCGGCACTCGAACTTGCGGAAGCCCATGTCGAGCGTCTCGAGCGGCAAGTCGTCGGCGACGAGCGCCTTTTCGTCATCGTCGGCGCCGTCGAGATCGAGGAAGGAGTCGCGGGTTTCCATGACGTCGCCCTCGAAGTCGAAGGTATCGCCCTTGATCTCCGCCTTGCCGTCCTTGATTTTCGCCACGCAGTCGCTGGTGGTTTCCACCACCGGCGATTCACCGCGCGACCAGTGGATGATCCGGTAATTCCACGCGCGTCCTTCCGTGGCGTACAGCTTGCGCAGCACAACCTCGGGCTTGGCTTCATTGTCGGGCTTTTCGTCCTGGGCGAGGATGGCGGGTGCAACCAGCAGCAGCATCAGCAGGGCAATCGAGAGGCGTTTCATCGGCATTCCCGTTTTTGAGTACACGCATACAAGCCTAGCGCGCGCCGCCGCGCACTCAAAAGAAAAGCGGGCGCCCGCAGGCGCCCGCCTTGTTCGCAATTGATTACTTGGGGTGAATCTCGGTCAGCTCCATCGTGACGTCTCCGTCGTACTCCGCTTTCACGACAATGCCGTACTTGATGCTGAGCACAGTGCGCACCTTCTTGCCGTCGTACTCGCCCTCAATCCACTCACACTCCAGTTCGACATCCCCGAACTTGATGGTTTCCGTCCCCTTGCCGGTTTCCTTCCACTTCGGGTCGTCCAGCGCATCCTGCTTTTCGGGGCGTCTCATCTCCGAGTCAGTTGGCTCCATCCAGTCACCATCGCCCATCTTCATTGAGACCTTGGTCTTGGCGAAGCCATCCTTGACCGAGACCACCTTTGTCTTCATCAGAAGCTGACCCTGACTCATCTTGTGAACCCACCACGCACCCTCCTGGTAAAGGGCGTCCCATTGCTTGCCGGGGTCGGGTTCGTTCGCCTTGTTGTCTGTGTTGCCGGCGGTGGGATCTTCCGATCCGCTTCCGGCAGTGGTCTCGTCAAGGTCGCTGAACTCGACCAATTCCATCGTCGTGACCCAGTCCTTGTCACCGATCTCGAGCTTCGATTCCATCTTGAGAACGAGCCCGGGATACTTCTTGGACATCCAGCTTGTCGTCGTGGTGCCGCCGATTTCGGACGTCATGGCGACTGTTTCCCACTCTTTCCCGAGAAGCTTGATCGTCTCCTCCCGTTTCTCCATCTCCGGGGCCTGGCCTGCGGATTCGGCCGGCTTGAAGTCAAGCTTCGTCTGGATCGATTTCATGCCCGTAAAGGGCTTCTTGTCCTTGTCGAGCATCGACGTGGCGCACATGGCATAGTCTTCGTGCACTTCCGTGACTTCCCATTTTGTGTAGCTGACGTTGTTGTTTTCATCATCTCCGCTGTACCCGGAAACGTTCTTGTGCATCCAGCTGCGGCCCACCTTCCTGTACAGCCAGGTCCAGTCCAGTTCCTCAATGTCGGCATCATCTGTCCCGCCGGCGGTGGTCTTCTGCAGGTCGCTGAACTCGACAAGTTCGGTTTTCGACTCGAATTTCATGCCACCAGACTTCCCTGAGGTCTCCGACTTCAGCAGCAGGCCGGGATACTCCATTGAAGACCAGCTCTTGGTGGTCATTCCGTCAGTCTCAGTGCTTACGGCGACTGCCTTCCATTCCGTATCCAGGATCGAGATGGTGGTTTCTTCCGTCTCGACGTCCGGCTGCCCGGACTGGTCGTTCTCTGCCGTCTCAAACCGCACCTTCGACTCCATCCGGTCCATGTCAGGAACCGGCTTCTTGTTCTTGTCGAGCACGGACGTCATCAGCACGGCGTAGTCGTCAGCTACCTCTTTGACTTCGTACCGCACGTAGCTGACATTTTCGTCCATGTCGCCGACTTTGCTGGTGGTCTTGTGCATCCAAGTGCGGCTCTCCTTTTTATAGAGGGCGAAAGGATCGACTTCCGCGTCAGCCTTGTCGGCCTTGTCGTCGGTTTTCGACGTCGTCTTGCCGTCGTCCGGCTTGTCCTGGGCGCCGGCGGGTACGAATGCGATCAACAGCGCGCCCGCCACCAGCAGCGACGCAAACAGCTTGTAAGTCGGCATGAAGGCTCCTCGGTTCCGGTTTCAGGAAGTGGAGTCAATCACACGAGCCGGACATCCGCCAGATTTAAAGAAAAGCGGGCGCCCGAAGGCGCCCGCTTGGGTCTTGCTCAGGCTACGAACTTAGTCGAGCTTGTATTCCTGCAGTTCGGTGGTGGACTCCATCATGTCGCTCTTGGTGACAGTCTTGACGCCCATGCCCTTGAAGCTCCAGCTGGTGGTGCCAGCGTTGTCAGACTTCATGCAGTTGAACTTGCCAGCCTTGACTTCGATTTCTTCGGTCGTCGGCTTCGGAGCCTCGGCGCCGTCCGCCGGAGCGTCCTTCGGGGTCAGGTCCATTTCCTGGTCGGCGGAGTAGGTTTCCTTCATGTCCGCGTCATAGGTGGTCATCTTGTAGGTGATCTTGTTGCCGTCGACCTTGGTGACTTCCATCCGCATGAAACTGGCCGGCTGATCCTTCCACTCGTCGCCCATCTTCATCTTGCTGGTCGTCTTCGCCAGCGAGTAGTTGCCGACAGTCTTGTAGAACGCCATCGGGTCATCAGCGGCTTCGTCGCCGCCAGTGCAGCCGCCGGTGCAGGCCGCGCCGTTGCCACCAGCGCCGTTGCCGGTCGCGCCGTTGCCGCCAGTGTTGTTGGCCGGGCCACAGGCCACTGCCAGAATTGCCACGAGGCTCAGAAGCCCGAAAAGAATGCCTTTACGCATGTATCTCTCCCTGGAAGTTTGGTTTGTTTGCCAATCCCACCTAAAATACGGTGCCTTGCAGGCAAGCAGATGATATGCCATATCTAATCAGAGTGTCATAAGGGCTTTATCTGCGGGTTTTACGGCATCCACCCCTTGCGAGCCCTACTGCTGACTGTCACATTTCATGGTCCCGTGTAAGAAAAGTTGACACGCCCCATGCCCATCTACGAGTACGAACACGACAAGGAAATCGGCGAAACCTGCGACAAGGTCTTCGAGGTCTTCCAGAAGATGTCAGACGACGCGCTCACCAAGTGCCCCGTCTGCGGCAAGCCCGTTCACAAGATTTTGTCCCGTTTCGCCGGCGGCGCCGATAAACTGGCCCCAAGTCGCCTGAAGGAGCTTGGCTTCACCAAGCTCGTGAAACGCGACAAGGGCGTATACGAAAAAGAGTAAGACCCGCTGCAAATCGATCCCTGCAAGTCCCCTGCTTCTGAGACGTTGGATATGAGACTCGCCCGTTGGCTTTTCCCGGCCCTGTGCGCCGTACTGTTGCTTGCAGGTTGCAACCAGCAACAGGATGAAGAAATCGAAGTCAAGCCGGTCACCATTACGCCGGGTATCGCGACCGCCGAGCCCGCAGCCTCGACCGACGCCGCCGTCGACCCGGCCGTCGCCTACGACGGCACGCGCGTCCACCTGGTTTACAGCCAGTGGGACGGCGCCTCGCAGTACAACCTGATGTACACCCAGCGCATCGGCGCCGGCAGCTTTACCGCGCCGGCATCGATCTTCCCGGCCTCGACGGGCGACAGCCTGAATGCCGACGTGTTCCTCGACTCTGCGGGCACGCTGCACATCGTCTGGGCGGAAGGGACCTCACCCAACCGCGAAATCTACTACGCCACGCGCACGGCGGGCGGCACGCTGACCACGCCGCAGCCGCTCACCAGCACCTCTGAGGACGAGGCCAACCCGCGCGTCCACGTGGACAGCACCGGGCGCGTGCACGTGGTATGGGAGGGCTCGACGTCGCCGCCGAACCCCACCACCTCGATCTTCTACCGCCGTACGCAGGGCTCCGTGTTCCTGTCCGCCGTGGTGCTGCCCAAGGGCAGCGGCAACCAGCCGGCCGAGATGCCGGATATCTGCACCGACCAG
Source organism: Planctomycetota bacterium (assembly GCA_020425515.1). Taxonomy (GTDB): domain Bacteria; phylum Planctomycetota; class UBA8742; order UBA2392; family UBA2392; genus JACKID01. The sequence goes on along the minus strand of JAGQRI010000118.1, from coordinate 1,078 downwards.
GGTGACCGCATTTATGTGGTCTGGGCCGAAAGCAACGGGACGTCGCGCGACATCCGCATGGTGCGCAGCGACGACAACGGGCAGAACTTCGGCGGCGTCGGCAGCGGCTTCGCGGCCACCGGCAGCGTGGACATGACCCAGCCGCGCGTGCAGGGCGGGCTCGACGGCGAGGTCTTCCTGGTATTCGTCGGGCAGGACACCGGCGGCGACCGGGGGCTGTTCGCGACCTACACCCGCACGGGCGGCACGTTCGCGGGGCCCGGGCAGTTGCTGACCAGTTCGACAGGCGGCATCCGCGACCCGGAAATCGCCGTCTACAGGCGCCCCGACGACAACTTCACGGTCATGGCGCTGTGCAACGACGGCGGCAGCGTCGGCGGCAACGTCGTCGTGTTCGCCAGCCACGACAACGGCGACAACTGGCCCGGCGACCCGGTCAACCTCAGCCAGGGCAACAGCCAGCCCTCGACCGCTGTGACGCCTGTCCTTGCGCTGGATGACAACGAACTGGTCGCCTGCTGGGCCGGGCAGCCGACGGGCGGCGGCACGGTGACGACCTGGACCTCGAACAACGACTACAGCCTGCCCTAGCCCGGTAACGGAAACGGGAAAATTCGGGCAGGCCCTCCATTGACACCGTGCACGCAAACCCTATCTTTTTCTGCCCTTGAGAGATCGCAGCCTCGTCGCGTTCAGTGGCGGGGCGTCGTTTATTGGAGTCATGAATGTCCACTGCGGTTGCCGCCGACCTTCTGACAGAGATTACCGAGACTAAAAGCCCCGACGTGAAGCGCCTGCTGGAGTTGCGTGAGCAGCTTCTGGCGGAACCCGGACTGCGCCAGCAGGCCGAGGGCGCGCTCGCGAACTGGACAGCCACGCGCGAACGGCAGGGCGTGCTGCTGTACCTGCTCGGACAGCTTGAACGCTCACTGACCGTCCTCGAAACCGAGGCCGGCTCCGCGTGGGGCAAGCACTTCCTCGCGCGCGCCCTAGTCGATTGCGGCTACTACGCCAAGGGCGAAGAGCTGCTTCAGGGTGAGCTGAAAGACAACAAGGACCTCGAAGTCATCGTGCCGCT
>JAGQRI010000015.1:9626-16410 GCA_020425515.1 Planctomycetota bacterium | reverse complement strand
ACCAGACCGGCAGGTAGACGGCGATCGCGCCGCCCATCACGAACATCAGCGAGTAATCCCAGTCGCCGAAGAAATCGAGAAACCCGACGACTTTCGTCGGCAGGGTCATGCCGCCCACGCCGAGCCCGACCGCGAACAGTACGCCTGCAAGGAACGCAACCACGGCGCGACGCATCAGGCGCCCTCCCTGATCATGCGCAGCGCCAGCACGGTCAGCGCGCCCGCCGCAATGAAAGTGACCGTCCCGAAGATCGAGCGTTTGCTGAGCCGCCCGATGCCGCATACGCCGTGGCCGCTGGTGCAACCGCCACCGAAGCGCGTGCCGAAGCCCACCAGCGCGCCCGCCACGGCCATCAGCGGCAAGGGTTGCAGCGATTTCTCGGCCAGCAGCTCCGGCCTGACCAGCACCAGCCCGACGCCGCCGGCGACCAGCCCAAGCACGAACGCGGCCTTCCAGGAAAGCTCGCCCTTTTCGCGGCGCAGGATGCCGTCAAGGATGCCGCTGATGCCGGCCGTCTTCGCGGTCAGCGCCAGCAGCCCCGCCGAGGCAACCCCGATCATCAACCCGCCTGCCAGCGGCGGCCAGACCCTGTCCCAATCCATGTCTACTCCCGTCAGGCGGACAAGATTGGCAACGCGGCGGCCGCTGTAAAGCAGGGGCTAGTTTTTCGGGGCGTCGTTCTTGTGGTCTTCGTAGTCGCCAAGGTCCATCTTCGGCACGATCCCTTTCACGGGAGGACCGGCGAGGTCTATGCCCGGCTCGCCCGGCGGTGTTTCCTCGCCTGCCCCCAGCACTTCATGACCGGCCTCGCGGTCGTTGCGCGCCGCCAGGTAGGCGGTGATGGCCGAGCCGGTCAGGAAGACCGCGGCCGGCGTGCCGAAGGTAAACGCCGAGATCAGCATGGTGGTTGCGACGCCCACGCCGTTGTCGCCGAACGTTCCCATGACGAAAAAGACCCCGATCAGGTTCAGCAGGATGCCTGCAACGATCGAAACCGCCCCGAGCAGCAGCAGCAGGCGCGCGTACACCCACAGCGAAGGCGCGGTCCCGTTCAGCACCCACTTTACCGGCGGCAGGCTGCGCCAGAACGGCTCCGGATTTGAATTCTTCGGTTTCGGCGGCGGCCCGCCGAGGGCCATGTCAGCCTGCGCATAGGCCGCCTCCCCGGCGGCGCGGTGTTTGTCCGCGGTCATCGCATACTCCTTCCCGACACCACTGGTGTAGAAGTTATAATGCCGATCTCAATAGCGGGCTCGAAAGAGGAACTCCATGCGTACACCACACTGGCTTGGCATCGTCCTGCTCGCCCTCGTCCTCGGCACGGCGGTTGGATACGTTATCGCGCCTTCGGACCAGACTGAGCGACAGTCGGCAACGGTTCATCCGGACGACCAGCAGTCGCTGGACGATGGCGCCGGGAAAGCCCTGCCTGTGTCGGCGGAATCGAAGGTCGCAAAACCCGACGTTGAGCCTCCGGCGCACCGTGCTGAACCAGAGTCCGTGTTCGCACCGCACGCGGGCGACAGCAGTCTGATCAGGGCAATTCGAGCGATACCCATACCCGAGGTGCCGCTCGGCAAAGGCGCCATTTCCGGGCGTGTCCTAAGCATCCATGGTGAACCTGTTGCCGGCATCACGGTTCAGGGTTACCTGCCCGACTACGGGAAAGTCCGCTATCCGAAATTCTTCGACTACCAGGGTCGTGAACTGTACGCGGGACTCGAAGAGGATATCCGAAACATGTTCAGGCAGAGGGCTCTGGCACGCCCACCCGAGTTGCGGGCCATAAGCGACAAAGATGGCAACTGGACTATCAACGGGATTGCAGACGGCGAGTACTTGATCTCACCACGTGACCCAGGTTTCGAGTTCCGTATGCCCGGGCATCGTTTTCATGCCGGTGAGTCGGTGACAATCTACGCCAGGCCCTTGACCGAAATGCGAATCAAGGTGCTCGATTCCGATGGCGAGCCGACAACAGACCATCCGCCCCGCATCGTGGATGTTCTGCGCAACAGACAGATTGCCAACACTCAAACAGCCGAGGGAGGTTACTGGATGGATCCGGCCGGGGATGTCTTTCGGCCGCTGGTGCCCGCCGGTGTCTACATGGTTTCGGTGCTGGTAGCCGGCGAGGCGGCAGGCGAACCCGAAGTCGTGGAAGTGAAGGATGGACAGCCTGTTGACGTTACTCTCCGGCTCGCAACGAATGAGAACGCCGGCGTGGGGGGAAGCATCAACATACAGGGCGGCAGCTACACCTCTGGTGGTAGAGATATCTGCTATGCAAGAGTGCCGGCCGGTCTAACGCCGGGGGAGGTCGCGGCCAAGCTGAGTCAGGAAAACCTGGGCAGGTTGAGTTACGTGAGGGACCGTTACTTCTTCCCGCTGAAGGATTCGGGCAAGTACGTTGTCGGGCTGGTGTGTGGCCAACGTGTATTGAGTTGGCAGACGATTGAATTCGACGGCACGGAGCAAACCGTTGACTTCGAGGTTTCACCGCCGGCACCCGAGGATTCCATTGTCGTAGAGGTTTCCGACGAGCAATGGGATAGCGATACCGCGAGATTCACGTTGCACTTTCAGGAGCCTTCCAGACACCGGCTCACGCTGGATGCATGGAAGATCAGCGAAGCCGAGTATCGAGTCATCCCACCAACCAGCGGCGAGATTGGCGACCTCCAACCGGCTTGGATTTCCGTCGAGACTCGGAGCGGAACGGTGGACCTGCCAGTGATGCACGTAAAGCCTCAACACCTCCGAGCCGTCTTCGACCAGCAAACCTGCCTGATGGTTGACGTAGAAGGCTGGAAGCCCCCCAGCGTGAGCCATGGTAACTTCCGCGTGTCAGTCCGGCGCGAAGACGATTCGGAAGTCGAGAGCCGCTCGTGGTACTCAGGAGGGCGGACCCCGGCGGTCCTCGGAGGCATTCAGCCGGGTGCGTACCGTCTGGTTATCGAATTCGACAGCATCCGTCTGCTGGATGAGCCGATCGATGTCAGTGGTGTGTGCGTGCTGAAGCGAGTGACACTGCCGAAGTTCTATGCGGTTACGGTAGTCGGCCTGAAAGACAAAGGCTGGCTGAGGGTCAGCGGCGGACCGTACTCCTTGAACAAGAGTGTTAGCTCAAGGGCTGACTCTGTAACCGTCTACTTGCCTGCCGGCGAGTACGAATTCAGCTGGCGGCAACAATCGGAGCGCGAAGATCGAAAGCTATCAGTCACGGTTTCGGAAGACGGGACTGTCTACCTGCCTGATTAGTCAGAGGAACTCCATGCGTACGCCACACTGGCTCGGCATAGTCCTGCTCGCTCTCGTTCTGGGCGCGACGGTTGGCTACGTGCTTTCTCCGACATTCGGGACGGGTGCAGGCCGGGACTCCAGGGCGGAGAGCGGCGAGTTGCCGGAACCGGAGTCGGAGGAACCACTGCCGTCGTCTGACGTTGTGCCCGGGAACGACGTGGATGCACCGGTCTCGCATTTCACTGATGAACCCGTTGACGAAGCCCCGGGGTCTGAGCCGTCCGGCGATGACTCACTGGTCCGCGCAATCAAGGCGATACCGCTTGACGCTATCGCCGAGGGTACAGGAGTATTCCGCGGGCACGTTCGTGACCCCGACGGGAACCCCGTAGCGGGTGTTCGGGTTACGGCGTCTCCCTTCAGCCACTGGTACGCCGAGCCCAAGGCCGAGGGTGATTCGCTGGATGACGAGGAGTATTGGGAGTATCTGGCCGAGGTGACACGCAGGATAGTCAGGCAGCGGGCGGGGCAGGTCAAAGCAACCCGCGAAGCCATTACGGACGAGAAGGGTTTCTACGAAATCCGGAAGCTGCCGGATGAACGCTTCTTGCTGAATGCCCTTCACGACGACTATGAGATCCAGCCGGCAGGCCGGCGCCATCTGCAACCCGATGCGGTGGTGGACTGGGTGGCATCACGTGCGGGCTGGGTGGAAGTAACGGTCAGCGCGCCGGAGGACATCAAGACGGACGACGTCAGCGTCTACTTTGAAGCCGAAGCGGCTGGTGTCCGGAGCCGGAAAGTGAAGCCTGGAGTGCCCGAACGGATCAAGGTCGGCGTCGGCACCTGGCAGTTCCGGGCCAGCGCCGGCGGCGAGAAGTGGAAGAGCAAGCAAACGACGGTCACCGTGCGAGCCGGCGAAGACGCCAGGGTCTCCATCGAACTGAAGACGCCGCCGATGATCCTGGCAGGCATCGAATACGCCGATGGCCGTCCGGCCGGGGGTGTCGCTGTTCGATACGCTGTTGCTCGCGACGAACTGAGCCCGCAAGACACGCTCGATCCGCGGCGCCAGCTGACCACCCCAATGACTCCGGATGTTTCCGGCGACCGGTACCAAAGTGACGAACTTGAGCCGGGTGACTACGTCGTCGGGCTGTTTCTGGGAAACGAACTACGGACGTGGGACCGCGTCACGGTTTCAGATACCGGCGCGACGATCAATTTCAAACTGCAAGCCCCGGGCCTGGCCGACGGGATTCGAGTTTTCCTGCATCTGCCGGACGGATTCAATGCCGACTACCCAAACTTCCTGGTGCGAATAGACGAGCATTCCCAGTTGCGCGTCGACCAATGGCGGCTGGATGATGCTTCCTATCTGCTGGTGCCCAGTTCGATACCGGAGGTCGAAAACGTCAGCCCGCGTATCACATTGACGCTTCAGAAACTCGGAACTCAGTCCGCGAAGACTACCGGCCTTAAGGGTGTGGCCGTTGACTTGCGATTTGAGAAGCCGGCTGAGCTTACCCTGATACTGAAGAACGTCCCCAATGGCACCGAGCGCGACCTGGGCATCCGCTACGTCCTGCCGGACGGCAGCAGCAGCTGGACGACTGGCGGCGCTCGCGGCCATCGCTTGAAGGCCGAGGACGGTGTGGTCTCGCTACCGTGGGGTGTGTTGCAGCCCGGTGAGTACGAGTTCTCTGTGTTCCTCACAACACGCGGCAGTACAGGCCGGACCCTGGCCGCTCAGACCTTCCGCATGGAATCCGGCAAGGACCTCACCGTCGAACTGGAACTCGCCGACGTCTACCAGGTGACGATCCAGGCAAAAGGGATCGACGTATACACATGGATGAACCTGGGTTGGGACGGCCAGAAGCCCGCGGAACGCTGCAATGTGCACATGGATGAAGATGGTAAGTGCATCCTCACAAACATCCCCGCCGGCACCTACACGCTCAAGTATCGATTGAATGCCGGCCAGAGTGGCGAGAAGACCAAGACCTTCACCATCAACGGCGACAAGACGGTCTACCTGACGGAGTGAGTTTGCCTAGATGCCGCCGTTGGCCATCACGGCGCCGCAGAAGAGCCCGTTCAGTAGCAGGGTGATGCCGGCCGCTATGCCTACGCCCGCCACGGTTCTTTTTTCATCGCGCAGCAGGAACGTGATCACCAACGGCAGGTCGTAGACGATCTGTGCCACGCCCAGGAAGAAGAAGGCAATCGGGAAGATGAACCAGATCAGGTGCAGCCCCAGGCCCAGCGCTACCCCCAGCGCGAGCGAGCCGCGGCCCGGTTCTTTCTGCGGCATCTGGTAGCGGTAGGGGCGCAGGTTCACCGCCGGCGGCTGCCATTTGTAGAAATCCCGCCCCGGCTGCGTCGGCTCTTCCGGCTCCTGTTCGGGTTCGTTCATGCCAGCGCCTCCACCGGTTTCAGCCCGGGGCGATAGAACATGTTGTAGGTGTCGAACGGAATGATCCGCAGGTCCGGGTGGACGATGTGCACGCAGGTCTTCTTCACGCTGCGCACGTCGAAGCTCCACGCGTCCAGAAACTCCATCACGATCACCCGGAACAGGTGGCCGTAGTTCAACTCGACGGGCAGCTCGATTTTCGGCAGGCAGCACAGCAGGCTTTGCAGGCTGTGGGTGCCCGAGGCCGGCGAGTGCGAGGTACTGAACAGGTCGAGGATCTTGTCGCGCATGCCGGGTGTGCGCTCGAAGATGATCGTGTTGGTGGCGTTGTCGAGCAACCCTTGCGGGTCGCAGAAGCGCGTCAGCGGCATCACACCGACAGGCGTCTTCAAAGCGTACGCCATGGCGATGCAGTCCGGGTGGCACGGCACCGGCACGATGTCCTCCGGCTGAAAGAGCGCCGACTGTTCCAGGATCGCGTTGCGCACGTCGGTCAGCGTCAGGCGGTCCCTGGCCGGGTCGAAGTCTTCCAGCCGACCGGCCTGCTGGACGGGCTGAAATGTCACGCCGCGCACGCAGCGTTGTTGGCTGGCGAAGTCGACAATGCGTCCGGCCTCGTGATCGTTCAGCCCGCGCTTGAGAGTGACGACCAGCGTCGCTGACAGGTCAAGTGCGTTAAGCTTTTCCAGCGCGCGGTGCCGGGTATCGAGCAGATCCGCGCCGCGCAGGGCGCGAATCGGGTCGGCCTCGAGGGAATCCCATTGCAGGTAGATTTCGAAACCCTTGCGGTACTCGGCGAGCCTCTCCGCAAAGCCGTCCTCGTTGGCGATGCGCACGCCGTTGGTGTTGAGCATCAGGTGTTTGATCGGGCGCGCCTTGGCCGCGTCCAGCACTTCGAAGAACTGCGGGTGGATGGTCGGTTCGCCGCCGCTGATCTGCACGACGTCCGGCTCGCCTTCGTTGGCTACAATCGCGTCGAGCATCTGCTCGATCAGTTCCAGGCTGCGGTGCGAGCCCTTGCCCGGCGCGCTGTCGGCGTAGCAGACCGGGCAGCTCAGGTTGCAGCGGTCGGTGATCTCAATCAGCGTCAGGCACGAGTGCTGTTCGTGGTCCGGGCACAG
>JAGQRI010000015.1:4181-9520 GCA_020425515.1 Planctomycetota bacterium | reverse complement strand
ATCAGCACGCGTTCGCGCCCGTGCTCGAGGCAGAGCTTGTCGAGGTAGACGCGCCCCTGCTGCTCGATCACCTTGGCTTCCACTTTGCGGAGGCAACGCGTGCACAGGCTGGAGGTCAGCTCATGAAACAGGTACGGGCGATCCGCCATGGGCGGCCTCCTTTCTGCGCAGGCGCACCAGCCCGACGGCGGCCGCCGTCATGCCGAACGCGCTGGCGGTCTGGATGGCGCTCAGCCCCCAGGCGTAGGGCGCGCGCGGCTTCCAGAAATCGCCGACCAGGCGGAATGCCAGATAGCTGACGACTAGTACGCGGAACATCGCGCCGGGTGTTTTGAAGCGCTTGCGCAGCGCGAACAACGCGCCGCCCAGCAAGCCCAGGAAGACGATTTCATAAAGCTGAGAGGGGTGGCGCGGGCCGTCGCCGAAATCGACCGCCCAGGGCAGGCTCGAATGCAGCCCGACGGTCTTGTCCGGCAACCCGGTCAGGAAGCAGCCCACGCGCCCGATCGCGAGCCCGGCGATGAACGCGAACACGACCGCATCGCCGGTCGAGCGGCGCACGCCGACGGCGCGTTTGGCAAGCTCGACACCAAGCCATGCGCCGAGCAGCCCGCCGACGATGGTTTTGTTTTCAAACCACATCTTCGGGTCGCTAAGGCGTTCCAGGTTGGTCGGCAGCCACTCAAGCAGCCCCAGCAACTTCGCGCCCAGCCCCGCGCCGATCAATGCCCCTACGAACAGCCAAAGCGACTGGTCTTTCGAAAGCGAAGGAAGCTGCCGCTGCTGCGCCCGCGACCAGATCGCAAACCCGGCCGAGTAACCAATCACCTCCAGCACCGGATGCGCCGGCACAGCAACAAACCCAAGATCAAAAACCACGGGAAAGCGCATGGACTGAATAATGCATAACGCCATTATAAAAATCAACGGGTTTCCTTCGGAGTCATGCTGTAAGTTTCCCGCCACGGGCAATCTTGCCGCTTGCCCGTACTCCACACCACTTCAACATCATTGGCATTGCCGGCCGCGCGGTCTAGTCTCACAACATGTACGCAGACCGCTTCAAACCAACCCACAAACCGATCAAGGCCTACTACAAGGCCGTGGCCGCCCTGGGCAAAGCCGGGGCGAAGCATGAAATGGCCCGGCGGGCCGCGTTTCAGGAATTGCTCACGAATGTCGCCCGCAAGCAGGGGTGGACATTCGTGCCCGAGAACCCGGTAACGGTCAAAGGCCACCGCGTCGTCCCGGACGGGACGGTGTTGAGCGAACACAACATCCCGCGTGGATACTGGGAAGCGAAGGACCTCGCCGACAACCTTGATGCCGAGATTGAAAAGAAGAAGGGCAAGGACTACCCGCTTAACAACATCATCTTCGAAAACGGGCACGAGGGGGTGCTGTACCAGAACGGCCAGGAAGTCTCGCGGCGCGACCTCACGGACCCTGAAGAGCTGTGCAAGCTGCTCAACGTTTTCATTGAGTACACGCCGCGCGAGATGCAGACGTTCGCGCAGGCCGTGGCGAAGTTCAAGGAAGACGTGCCCGACCTCGCGGCCGGGCTGGAAAAGAAGATATCCGCCGCCCACGAAAAGAACCCGGGCTTCAAGAAGGCCTTCGCCGACTTTTTTGAACTCTGCCGCTCCAGCCTGAACCCGAACATCAGCCGGCACGCCGTGGACGAGATGCTGGTGCAGCACCTGCTGACGCAGCGCCTGTTCCGGACTGTGTTCAACCGGCAGGACTTCACGCGGCGAAACGTGATCGCCAACGAAGTGGAGAAGGTGATCGACTCGCTGCACCGTGATTTCGACCGCAGCAAATTCGAGAAAGACCTCGACTACTTCTACAAGGCCATTGAGCAGACGGCGCGCAACATCGAGGACTACGGCCAGAAGCAGGCCTTCATGAACACGGTCTACGAGGAGTTTTTCAAAGGCTTCTCGCCCAAGACGGCCGACACCCACGGCATCGTCTACACGCCGCAGGAGATCGTGGACTTCATGTGCGCCAGCGTGGACGAGGTTTTGCAGAAGGAGTTCAACACCACGCTCGGCGGCAAGGACGTCTGGATACTCGACCCGTGTACGGGCACCGGCAATTTCATGGTCAACCTGATCAACCGCATCCCGCTGGGCGAGTTGAAGGACGCCTACCAGAAGCGCCTGTTCGCCAACGAGATCATGCTGCTGCCCTACTACATCGCGGCCATGAACATCGAGCACGCCTACGCCGAACGCATGGGCGAGTACGAGCCGTTCGAAGGCTTATGCTTCGTGGACACGCTGGACATCAGCAGCATGGTGCAAGCCAACGCGTTTATGACTGAAGCCAACGCAGCCCGCGTAAACCGTCAGCGTAAATCACCGATCACTGTCATCATTGGCAATCCTCCGTACAACGTCGGTCAGAAGAGCGAGAATGACCAGAATAAGAACCGGAAATACCCAATCACGGACCAGAAGATTCGTGAGACATATTCGGCAGACTCACGTGCGACCAATAAGAATGCGCTGTCCGATGTGTACGTGAAATTCTTCCGCTGGGCGGTGGATCGCCTCGACGGGCGGGACGGCATCGTCTGTTATGTGAGCAACAACAGTTTCGTCGATCAAATCGCCTTTGACGGCATGAGGCGGCATCTCGCGCAGGACTTCACGCGTATCTACCACCTAGATTTGCATGGCAACGTGCGTCAGAACCCGAAGCTAAGCGGCACCACGCACAACGTCTTTGGGATTCAGGTCGGTGTAGGCATCACTGTTGCCGTCCGTCGGAAGTCCCACAAGAATCACGAGATCGCCTATCATCGCGTCGGAGAATTCCTGACTCGCTGGGAGAAGTACCGACTGCTTGAGACAAGTCGCGCAACGTCCGGAGTGATCTGGCAAAAACTGGCACCGAACGCGAAAGCCGCATGGCTTGTAGCTGATGGGGCTGATGAGTTCGCAGAGTTTGCTCCGTTGGCCGATAAGCATGGTGGCAGCGCAGGCACTGTGTTCGCCGAAGCTTCGCCCGGGGTCAAGACGAATCGAGACGAGGTCGTATACGACTTTGACCGAGAGGCGTTGATCTCGCGTGTAAAGCAGTTCATAGACAACTACAACGCGGAAGTGGACCGCTACAAGCGTGCATCTAAAACACGACGCCTCAAGAAGAACGTCGATGATTTCGTGAAGTACGATGAAATCAAGTGGAGTGACACGCTCAAGAAGAAGCTGATGTCAGGGGTGGGGTTACGGTCTTCTGAGGGCCACGCCGCACCAAGCCTGTACAGGCCGTTCACTAAGAAGACTCTTTACTTCGACCCGGCAATACTCGAACGCACCTACTCGCAGGAGAACTTCTTCCCGAGTGCAAAATCTGTCAGGGACAACATTCAGATCTGGGTGAAGGCTGGCAGCGACTGGCCAACTTTTGGCCTCGCGGCCCGCTCTATCGTTGATTTGCTCCCGCAAGGTGGTTCCCAGTGTTTCCCGTTCTACGTGTATGACGAAGACGGTTCGAATCGGCGGGAGAATGTTACGGACTGGGCTCTTAAGACGTTTCGTGAGGCCTACGGTGACGAGACGATCTCGAAGTGGGACATCTTCCACTACGTCTATGGCATGCTTCATCACCCCGGCTACCGCGAGAAGTTCAAGGACTGTTTAAAACGTGAACTCCCGCGCATTCCCTTTGCCGGGACCGCGGACGTCTCGTCCGCAAAAAAGCGTGCGGCCGGGACGGCCGCGTTCCGTGCCTTCGCCGACGCCGGCGAACAACTCTGCAAGCTGCACCTGGACTACGAAACGCTTGAGCCGTGGCCGTTGAAGCAAGTCGTCAGTACCGGTGCCAAAGGCCGCGACCTGTACGTGATCACAGACAAGATGCGCCTGTCAAAAGACAAGAAGTCGCTCAAGGTCAACAAGCGTCTGACGTTGCTCGAGATACCCAAGCGCTGTTTCGACTACCGCCTCGGCAACCGCAGCGCGCTGGAGTGGGTGATCGACCAGTACCGCGTGAAGACCGACAAGAAAAGCGGTATCGTCAGCGACCCCAACCGCGAAGACGACCCGGAATACATCGTCCGCCTCGTGGGCCAGGTCGTACGCGTAAGCATGGAAACACTCGAAATCATCGACAGTCTGCCCAAATCGTATGGCGGACCGTTGCCATCCGTGATGTAGGCTTCCAGCCTGCACCCGCGGGCGGGATGCCCGCGGAACTCATGCGCAGGATGCGCATGCCACTGTTTAGAACATGCCGATGATGTTGCCTTGCTCGTCGATGTCGATGGCTTCGCCGCCTGGCTTCTTGGCGAGGCCGGGCATGGTCATCATGTCACCGCAGAGCATGTAGACGAAGCCCGCGCCGGCGCTCAGCCTGGCGTCCTTGATCGGCAGCGTGAACCCCTCCGGCGCGCCGAGCAGGCTGGGGTCGTGGCTGAAACTGTATTGGGTCTTGGCCATGCAGACCGGCAGGTTGCCGAAGCCCGCGTCCTCGAAGGCCTTGACGCGCTTGGCCGCGGCCGGGCTGAACTCGACCTTGCCGGCGCCGTACCAGGTCTTGGCCAGTTGCTCGGTCTTCTTCTTGATGGGCTGATCGAGTTCGTAGGTGAACTTGAAATCGCTCGGCTGCTCGCACGCCTTTACCAGCGCTTCCGCGAATGCCGCGCCGCCCTCGCCGCCCTTGGCGAACACTTCGCTGATCACGCAGTCGAAGGCGCCTGCTTCCTTGGCGGCCTTGCGGACCATTTCCAGTTCGTTCTCGGTCTCGTTGCCGAAGACGTTGATCGCGACCACCACCGGCACGCCCATGCGCACGCAGTTCTGCACGTGGCGCGTCAGGTTCGGCATGCCCTTTTCGAGGCTGGCGAGGTCTTCCTTGACCAGGCCTTCCGGCAGCGGCTTGCCCGGCTTGACCTTGAAATTGCCCGACTGGTTCTTGAGCGCGCGCACCGTGGCCACCAGCCCGACGGCGTTCGGGATCAGCCCGCTGTAGCGCGTCTTGATGTTGAAGAACTTCTCGGCGCCCATGTCCGCGCCGAAGCCGGACTCGGTCACCACGTAGTCGGCCACCTTCAGCGCGACGCGGTCGGCCACGATGCTGCTGTTGCCGTGGGCGATGTTGGCGAACGGCCCGGCGTGGACGAACGCGAGCGAGCCGCCGATGCACTGCAGGATGTTCGGCTTGATGGCGTCGCGCATGATGGCGGTCATCGCGCCGGCGACCTTCAGGTCTTCGCAGGTGACGCCCTTGCCTTCCTTATTAAAGCCGACGACCATCTTGCCGAAGCGCTTGCGCATGTCGTGGATGTCTTCCGCCAGCGCGAGGATCGCCATGACCTCACTGGCGAC
>JAGQRI010000015.1:0-4046 GCA_020425515.1 Planctomycetota bacterium | reverse complement strand
CCGAGCGCGTTGCCGAACTTGATGTGGTTATCGAGGAACGCGCAGGCCAGGTTGTTCGCGGCCTGCACGGCGTGGATGTCGCCGGTGAGGTGAATGTTCAGGTCCTCGGGCGGGATCACCTGGGCAAAGCCGCCGCCCGCCGCACCGCCCTTGATGCCGAACACCGGGCCGAGCGAAGCCTGGCGAATGCAACATGCGGCCTTCTTGCCGATGTGGGTCAGCCCCATGGTGACGCCGACGGTGTTGGTGGTCTTGCCTTCGCCGAGGGGCGTGGGGGAGATCGCGGTGATGTCGATGTACTTGCCGCTGGGCCTGTCCTTCAGGCGGTCGAGAATGCTGAGTTTGACCTTGGCCTTGACGTCGCCGTAAAGCTCGAGGTCGTCGCGCTCGATGCCGTAGCGTTTGGCAACGTCTTCAATCTTCTCCAGCTTGGCTTCGCGTGCGATCTCCAGGTCCGACTTCATCGCGGTCTCTCCGGTGTGGCGTGGAATTGTGGGGGACGCGAATTCTAGCGGCTGCCAACAAGTTGTCCACGCGCCACTGACATCAGCGTCTTGCCTACCTGGCGAGCAGGTCGAGGGTGCTCAGCGCCATGGCGGCACCGTATTCACGACCTACGCTCAGGTAGTCGCAGAAGCTGCCGTCGGCCGTCCGGTACTGGAGCACGTCATGCCGCAACGCTTCGCGATACGCTGCCTGCTCCTTTTCCGGCAGCTCGAGCAGCGCCTCCGCCGCGAAGCGGTAGCCGAACAGCAGGTAGTACGCGGCCGTGCCTTCGGGGCCGGTGTGGCAGATGCTTTTGCCCTTTTCAGCGATCGTGTGCTCGCGGTGTTTCAGGTAGACGTTGAGGGCCGTGCGCACGCCGTCGGCGTCCATCCGGGAGCGGCGTTTCAGCGCGAGCGCATACAACGGGCTGCGCAAAGAGGCTTCCGCCTGCTTCGCGTCGTCGCCCTTGCCGGACATCCACATGTAGCCGAAGCTGCCGTTGGGGTGCTTGAGATACTCGATCGAATCGCAGGCGCGGATCAGCATGGTCCGCGGCACCTTCGCGCCCGCCGCATCCGCCCGGTGCAGTGCCAGCACCGCCGCCGAGGTGACGAAGCCGATGCTGTTGTCTGTGTTGCTCTCGTGGTGGAAGTAGCCCCAGCCGCCGCTTTCGTACTGGTTCAGGGCCAGGTCGTCGATCAATGTGTTCATGGCCTTGACGTTGGCGCCGCGCTTGCCGATGCCGGCTTCGTTGCAGCGCGCCAGGAAGTCGATCGAGAAAATCTCCGCCCAGATGCCGTAATCGAACAGTGCCGAGGGATCGAGTTGCAGCTTCTGCTCGAGGATGTAGTCGAGAGTGCGCTCAACGGCCTTGTGTGCTTCTTCGGTGTCCGCACGGCTGATCAGGCTGGACGCGCAGATGGCCGAGATCGCAACGTCGAACACCTGCCCGTTGGCGCTGCGCGGGTTGACCCAGCGCCCGTCCTCGCCCTGCGACTTCAGCAGGAACCTGACGGCATCCTTGCGGGCGGCGTCGGTGTCCGTCTTCGGCTCGTAGTCCGGGATGTCCCACGCTTTGAACTGGCGGTCGTCAGGCCACGCGAACATGTCGAGCACGCCGTGCAGGCGCGGCTCCGTCACGATGGCCGCGGCCCACCAACCCCAGCGGCTTTCCGGGTGTTCGAGTGCGAGTTCGCGTAACTCTTTCTCAACGGCTTCGTAGCCCTTCAATGTGGCAGTCGCGCAACATTTCCAGAAGACCCCCGCCGGGTCCTTTGCCTTGGCCGTTGCCTTGGCGGCCTTGGCGGGCTCACTGCGGTTGAGCCACAGCCATGCTTCCAGGTTGTCGAGCGATTTCTCGCCTTCGCTCCTGGCCTTGTCGATCGCCGCCTGGGCTTTCTCGCCATCGCGGAGCATGCGCTGGAGGTCCGCCTGCGTCCGCCATTCCAGCCCGGTAAGCGGCTTTCCCAAAAGTCTGGCAGCGCGCTCCAGTTCGCCCCGGCGGACGGCTTCGAGCGGGTCAGACTCATTGGCCGGTTTGGCCCCCGGGTGTTCCGACAGCACTTCACGGCAGAAGTCGTACAGGTAGTCGGGATGCCCCGTGACGGCCTGGCCGATGATCCGTCCTTCGGCGTCGGCGATCATCATGCCGCTGCCGAAGGTGACAGGGCCGAGCCCGAATACTTCGGGCTTGTTGAACGGCGCGTCGGTGCCGGAAGTCCAGAACATGGGCACGAAGCGCTCGTTGACCAGCTCGACCATGTCCGGGTGCATGAAGACGGTTTTCAGTGTGAACCGTGAATTCAGCAGCCCGCGGTAGACCTCGAAGACGACCAGCACCAGCTTGTCTTCCTCTTTCGCGCGGCGGGCGGCTTCCTGCCAGCCCTCGGCGAAGCGGACCTCGCTGCCGCAGTGCGAAGCGATTTCGAGCAGGCGCTTGCGGTCCCTGTCGATGGGTATCAGTTCAAAGCTGTCGAGCAGCGGCTGCAGGTCTTTCTCGGCGTCGGAGAACTCTTTCTCGGGCGCAAGGCTTTGCAGGATGAAGACCTGCCCGTCGCGCACGAGGAAGTGCTGGCGGATCGTGTACTTCGTGCCGGCGTCGTACGCGCCCTTCAACCACGGCGCCGTCGTGCCCGCGCACTTGCCCTTGCCGCGCTTGATGTTCGAGAGCTTTTCGTTCTTTTTCCAGTTCTCCTCGGCGGAGTTCCGGGCGTCGCTGGCGTTGCTGCAGTTTTCGGGGCGTTCGATTACGTAGACGGTCAGGCTGGTCTCGGTCTTGTTCTTCACTTTCGCCAGCTTCATGGCGTAGCCTGCGCCCTCCGGCGGTGTGGGTTCACTGAATGACCAGCCGGCGGGCCGGTCGACACGAAAGCCCTGTTC
Organism: Planctomycetota bacterium; assembly: GCA_020425515.1. Classification (GTDB taxonomy): domain Bacteria; phylum Planctomycetota; class UBA8742; order UBA2392; family UBA2392; genus JACKID01. The sequence continues at coordinate 1,181 of JAGQRI010000015.1, read as the reverse complement.
GATATTGGTGAAGATGGGCTCGTCGGCGGTGCACGGGCTGCCCGGCGCCGCCAGGCAGAACGCCAGCGCCGCGAGCGCCAGCACGATCTTGCGCATATCAACCCCCCGCTGAGTATCGGCTAAGCATGATTACGAGCGATGGTGGTGATCTTTCACTATAGCAGAGCCGGGCACGAACCCGCGGTTTTGGTGAACGCTTTGAGCTTCCCGTCCGTAATATGGAAGGAGCGCTGCAAGGCGCTCGTTTATGCCATTGGAGGTTGTTTATGCGCTATCTGCTTGCCGGGCTGATGTTTGCGGCTTTTGCGCCGCTCGCTTTCGCGAACCAGGTGCTGCCGGCACCGACGATCCGGCCACAGTTGCTGGCGGACGAAATCAGCGATGACGCCGACGAAGACGAAGGCGGACTGCCCGATGCCGAGCTCGCGCTGGACGTCGGGCGCTACAGCAGCGCCAAGCTTGAGTTCAAGAAGGTCGTCAAGGCCGAGCCCGGGAACCAGTCCGCCGCGCGCGGGCTGGCCGAGACCTACAGCCAGCTCGGCGACTACAAGCTGGCGGTCCGCGCGCTCGAGAAGTGCATCGAAGCCGTCGAAAAGCCGGAGCCTCGCACGCTGGTTCTGCTCGGCCGTCTGAAGCTGCTGACAGGCGACCTGGACGGCGCCACCAAGCTTGCGGATCAGATTATCGAAACCAAGGACCCGGCCGGCGCCATCGACGCCTACCTTATCAAGGGGCACGTCCTGCGCCTTACCGGCCAGTACGAGGATGCGGACAAGACCTACGACCAGGTCCGTCAGATTGCGCTGGCGCAGCGCGCGGGCGTGCTGAAGATCGACAAGTTGAAGGGGCGCCAGCCCGAACTCGCCGACCTGTGGGCCAGCACCGGCGAGGCCTACTACTGGATGCACCGGCTGGCCGACGCCAACGACTGCTGGGGCAACGCGCTGATCGCCGACGAGTACCACGAGCGCACCTGCGCGTGGATGGCCCAGCTTTACCTCGAACAGAACCACGACTCCAGCGCGCACGTCAACTACGCCGGCCCGTACCTCAAGCACAACCCGAACTCCGCGCTGATGCACCTGCGGATGGCGCAGGTCGACTTCTTCCGCTGGCGCAACACGGCCGGTCTGAAAGAACTCGACGAGGCGCTGAAGACCAACCCGGACCACCCGGAAGCC